>NZ_QSBX01000042.1:0-15628 GCF_003465835.1 Anaerotruncus sp. AF02-27 | reverse complement strand
TCAATATGCGTATCATTGTCCAAACTCAAGCTCATATCTTCCGCAATGATTGGGAGCTTGAATTTGATGGACTTGAGCCACTGACCGTTGGGCTGCCGTTCCTCATAGATCTGGACTTCGGATAGCAGCGATTCCATGAGCTGCCGCTTTTCCTGATCGTCCATGACGGAATAGAGCTTATCAAAGAAAATCAGCACCTTGTAGATGTTGTCGCCCGTCAGCTTTTCCGCCTCAATCGCCATCTTCTTGGCTCTGGCGGCAACGAGCTGGTTTTCTGTATCCTCGATCTTATCATACATCTTGTAAAGCCGGTCATCAAGGTCTGCTTTGCGTTTGATGTAGTGCTTATCGTCCGGGTCGAGGGAATCAATTTCATCCATCAGCCGCACTTTTACGGAATAACTCTGGCGAAGCTGCTTTTCATGCGCCGCGATCTCCTGCTCAATGGCAGAGGTATCCACCTTCATGCTGATCTTTTCCTGCATCATGGCGGCAAATTTCGGATTGCTTACCAGCTTTACAATGACCTCCGCAACGGCGCTGTCCAGCAGTTCTTCATTGATCTGTTTCTTGAAGTCGCATTTATGACCGCGCGTCATCGCACGGTGCTTACAGCCATAGTAATAAAAATCCTTGTATTTTGAGCCGTCCGCCTTATGTTTGATGCTTTTGTTTCCATACATTCCTACGCCGCAGACCGGGCATTTCACAATACCGGACAGCAGATGTATTTTTGTATCCTTGCCCCTGTTGACGTGTTCGTATTTCTCTGCTTGTGCCAGCAGCTTGACCTGCGCCTCGTGCCATAGTTCTTCGGAGACAATTCCCTCATGCAGTCCATCCACCAGCAGATAATCGTCCTGCTCCACCAGCCGGTAATCATTTCTTGTGCCATGCACCTTCTCCGTCCGTCGTCTGCCATAGGCGATTTTCCCGCAGTATACCGGATTTTTCAGAATCCTGCGGATCAGCGCCGCATCGAATAAGGGATTTTTTCCGTTTTGCCGCTGGATTTTGTAAATTCCGTGAGTTGCAAGGTATTTTGCAAGGCCGTTTGCACCGGTATCTGTATGCACATACTGGTCAAAAATCACGCGGATTGCCGCTGCTTCTTCCTCATTGATGAAAAGTTGTCCCTTTTCCAGCTTGTAGCCATATGGCGCAAAGCCGCCATTCCATTTACCCTCACGGGCTTTCTGGATTCTGCCCTCCATTGTCTGCACACGGATATTTTCACGCTCAATTTCAGCCACAGCAGAGAGAACGGAGATCATCAGCTTCCCGGCGTCCTTGGAGGAATCGATCCCATCCTCCACACAAATCAGATTGACACCGAAATCCTGCATGACCTGTAAGGTAGACAAGACATCTGCCGCATTTCTGCCGAAGCGCGAGAGTTTGAACACCAGCACATAGGACACGCCGTCTTTGCCGGACTTGATATCCTCCATCATGCGGTTAAACTCTACACGCCCTTCAATGGACTTGCCGGATTTTCCGGCATCCTCGTATTCGCCCACGATCTCATAGTCATTGAACTCGGCATAGGCTTTCATTCTGGATTTCTGTGCATCCAGAGAATATCCGTCAATCTGCATGGCGGTGGACACGCGCGTATAGATATAGACTTTTATCTTTTCTTTTTTCATCATGTCTTCTCCGCCTCAGCCTACTTTTTATCTGTTTTCTGCTCCAACAGCTTGATGGAATCCAGATAATCGCGCTCAACTTCACTGAGGGTACGGGCCTTGTATTTTCTGTACTCACCGGTTGCCTTGTCAATAGCCTGCTTATGGCTGACGCTTCCATTACCAATCAGCAGTTGCTCTCCGCTCATAGTCAAAATCCGATCAAGATGCTCTGACCAGTCCTGCATGGTCATTGCCTGCTCTCGCTCTGCCTGTCGTTCCGCAAAATCCAGATAGCCTGACACAAGCTGCCCCATAGCACGAAGCTCTTTCTCGTTCAGATAGTTCTTGGCAACTACCGCCTCTTTCAGCGTGGGCTGACTGCCCGCAAAGGTAGTCAAGCCCATAAACTCTTTCTCCGCATCGGCACGTGTGTAAATGACCTCCGCCGCTGTTTGTCCATGAATGGCATAATGAATCTTATTTTGGACTTTCTTGAAAAACTGAATGGAAATTTCCGCCTTAGGGTCATAGTCAATACTGGTTGCGTAGATTTCAAGCACCTGTCGATAAAACACCTTTTCGGAAGCGCGGATATCGCGGATACGCTCCAGCAGCTCCTTGAAGTATCCGCCGCCGCCCAGATTTTTCAGTCGCTCATCATCCAGAGCAAAGCCCTTTCGCATATACTCCTTCAAAATCCCCGTTGCCCAAATACGAAACTGCACGCCGCGCTGAGATTTCACACGGTAGCCGACAGAAATGATAACATCAAGATTATAATAATCGACATCATACACTTTTCCGTCGGCGGCAGTACGGGCAAATTTTGCCCATACTGCTTCCTTTTGAAGCTCTCCTTCTTTGAAAATATTTCGCACGTGCTTGCCAATCACACTTCTATCACGCTGAAACAGCTCTGCCATCTGATCAATGGAAAGCCAAACGGTATCTCCATCGAAGGCCGTTTCAATCTTTGTCAAGCCATCCTCTGTGGTATAAATCATCATTTCGGAATTGTTCTGCTCATTCTCCCAGCGATCCATTGTCACTTCACCTCGTTTTCTGCCATTGCAGGAGATTTTGCTCCTGCAATGGCGGTTTGGACACTTACTTCATGACAATTATATCATGCTGCTTTCACGGGTTCAATATCGTTTTCGTGAATATTCTTATCAGCACCATCTTTTTCAGGCACGGCTTCCTCTATGACGAGATCGGGCAGCGCATCAAGATTCAGAACCACGGCATACTTTTCAATCAAATTTGCCAGCAAAGCGGCGAAGCCGCTCCATTCATCTACCATAGGCAGTCTCCCTCTCTTTCTCCGTTCTGTGCGTATATGCCGCCAGCACTTCCTTCGGAATACGATCCAGTACGGCGACGGCATCCTCATAATCCCGATGCAGCTTGGCGTCAGCCAGCTTTTTCAAGGTGCTTCCCTGCGTGGCTTTGTCCAGCGACTGCTCCAACTGCTCCGTTTTCTTTTTCAGCTTTTTATTTTCGGCAGTCGTGACCGTGAACGCCGTATTGTACTTTTTCAGTGTCGTGTGCATCTGCTCCACAGCAGGAACATACTTGTCCAAAAAAGCGCCGATTTCTGCTGCTTTTCCTTTGGCATTGAACGCATTGACGCCTGAAAGCAATTCTTCCAGCTTGGCCTTCTGCTTGGTCAGGCGAGTCATTTCCTTGAATACCCGCGGTGGGATATGGTCGCGTCCGGTTTCACTGGCACTCTCGCCGCGCTCCAAATCGGGGTATATTTTGACCATATGCTCCCAAAACCTGTCCTGCCACTGTGTCAGCTTCTTCTTATTGCCTACGATTTCCTTGGCACAGAGCCTCCCGTCCTCTGTCAGTGGGACAAAAGAAAGGTGCATATGGGGCGTTTTCTCGTCCATATGCACCACGGCGGATATGATTGTTTCTGGCTTCTGGTTTTGCTTGATAAAGTCCAACGCCTCCTGAAAATAGGCTTTGATTTCGTCTTTCTTCTTGCCCTTGAAGAACTCCGGCGTTGCGGTCACAAGGGCTTCTACCACACGCACGCTGTCCGAGCGGGTACGGCAACCGGTCTCCTTGATCTGTCGCTCTGCCTCTGCCCGGTATTTTTGTTCCGGCGTAATCAGGTGAAAATTCAAGTGACTGCGGCTCTTGTCAATGTCTGGATTGCTGGCGTAATTCTCTTTTGTGCGCTCGTTGTGCGTCTCAATATCGGAAATCTCCGGTCCTTTGTACTTGGCAAAGCGGAGAATGGCAAACTGTGGCTTGCTCATTTATCTCTCCCTCCGTTTCTGCCATACGAGGTCATAACCCAGCACATCAGCCAGTTCCATGACTTCTTTGTAGCGGATGCTCTCCCTTTGCAGTTTGGCAGACAGGTTAGAAACGCTGTCGGACCAGCCATATTCGTCATGAAGAAGATCTACAACCTCCTGCATGGTAAAACCGGCACGGATAATCTGCGCCTTGATTTCGTTGCGTACACCCATATTCAAATTTCCTCCAAAATTCAGATAATGAAAAAGCGAAGCCAGCACGCCATTCGGCGCATCCGCTTCGCTATATCGTGAAAAATTCTATTGTCGTCAAATCCGCTCAGAATCGCCGTTATGATGTCCTGTTCACAGGTGACACCTATCGACTTTTCTGCTCCGTGTGGCTTTGCTCTAAACCGTGTGATCTCCCATGTGTCCGCGCATCTGCTTTGCTGTTCCGAGAAGCGCGATTCCGTAAAACCATTTCTGCCAACGGTCAAATTCTTTGCGGATTTCACTTGTCTTGATTCGCGCCCCCAAATATAGGCTCTGCCGGTCAGCATTCTTCCTATATAGCGGCGTTTGGGGTAAAACGCTGCGTACATACGTACACGGCACGGCGGTGAAATCATTCCCGCCATCCGTCCGGTACGTACGTACGCTCCGAAACATCGGAAAACCCGTTTATATTGGGTCTGGCAACCGCTTCAATCCCGAAGAAGCCCCAGACCCGCCGACCGGCGGCATTTGTGATTTTGTTGCAGTATTCCAGATTGTACTTGCTCTGGTTCGCAATCACGCTGTCGCTGAAGCTGCGGCGTTTCAGCGGCGTCAGGTTGTTTTCCTCGCACCACATCCGATAAATCTCATACAAATCCTTGGAACTGATGGTGCTGTCTGCTTTCAGCCGGATATAGCCCTCTGATTCCAGAAAATCAAAGACGTTGTTGTTGTCCCGTTTGACCGCCTCCCGGTTATCCCGTGTGCGCTGGCTTTCCGTGAACTTGAAGTTATTGGCAACAAGCCGCTGCAAGCCCTCAAACGCCCACAGGAAGATACCCTCGACCTCCGCTTTCAATTTTTCGGCAAGGTCAGGATCATCTACCCGTCCCGCAGGCTTTTCCTTGGTAGTCAGCACAAGCTGTCGGCGATAAAATCCGTCGCTTCGGTCATAGAGTGCTTGCAAATCGCCGTTAGAGAACGCCAGCAGCCGAGCGAACATCCACCCTTGATAGCTCTGCTTACCCTTGCGTTCCAGATCCATTTTGCCTTGGGCGGTCACGATGGACTTGACGTAATTGGTCTGCCGCAATGCTTCCATCCGCATATCATCATCGACACACAGCAGAATGTGTTCCAGATCGGCACGGGCAAACCGGTTTTCAGAAATCTTCCCGATACTGCCGTCTTTCATGTTGCTGCCGAGCAGTGCGCCCAGCACTGCGCCAATCTGCGACTTGCCCTCGCCGCCGTTTCCCTTAATCACCATCATTCGCTGCCCCTTATTGCTGGGAATCAGACAATAGCCGATGAACTCCTGCAAGGTGGGGATGTCCTCTGTATAGAGAAGCCCATCCAGAAAAGAAAGCCACCGGACGGGAGCCGGTGCGTCAGGGCGATATGCCACCGGCAGTCTGCTCCGCACGATATCAGGTCTGCCCTCGGTGAAGTTACCATCTAATGTCAATGTGCCGTTCGCCAGATGGATTCTATCTGCCTCCGGTGCAAAGTCCTCCACATGAGCCGACAGCTTCATCACTTCCAGAATGTTGGTGATCTTGCGGGGGATGTTGTTCACGGCGCAGCATTTCAGTTCCTCATAGATTTCGCCCCGGAGCGGCAGATCGTCGGTCACTCTGCCGTCCGGTGTAAAGAAAGCACCATCGGCAAAGATGATTTTCCGGCTGCTCAGAAACTCGTCGCAAAACAGCGCCTCATTGATATTTGTGCCATCAAACCAGATGGGCGCGTCTAAATTAGCCGATTTCCGTTTCGTCACGGGCATCCACCTCCTTTGCCGTCCGTTTCAGGCGTTCTTCCAGCCGGTCGATCATGCCGTCCTTTTGGAGCATATCCACGGTTTTCACACGAACCTCCAACTCCGCAAAGGTCAAAATATCTGCCAGATCCTCGATATAATCGAGCATCTGGCAGGCTTCCACAAAGCGGTCATCAAGAGTATCCTCCGGTGTTTCGGGTGCGCACTGCACCTTCCAGTTTTCCAGAAGGTGCAGATAATCGCACAATATCCGCTGACAATGCAGTTCCTCTTTCTGGAACGCCTTTGCCAGCGGGTATTCCGGTTTCCTCAGCGCTGCCGCAGCAGGGGGCTTGTCCGGGTCGATCCCAAAGTCATACGCCAGCTTTTTCGCTGCGTCATAGCTGCTCAGGTTGAACAGCTTTGCCACAAGGTCGATTACATCGCCGTGGGCTCCGCACCCGAAGCAGTAGATGTAATCCTCATTCAGCTTCATACTGGGTGTACGGTCGGCGTGGAAGGGGCAGCAGACCATGTTGCCACGGTTTACTTCCAATCCGTAGTATTCGGCAGCCTCTTTTACGGAAACTGCCATCTTGATTTGTGTAAATAAATCCATACCTGTTTCCTCCTGTAAAATAATTGAACTTCGCCGTTCTACCCGATGCCGTTCCTGCCCGAGTCCTTACCCCGGCGTTGCCTCTTCCTTGGTACGCGGAATGCGGTACTTCTCCGGAAGCATATCCTCATCGGACGATCATGAAATTTTCAAGGTGCTGCGTGGTTTACGTCTAAATTTTAGTAAGAAAACAGGCTCTTTCCCGTATATCCAAGAGGTAGGAAAAGCCGGATGAAAGTAGGATTTTTCCACGCTTTGAGACAAAAACGGAAAAGCATGATATAATACAGAAAAAGCTGCAAAGGAGGCTGGTGTATGCAGGTTAAGCTGACAATCGGGGAACGTTTGAAGGATTTACGAACAGCACAAAAGCTGACGTTGGAGCAGCTTGCCGCCGAGGTGGGTATTTCGAAATCCGCACTTGGCAAATACGAATCGGATAACGGCAAGGACATCAGCCCGTACAGCATTCTGTTGCTGGCTGACTATTACGGTGTTTCCTGCGACTATCTGATGGGGCGGACGGAAACAAAAAATCACCCAAACACAGCTCTGCATGAGCTGCATTTGAGTGATGCTTCGATTGATGTATTAAGAACAGGCAAGTTCAATCACCGGCTGCTGTCGGAGCTGATCTGCCACAAGGATTTCCAGCGCTTTATGCTGGATGCTGAGATTTACGTTGACCGGATCGCGGATATGCGAGTCAACGATATGAACGCCGTGCTGGAAGCCGTCCGGCAGATGGCGTTGATAAAAAATGGCGGCGAGGAAAATGACCTGCATCTGCGGACGTTAGAAGTGGCGCAGATTCGGGAAGATGAATATTTCGGAAGCCTGATTGCAGATGACCTGAAAGGCATCCTCCATGACATTCGGAGTGAACACCGCCCCGACACCATGACCGCGGATGAAGTCTCCTTTGCAGAAAATATACAGAACCAATTACGGGATGCAATGAACTTTGAGGGCAGTTCCGAGGAAAGGCAAATTCGGTCATTCCTTGCTACGTTCGGCATTGATTATGACAAACTCTCGAAAGAGCAGTTCGTCTCACTGATTGAAATACTCAAACTGTCCAAGTACCTGAAAAGCCCCATCAGCCAGCGCGGGAAAACGTCCATGACCCACGGCAAGGGGAAACGGAAGAAGCGCTGAAACAAAGGCGGCGCTGCGGCGGGACGGAGGCTTTTATATACCTCTGCTTCCTTTTCCGGACAGTCGGATTTTGCTTCTCAAAAATCCTGCGTTTGTGCTGTAGCTCACATCACAAAATCCGCCTGTCCTACTGCCGCGAAAAAGCGTTTGCCGCCACCCTCTGCCGCACCGCAGAGTACACCGTCAACCCCTTTCCCGCGTCAGACGGAAGCAAAGGTATAACACACTAGACTTTCCTACGGAAAATCGTGTGCCAACAGGGATGCTTCGCGCCCCTATTGGAAACCCAGCGTCAAAGGGATGCTCCCTTTGAAATCCCTCATTTTCCTCGCAGGTGCATATACAAACTGCAAAAATGCAGCTTGGAACACCTGCTCAGAAAACGCAAAAACGCTACAGATTTCATCCAACAATCTGATGAAACCTGTAGCGTTTTATTATAACGCACTCATAAGTATTCTGAGAGAATTCGTGCGTTACGTGATCGCATCCGCGCTGCAATTCTCAAGATGCGCATCTGTGTTGTGGCAATAATTTTTACAGCTGGGCATCTGTCGGTCGCCTTAAGCGATCATACACAACGCCGATTAGAAGATCTCGAACTGTATCACCGAATTTTGCATCGTCCAGAACTCTTTCGCAGAACTGTTGATTCTGTGCCATACGTCCAATGACAACATCCATAAAAGCGTCGTTAAACGGGAAACGGAAATGCTCTTGAGAATTGTTGCGCGCTTGGATACGCAATTCTTCGTTGGCATCCATGTCAGAAACAATCTGCTCCAGAACCTTATCAATGTTGGTGAACTCAGTACCGAACTTCTCATTAATCTTATCGATCAACTCAGATAGCGGTGCCTTTTCTTCTTCCAGCTTTGGTTTGCCGGGATGAATTTTATTGGGCAGAGGATCGCTCTGCTCCAATGCTATGGAACCTTCGAAAATTTTCTGAACTCGATAATATTGCAATGCAACTTCATCGTCCAGAAACACCTGTCCACCACCCTCACGCTTCGGCAGCTTATTTTGCAGGAACTTGGCATAGGCGTGGAATTTATGGAGGCCTGCATCATCCAGCCGGATAATATTTGTTAGGAATGTATAGGCACGGACAAACTTAGTCAGTGTAGATTTGAATTCTTCCTGCTCGTTTTCATCCAATCCTTTATATCGATCCACAGCAGGGTCGAGGAAGCTATTGAGGATGCCAAAGTCCATATTGCCCTGTTTTTTGCCGGGCTTGAAAAATACCTTTGCAAAAGATTCAATCTCACTTGCCCAGTAGACTCGGAATTCGTCCAGTTTGGATTTTAGTTCATACACAATATTTGCGTCAGTGGTTTCTTCGATGGTAGTTTCCTCGTAATACGGGGCAAATGCCGCACGGATATCTTCTGCTGAATTTACAAAGTCCAGCACAAAAGTATCTTCTTTACCAAAGCAGGTTCGATTCAGGCGTGAAAGGGTCTGTACAGCCTTTACGCCGCTGAGCTTTTTATCCACAAACATGGTATGCAGCAGCGGCTCATCAAAGCCGGTCTGGTATTTTTCTGCTACCAACAGCACCTGGTATTCACCGCCGTGGAACTTCTCTGGCAATTCACTTTCCTTAATACCATTTAGACTGACTTCGGTGTATTCCTCGCCGCCGTCACGCACAGTACCAGAGAAAGCGATCAGGATTCCAAGCTCGTTTTCATAGCCCATCTTCTTGATATACCGCTGGAACTCCTGATAGTAGCGAACGGCGTGCAAACGGGAACCAGTGACAACCATGGCCTTAGCCTTGCCGCCAATCTTGTTCTTGGTGACGGTACGGAAATGCTCTACAATGATCTGCGTTTTTTGTGCTAAATTATGCGGATGCAGGCTCAGGAATTTGCCCAGAGCCTTGTTTGCCTTACTCTTTTCATAGCGAGGATCATCCGCAATCTTCTTGCCTATCTTAAAGTAGGTGTCATAGGTTACATAGTTTTTCAAGACATCTAGGATAAAACCCTCCTGAATTGCTTGCTTCATAGAGTAGATATGGAACGCCCGAGGAATTCCGTTTGCATCAGGCGTACCGAACATTTCCAGAGTCTTTGCCTTGGGTGTTGCGGTAAATGCAAAGAAAGACAAATTTGTCAAACGGCCGTGAGTGGCCATTTCCTTGGTGATCTCATCCTCGCTATCAGACTGTTTATGCTCCTCTTTGGCTTCTTCGTCGGCAACCTTCTGAAGCTGTTCTTCTTCGGTCAGCCCTTCTGTATCGCCCAGAATTGCTTTCATCTTTTTGCTGGCTTCGCCGGTCTGTGAAGAATGCGCCTCATCAACGATGATGGCAAACCGTTTTCCACTCAGATCGTCCACTTTTTCAAGAATGAATGGAAACTTCTGAAGTGTGGTGATGATAATCTTCTTGCCTGTGTTCAGAGCGTCCGCCAGCTGAGAGGCATTATTGTCAATCTTAACTACAACGCCTTCCACGTGTTCAAACTGATAGATTGTATCCTGTAGCTGCTTGTCCAGCACCAGACGGTCAGTAATCACGATAATGCTGTTGAATATTACTTTATCATTTTTATCGTGCAGATTGGACAGGTGGTGTGCCAGCCAGGAGATGGAATTGGATTTACCGCTGCCTGCGCTGTGCTGAATCAAGTAGTTACGTCCGGTGCCATGCTCGTATACATCGGCAACCAATTTGCGAACAACATCCAACTGATGATAGCGTGGGAAGATCATTACGGACTTCTTGGGATTCTTTTTGTCCTCCTGAAGATGGATAAATCGCTGAACGATATCCAGCAAGCTGTCCTTCTGCAACACTTCGTCCCACAAATAGGAAGTGCGGTATGTTCCACTGCCGACAGGATTTCCCTTGCCACCAGTATTGCCTTTGTTGAATGGCAGAAAGTATGTATTGATACCGTCCAGCTTGGTGGTCATCCATACTTCGTCGGTATCTACAGCAAAGTGAACCAGGCACCGGGATTTGAAAGAAAGTAGCAGCTCTCGAGGATCACGATCTTTCATGTACTGATGCTTTGCATTTTCGACGGTCTGACCGGTCGCCAGATTTTTCAATTCCAAAGTTGCCACTGGCAAGCCGTTGATAAATAATACGACATCAATAGAGTTTTCGTTTTTCAGACTGTAATGTACCTGCCGGGTAATGGAGAGAATATTTTTCTCATAAAGTGCCTGACTGGTCTGATTCATACCGCTGGCAGGTTTAAAGAAACACATGGAGAGCTTCGCCGGAGCATCCACGATGCCGTGGCGAAAAACGTACAGCATACCATGGGTATCCAAATCCCGGTACAGCTTTTTTAGAAAGCCGGTTTCTACGTCATCACCATGCTTCTTGCATAGTTTGGCCCATTCCGCCGGCTGGCTCTCTTGGAGAAAACGGAACAGCAGCTTCGTATCAATGGCAAACTCCCGATTATAGTCACGAGGATTGCCCTTGATGTATCCGCCGTGGTCAAGCAGGCTGTACTCGATTTCTCGCTCGAATGTAATTTCCTTGGTTTCGATTGCCATTACTGACCACCCCCTTATTTTTTGTTCTTAATGTTTTCTCCAACCTTTTTAATTTCGCCGGTCATTTTTTCTTGCTGTTTTTCGATTGCTTCAAGTGTCTTGCCTATCTTTTCTAAATAGCGAGAATCTGACTCATTAAGCTTGATAGCATTTTTCTGGATTGTAATATCCACATCAAACTCGGACGAAGTTTTCCCCATTGTTAGAACGACGGGAATTGTCGTTGTATCTCCAGTCACTTTTATTCTTTCAGCAAATGCAATTTTTTGATCTGATGCGTGGATGAAATAGGCAACTGGAATCAAATAATCTTCACCGGGTTTCAGGAAAGGAATTGTGCCAAAATCCACATCCTGAATTTTTACATTGATATTCTGCGCTACAGCATTACCGTAGTTATACACTTCGACATATAGGTTGCTATTACCGCTTGCAGCAGGTTTTTCAATGCTTTTGCAAAAAAGTTTTGTAGACTGTTTGGTTTGAAAAAAGTATGTTTTTGCTGTAAAAATCACAAGACCAATAGTCAAAATAATGAAAGCAACATAATAAATGAGCTCCCACTGTTCTGTACAAAGCAACAAAAAGTAATAATTGCTCATTCTACTGCCACCTTTCCGGTTACCACCTCGGAGATAATGCTCTGCCGGTATTCCTTTAGTTTTTCAATCTGCTCGGTAACATCAGCAATGATGCTGTCAATTCGTGCGGTTTCTCTATTCAAATATTCAGCAATCTCTTTTTGCTCCTCCATCGGGATCAAGGGGAGAGGAACCTGCACAAAGTTCGAAAATCTCAAATCTTGACCATCACGGATAAAGTTTGCCGTGCGCTGCAATGCCTGAATATATCGTGGAGACTTAAACAACCACTTGAAATACTCTGGTTCTACACCCGCTTTATGCTTCAGAACGATGTAATGCCATGTGATGCACCCTGGAATATAGCTGATCTCCAGCCCGCCTTGAAAGCTACGCATACTGATTATGAAATCGTTGGGCTCAACGTGCTTCCAGTTTTCAAGCCCTTTATCGGCCAAAACAATTTTGTAGTTCTGCCGCTCCATGTAATCATCTTGGGAGATAATGCCGTACTTTTGGCTGGCGGTCAGTTGGGCATCCGTTTCATGGCGGATTTCTTTGCTCTGTGCAAACAATGCCTTTGCCGGAACAATTCTCCAATTTTCGGGGACTTCGCCCAGCCATTCAACACTACTTTCGTACATTTTAGCCGTAGTTTTTATACCTCTTGTGACCGCATTGTTTATAGTGGTTGTCCGCTTTTCTTGCAGTAGCGTAACAAGAGATTCCTTTTGTGTGAGTAGTGCGTTGATGGCAGCTACTTTTTTATCGAGATGCTTTGAAATTTTCTTTTGAACACTTAACGGTGGAAGCGGTATCTTTATTCGGTTCATCGCCGATTGCGTCAATTTGTTAAGAATAGCCCCATTTATATATTCTTTATAATCAACGGCATTAAGCACATAAACAATATACTTTGGGTCAGCATTCTCCTTTATTCGCAGTACATGGATGTGATTGTTTGCCCATATGGGTTCAGTAATATGAAAAGCCACGGGACGTGTATGATCAAAAAAAGGGGCACCATCCTCACCTAAGAGAACAAGCTCTTCGTCAAACAATGCCTTGTCAACGTAATCAACAATGTTGCCTGCTCCCCAATACGGGATATTTCCTTGCATATCGGCACGCAAACTAAGCTCAACAGGAACTCTTTTTCCGTCAAGACATTCAATAACGTAGCGCAGCTGTGAAAGATTCCAGGTAGTAGGAATCTCTCCGATCCATGGAACGCTGCTATTTTTATAATCTGAATATTTCTTCATTCCGCAAATACCTCTGCCAAGCTCGCCTGAATACGAGCCTCCAAAGCCTTAATATCCTCCATAATCACAGAGCTGTCACGCAACGGAGTAAATTTATAGAAATAACGGGTAAACGGAATTTCATATCCAATCTTGGTCTTGCTCTCGTCGATCCAGGCATCGGGAACGAACGGCAGCACCTCTCGGCGGAAATATTCGTGGATGTCTTCCTTCAGCGGCACTATCTCGTAGTCACGGAGGGAGGCATCCGCTTTTTTGCTGTCCTTACGGTCAGTTACTGGTGTCCCATCCTCATTCAGCAAAGGTCGCTCCACAACAATTTTCCGATAGCCAAAATCATCATTGTCCAAATCCATGTAATTTTCGTCCGGTTCATAGGTGCTGTACAGACGAACAATTTCTGCTCGGTTTTCCGAGCTGACCATATTTCGCTTATTACCCAGTCCTTTACGCATCTTCTCATAGAAACCGGCACCGTTGATCAGACGTACCTTGCCCTTTCTGCGATTCTCTTTTCGGTTGGTTAGAATCCAAATGTATGTGGTAATTCCGGTGTTATAGAACAACTGGTCCGGCAGGCCAATAATGGCCTCCAGCAGATCGTTTTCGATGATCCATCGACGGATCTCGCTTTCACCACTGCCAGCATCGCCGGAAAACATGGGAGACCCATTAAAGACGATCCCGATGCGGCTGCCGCCATTCTCCGGAGCATTCATTTTGGAGATCAGATGCTGTAGGAACAAGAAAGAGCCATCAGAAATACGGGGCAAACCAGCGCCAAAACGGCCACTATAGCCTTTGTTTTTAGCTTCGTCCTTGATAAATTTTTCAACTTTCTTCCATTCCACGCCAAAGGGCGGATTGCTCAGCATATAGTCGAAGGTCTGTCCCTGAAAACCATCTTCATTAAAGCTGTTGCCCAGAACAATTCGGCTATTGGTGTTTCCCTTAAGGATCATGTCAGAGCAACAGGTGGCATATGTTTCGGGATTCAATTCTTGACCAAAGGGGATCACTCTGGTAGTGGCGTTCAATGCCTGCATCTTATTCTGAGCCACAGAGAGCATACCGCCCGTACCGCAGGCAGGATCAAGAATGGTGATAACCTTGCCATCGGTGGTGGCAATTTCGTCCATATCAGGATCAAGCAGTACTTCCACCATCAGCTCAATAACCTCACGGGGTGTAAAGTGCTCACCGGCGGTCTCGTTCGATTGTTCAGAGAATCGGCGGATCAGTTCTTCAAACATATAGCCCATTTCCAGGTTATCAATCTGGGTATCGCTCATATCGATCTCGGAAAACCGCTGTACGACCAAGTACAGCAGGTTTGCACGGGAGAGCTTGTCGATTACACTGAAGATTTCAAAGTTATCCATGATCTCACGGACATCCTCGGAGAAACCATTTATATAATCACGCAGGTTCGCTTCGATGGCATTGCTGTCATCCATCAGCTTTTCAAAATCGAACTGGCTGATGTTGTAGTAGTCGTGACCGGTCATACGCTTGAAAATGGGTCGTTTGTTGCTGACAGTCAGCGTTTTGTTTGCTTCCAGGATCTTTGCTTTAGAAGGGGCCAGCACACAGTCAAAACGGCGCAGGACAGTAAATGGCAGAATCACCTTGCCGTATTCGCTTTGCTTAAAATCACCACGGAGCAGGTCCGCGATACTCCATATGAAATTTGCTTGTTCGTTAATGTTCATCAGATATCTGCTCCTTCTTCTCTGAGCCGTAAATATCGCTCGTATGAGATAACAACGTTTTGCGGCTTGTTTTGCTTGTTGACGATCAGAACCTTATCCCGTTCTTTCACTTCCTTAAAAATGCGTGATGCCTGACCTTTCTGAAAACTTGTAATCGCTTCATAATCAGGATTCACATTGGAAGATGCCCTCCTTTTTGCCACAAAACCACCTCTTTTCGACGAAATCTGTCATCGTCATTATAGCACGAAATCATTACTTTTAGCAAGTTAAAAATCTATATAAAAGTAATGACTTTTTGTAATTGATAGAGAGCGCTTAAAATTACTTCCGACTATGTTTCTCCATTTCAATCGGTCGTGTGACTGTACAATATCGGAACCGGATCAGAGCAAAGCAAAAAGCCATCAGCGCTGACACCTTGCAGTGCCAATGCTGATGGCTTTTTGCTAATCTATGAACTTAGGTGGTTTACCTAGCTTCCAAGACACTTTTCAGATTTGATTTCAATTGAAATTATGCTATCGTCAGTAAATTTCAGTTTAGAGCAGACAGTATAAACTAGCAGAAAATCAATTGTTCTATGTGTGTTACCTTAAATCATCCCAAAGTGACGTAATGCCTCCGTGATCGCTTTTTCCTTCTCCGGCGGGCATTGGGGCTGCTTGGCGTTTTCGGATTTCGGCTTATTGTAGTTCTCACGCTCAATGATGCCGTGTTTTTGCTTTACCTGAGCAATATAGAGACTGCTGACTTTCAAGCCGCTGTGTTCCAGAACATACGCCTTGATTTCCTCGTAGGTTGCTTTACTCTCTGCCGAAGTCAAATCCATCTCGTCCATAGTCACTTCGATCTCGATATGTTCCTTGCTTTGAAGTTTGGACAATAAACATACCGTCTC
>NZ_QSBX01000041.1:0-16382 GCF_003465835.1 Anaerotruncus sp. AF02-27 | reverse complement strand
GCCGCGCTCCGGCGCAGCCGCGCTCCGGCGCATGGCGCCGGGCAGCGAGGAGCAAAAAGACTTGCGGACGGGGGCCACAAGTCTTTCGCACCCAGGCACTATTTACCACCAAAAACGACAAACGATTTATGCTATAATAATACCTCGGGTGCCGCGGGAAAGGTCATAAAATGCCCTGGTTTGGCGAATAGTATAGTTGTATTGAAAAATAATATGCAAAACCAACAAAGCTTAACGCTTTTTACAAGTTGTTTTACTGGAAATTTCACAATAAATACTTGAAAAAAACACCAATTCCTGCTATAGTATAACAAAGGGGGGTGAAGACAATGGCAAAGTCAAAAGGCAACTTACCATTGTATCTATTTCATCAGGGAACGAATTACAAGGCTTATGAATATCTGGGCGCGCATCCTTGTAAGATTGGGACAACCGAAGGTTTCATCTTCCGTGTGTGGGCGCCGAATGCCCGGCAGGTTTCTGTGGTGGGGGATTTCAACAACTGGGACGGACAGGCCAATCCCATGGAACAGCTTGAGGATAAATCCATTTGGGAGTGCGTAATTCCGGATCTGCAGCAATTTGATATCTATAAATACTGCATCACCGCCAAGGATGGCCGCACCCTTATGAAGGCCGATCCGTATGCCTTCCATGCGCAGACCAGTCCTGAAACAGCTTCCAAGCTCTATGATATCGAAGGCTATGCCTGGGACGACGCGGCCTGGTATGAATCCCGCAAGGATCACAACCCCTACCGCAGTCCGATGAATATCTATGAGATGCACCTTGGCTCCTGGCGGCGGTATTCGGACGGCAACCCCTACAGCTACCGCAAACTCGCGGATGAACTGGCCGATTATCTGCTCGAAATGGGTTATAACTATGTCGAGTTTATGCCGCTGATGGAATACCCGTACGACGGTTCCTGGGGTTACCAGGTCACCGGCTATTACGCGCCGACCTCCCGTTACGGCACGCCGCATGACTTCATGTATCTCATCGACCGGCTGCATCAGGCGGGCATCGGGGTGATTATGGACTGGGTACCGGCGCATTTTCCAAAGGATGCGCACGGGCTTTATGAGTTCGACGGCCAGCCGCTTTACGAATATCAGGATGTGCATAAGCGTGAACACGCCCATTGGGGCACCCGGATTTTTGATTTCGGGCGCAATGAAGTGGTGTGCTTCCTGATGTCAAACGCCAACTTCTGGATCGAGAAATACCACATCGACGGGCTGCGGGTCGACGCGGTCGCTTCGATGCTCTATCTCGACTACGGCCGCGAGGATTGGGAATGGCTGCCGAATATCAACGGCGGCAAGGAAAATCTCGAGGCGGTCGCGTTCCTGCGCAAGCTGAATACGTCGGTGCTGACCGAGCATCCACAGGCCCTCATGATCGCGGAGGAATCCACCGCCTGGCCGCTCGTAACCAAACCGGCTTCGGTCGGCGGGCTTGGATTCAACTTCAAGTGGAACATGGGCTGGATGAACGATATGCTTGCCTATACGTCGCTCGACCCGATCTTCCGCAGCTACAACCACGACAAGCTCACTTTCAGCCTGTTTTATGCCTTTTCAGAGAACTTTATCCTGCCCATCTCCCATGACGAGGTGGTGCATGGCAAATGCTCGCTCATCAATAAGATGCCGGGCGAATATGCTGTGAAGTTTTCCGGCATGCGGGCGTTCCTCGCATATATGATGTCCCATCCGGGCAAGAAGCTCATCTTCATGGGCTGTGAATTCGCACAGTTCATCGAATGGAACTATAAGCAGCAGCTCGACTGGATGCTGCTCGATTACGAATCCCACCGGCAGATGAAGCTGTTTGTCAAAGAGCTCAATCATTTTTATCTGGAGAATCCGGTGTTCTGGCAGGTTGAGGACAGCTGGGACGGTTTTTCCTGGCTTGCGCACGACGACCATGCCAGAAACATCATCGTGTTCCGCCGGATGGACGAAGCGGGAAACGAGCTTGTCGCCGTCTGCAACTTTGCGCCGGTTACCCGGGAGAATTACCGGGTGGGGGTGCCGGATGCAACCAGCTATGATGAGATCCTCAATACCGACGACGTGCGGTTCGGCGGAAGCGGCGTGGTGAATAAGGGCGCCATCCGTGTGAAAAAGACGCCGGATCATGACATGAAGCAGAGTATTACGCTGACCGTGCCGCCGCTTTCGGTCGTTTTCCTAAAAGGCCGTCCGCGCAAGGCTGCGAAAGCGAAGAAGGCAGAGGGCAAGCCGTCCGGGGAGAAGTCCAGTAAAAAAGCGCCGAAAGCAGACCGGGCGTAAAGCGGTCGGGGAATCAAGCGCATGATTTATTACTAAGGGGGAATCAACAGATGTTTCGCAAGAAGGAATGGATCGCCATGCTGCTGGCGGGCGGCCAGGGGAGCCGCCTGTACACGCTGACGAAAAATCTTGCAAAGCCGGCTGTGCCGTTTGGGGGAAAATACCGGATTATCGATTTTCCGCTTTCCAACTGTGTCAATTCCGGAATTGACACAGTTGGCGTGCTCACCCAGTACCAGCCGCTCATCCTGAACGAATATATCGGCAACGGCCAGCCCTGGGATCTTGACCGGGTGAACGGCGGCGTCTTTGTGCTGCCGCCTTACCAGAAGTCCTCCGGTTCCGACTGGTACACCGGCACTGCGAACGCCATCTATCAGAACATCAATTTTATCGACCGGTATGATCCGGAGTATGTGCTCATCCTTTCGGGCGACCACATCTATAAGATGGATTATGAGAAGATGCTCGCCTACCACAAAGAGAAAAACGCTGACTGTACAATCGCCGCCTTGCAGGTGCCGATGGAGGAGGCCTCCCGGTTCGGGATTATGAATACATACCCGGATGGCAGCATCTTTGAATTTGAGGAGAAACCCGCACAGCCGAAGAGCAACCTCGCATCGATGGGCATCTATATCTTCTCATGGGATAAGATGCGCAAATACCTCATCGAGGACGAAGCCGATCCGCTTTCCGGCAAGGATTTCGGAAAGAACATCCTGCCCGCCATGCTCGCAAACGGCGAGAAGATGGTGGCGTATCCCTTTGAGGGCTACTGGAAGGACGTCGGCACGATCGACAGCCTGTGGGAAGCGAACATGGATCTGCTGGACCCGCGGGTGCCGCTCGACCTCTATGACGACAGCTGGAAGATCTATTCCCGCAATCCGGTCATGCCGCCGCATTACGTGGCAAACGACGCGGACGTCCAGAACTCGATGGTCACCGAAGGCTGCACCATCGAGGGCGATATCGATTTTTCGGTGATCTTCTCAGGCGTCACGGTCGAAAAGGGCGCGGTTGTGCACGATTCGATTGTCATGCCGAACACGGTCATCAAGGCGGGAGCCAAGGTTGAATACGCGATCATTGCCGAGAATTGCGTGATTGGCGAAGGAGCATCCATCGGCCAGCGGCCGGAGGACGCGACCGATAAGGATGCCTGGGGCGTCGCGGTGGTCGGCAACAACATCACGGTCGGGCCGGGCGCGGTGGTCCCGCCGAAAGCGATGATTGACAAAGACGTCGAGGGGGTGCGCTAAGGATATGCGGGAAAACAAAGTTCTTGGGATTGTATTTTCCAACATGCACGACAGCATGATCGGGGAACTCACTGAAAAACGCACGACCGGCTCGGTTCCGTTCGGCGGCCGCTACCGGCTCATTGATTTCGCGCTTTCGAGCATGGTCAATTCGGACATCAGCGACATCGGCATCATCACCAAGCAGAATTATCAGAGCCTGATGGACCACATCGGTTCGGGCCGCGCGTGGGACCTCGCGCGCAAGCGCGGCGGGGTGGTGATCCTGCCGCCGTTCGCTAGCCAGGGCAGCGGCATCTACCGCGGCCGTCTGGAAGCGCTGGGCGGCGCAATGAGCTATATCCGTCACAACGATGCGAAATATGTGCTGATCACCGACTGTGACATCATTGCCAACATGGATCTGCGCCCATTTATCAACGAGCATATCAAGAGCGGCGCGCAGATTTCGATGATGGTCAAAAATACTGAAATTTCTCCCGAATCCCAGCGGGATACGACCACCGTCCTTTTTGACGAGCAGACGGGAGATGTCACCGATATCCTGGTGCGGCCGGATGTCAAGGGCAGCCACTACGTTTATATGAACATCCTGCTGCTTGAAAAGACGCTGCTCGAGCGGATGGTGAACGAAGCAAAGAGCCACGACCAGTATTCGATGGTCCGGCATGCGCTGCAGCCATCAATTGGGAAACGCAACATCAAAGCGTATGAATTCAAGGGCTATACGCATAAGATTTCGGGGATGAAGTCCTATTTCACGGCCAACATGGAGCTGCTTGACCCGGCGGTGCGCGCCGAGCTCTTTCCGAAGAATCTGCCGATTTATACCAAGGTCCGCGACCAGGTGCCGGTCAAATACGGCCTTTCCGCCAAGGTGGGCAACTCCCTCATGGCGGATGGCTGCATCATCAACGGCGAGGTGGAAAACTGCGTGATCTTCCGGGGCGCGAAAATCGGCAAGGGGGCGGTGCTTAAAAATTGCATCATTATGCAGAATACCTATGTTGGCGACAACGCGCATCTCGAATATGTCGTGACCGATAAAGATGTGCTCATCCGTGATTCCCGTACGCTGATCGGATATGAAACCTACCCGATCTATGTGGCCAAGGGAAGCTCCATCTGACGTGGAAGAAAACATGATTCACGCTCAACACAAGGGGGGAACATTATGAAGATCCTATACGTAGCAAGCGAAGCGACGCCGTTTATCGCGACCGGAGGCCTTGCGGACGTGGCGGGTTCGCTGCCGCGCGCAATCCGCAGCAGGCAGCATGCCTGCCGGGTGGTTGTGCCGCTCTACAGCGCGATTAAACCGGAATGGCGCGAAAAGATGAAGTTCCTTTGCAATTTTTATGTGCCGCTTGGCTGGCGCAACCAATACTGCGGCGTGTTTGAGGCCAGTTATAACGGCGTCAAATATTACTTCATCGACAATGAGTATTATTTCAAGCGCGACGGCGGCATCTATGGGTTCTATGACGACGCGGAGCGGTTCGCGTTCTTCTCGAAAGCGGTCTGCGAAATGATCCAGTATATCGATTTTGAACCGGACATCTTGCACTGCAATGACTGGCAGACCGCCATGACGCCGGTATACCTCAACATTTTCTATCGGGAGATTGAGAAATACCGCAGCATTAAGACGGTGTTCACCATCCATAATATCCAGTATCAGGGCAAATACGGCATGGAAATCGCAACCGACGTGCTCGGCCTGCCTTACTATGCCGCGCCGACCATGATGTACGAAGGCTGCCTCAACATGATGAAGGCCGCCATTGAGGTGTGCGACTTTGTCACCACCGTCAGCCCGACCTATGCGCATGAGATCACCGACCCGTGGTTCGCGCACGGGCTTGACCGGCTTCTCAAACAAAACCAGCACAAGCTGGTCGGCATCCTCAACGGCATCGACACCCAGAGCTATAACCCGGAGGTGGACCCCGCGCTCTATGAAAACTACGGGCCGGAGACACTCGACAAGAAATCGGTCAACAAGGTCGAACTGCAAAAGGCAATGGGCCTTGAGCAGAACAAGGACGTCATGCTGGTCGGTATCGTAACCCGGTTTGTGGCGCATAAGGGCATTGACCTCATCCAATATATCTTTGATGAACTGATGAAACGGGAGCTGCAGGTGGTGGCGCTCGGCTCAGGCGATTATATCTTTGAAAGCTTCTTTACAGAGATGCAAGCCAAATACCCCGGCAAGGCGGCGGTCAAGATCGGTTTTATCCCAGATCTTGCGCGCAAGATCTACGCGGGCGCGGATGTATTTCTGATGCCTTCGAAGAGTGAGCCGTGCGGCCTGGCCCAGATGGTATCGCTGCAGTACGGTACCCTGCCGGTTGTCCGTGAGACCGGCGGTCTCAAAGACTCGATTGTCGATATGGGCAACGATATCAGCGGCAACGGATTCACCTTCAAGACCTATAACGCCCACGACATGCTCGGCGCGATTGACCGCGCCGGTGGGCTTTACTACAACCGTGAACTGTGGAAACAGGCGGTGCAGAAGGCGATGAAGAGCGACTTCACCTGGAACCGTTCCGCTTCGGAGTACATTGGCGTCTACAAGCGCGCGTTGGAGGACTGACGGCGCGGGCCGGCCATAACTTCTGTCCGCGGCACCGATGGGCCGCTTCTTGAACGCGTCAAAGCAGCCTTTCCGCATAGGGACGGGCGGGCAGCCCTTTCCACGCACCCATTCCTTCTATAGGAACAACGGCAGAATCGGAAAAAAAGGAACGCCGCGTCAGCGGCGTTCCTTTTTGTATCCAAAGACCACCCGGTCGATCCCGGCGAGGTCCTTTCGGGTTCCGACCTGGACAAAGCCGCTTTCCGTGAGCAGCGCGGCCACCTGTCCGGCCTGGTTATAGCCGACCTCAAAGGCCAGCATGCCGCCATCCTTGAGCAGGGGAAGATAAAGCGGCGGGATCGCGCGGTAAAAATGAAGGCCGTCCTCGCCGCCATAGAGCGCCATCTGGGGCTCGTGCTGTACCTGGCGCTGAAGGCTTTCCATCTCATGCCCAGGGATATAAGGCGGATTTGAGAGAATCAGGTCGAGCCGAGGGAGCCCTTTGGGCGGGTGGAGCACGTCACAGGCCAGCACCCGGATATTTTCCGCGCGGTTGCGGGCGGCATTGCGGCGCAGATAGGCAAGCGCGGCCTCGGAGAGCTCCAGCGCGTAAATCTGCGCGGAGGGGAAGTAATGCGCCGCCGCCACCGCAATGCAGCCGCTTCCGGCGCAGAGATCGGCCACAGCGGGCGCTTCACGGCCCTTGAGGAACGAGCGGGCAAGGTCGACGAGCGTCTCGGTGTCCGGCCGCGGGATGAGCACTCCCTCGCCCACTTCAAAAGGCAGGCCGTAGAACTCCCATTCGCCCAGCAGGTACTGGAGTGGTTCCCCGGCCTCATACCGCTCACACAGTGCGAAGAATCGCTCTGCGCACGCGCGGTCGGCCGGCTGTCCACCCGCGCGCGCGCGGCCGAACCTGCCGAGGCCAAAACAATCCTCCAAAAGGCAGGAAAGATCGAACGCGCGGGATTCCTGGTCCTGCGCGTCCAAATTTTTATCATATGCGGTTTGATAGACTTCGGATATGGTCATGGATGACATCCTCAATAGTTGTCGGCGTTTTTGTCCTCCGGGATGCAGGGCTTCATGGCAGCGATCGCCACCGAGAGCTGGACTTCGTCCGGCTCGAAGGTGGTCAGGTTCTGCAGCCAGAGCCCGGGCGCGGAGATGGCCCGTGTGAAAGGGTTGTCATGGCGTCCGGCAAACCGGATAACCTCATAGGAAAGGCCCACCACGACCGGCAGCAGCAGGATTTTCAGCCCGACGCGCAGCCAGACGTTCTCCCAGCTGAGCACCGAGAACACAAAGATCGAAACGACCAGCACAATGAGCAGAAAGCTGGTGCCGCAGCGCGGATGAAAACGGGTATATTTTTTCGCGTTTTCCGGCGTGAGCTCGTCGCCGGCCTCGTAGCAGGCGATGGTCTTGTGTTCCGCGCCGTGGAATTCAAAAACCCGGCGGATGTCCTTCATCCGGGTGACCGCGTAGAGGTAAAGGATGAATACCGCGATTTTGATGAGCCCCTCGATGAGCGAAAGGGCCATATTCGGAAGCGCGGCCATGCCGCCCACCCATTTGACCAGCGCGGCCGGCAGCAGCATGAACAGCCCGATGGCAATTGCCATTGCGAGCACGGTGACAATCACATTGAAGATGTATACGGCGCTGTCGCCAAGATGCTTGTCCACCCACGCGTCAAATTTCGACGGTTCCGAGCCTTCCTCTTCGGCAAAACCGGAGATTTCAGCCGATTTCATCAGGCATTTATAACCGGTGATCAACATTGCAATAAAATTACAGATGCCACGCAGGATCGGTGTCTTATTATACCATTTATTGGCCCCGGTTTCCCAAGTCTCCAGATAAAGCTCGCCGTCCGGCTTGCGGATGGCCATTGCGGAGGTGAACGGGCCGCGCATCATGACCCCCTCGATCAGGGCCTGACCACCAATAGAAGTTTTTTTTGCGGCGCTACAGGATTTTTCGCTCAAAATATCAATCCTTTCCGGCTTCCCGTGCTGGCAAGCCATCCGGTCCCGTGTCCCGGGACGGTCAACAAAAGACATCATACACCAAAATTGTGAACATTTCAAGGCTTAAGCCTGGACGCGCGGCAAAAGGATGGTCACGCGTGTACCGACATTTTCTTTGGAGGTGATGTCGAGCATTCCGCCGTGCAGCGAGACAATCTCGTCCGCAACCGCAAGCCCGATGCCCGATCCGCGGCGGGTGGAATTTGCCTTGAAGAATTTCTGCTTGACTTTGGGCAGGTCGGATTCCTTGATGCCAAGTCCCGTGTCCGAAACGACAATACAGATGTTCTCGTCGGTCACGCTCGCGCGCACCGTCACACTGTCGCCCTTATCGGAATATTTAAGGGCGTTGTCAATGATATTGATGAACACCTGGCGCAGACGGTTGCGGTCGCCGAAAAACGGCGCGATCACATCCGGCTCCTCATAGACAAGCCGTTTCCCTTCATGCTTGGCGCGCTCCTCAAACATGAGCACCGCATCGGAAAGTTCGGCGATCAGGTCGATCCGGTCCTTTACAAGCTGCATGCGGCCGGATTGGATACGGCTGAAGTCGAGCAGCTCCTCCACCATCTGAGCAAGCCGTTCGGTTTCGTTCCCAATGACCCGCATCCCTTTCGCAAGCATCTCCGCATCGACCTCGCCGCCCATGTCCGCAAGCGTTTCGGACCAGCCTTTGATGGCGGTGAGCGGGGTACGCAGCTCGTGAGAAACCGAGGAGATAAAATCGTTCTTCATTTTTTCATTGGCGGAAAGCTCTTCAGCCATATAGTTGATCGTATCGCAGAGTTCCCCGATTTCATCGTCGTTTTTCTTGTGCAGCCGCGCGCCGAAATCGCCGTGGGCAATTTTACGGGCGGTTTTGCCGACTTCGTCCACCGGGTTGACAATTGAATTGATGAAATAGGAGGAGGAGAAGATGACGAAGAAGATGATCGCCACACCGATCAGTGTAAGAACCAAGATGAAGAGGATGATCTGCTGGTCAACCAAGTCGAGCGAGACGGCGAAACGCATTGCGGCCAGCTGGGTACCCTCCACCGGCGACAAAACGGTGATTGCCATGATCTTTTCGCCGTTTTGCGTGTAGATTTTTTCCGCTTCCCCGATTGGGCTCTGCATCGCCTCATAGAAATCGGGCATGTAGATGCCGGTCCCTGGTTCAAATCCACTGGAGGTGAAGATCACGTTCCCGTCCGCGTCAATAGCCATGAGTTCCATCGAACTGCGCGCCTCAAAATTTTCCACAAGGCTGCGCACCTGGGTGGTAAAATTGGAAAGGCTGTCCTCTGAATAGGCGGTGAGCTGGTTTTTGACAGTATTGGCCTGCACCATGATCGCGCCGCGCACGTTGCTGTAATAAAACGCGCGTACGCCAAGCGAAAACCCGATTTCCAGCGCAATCAGGATCACAAGGATGACGCCGAGGTTGTTGAACAGCCAGCGTTTGGTTATTTTCTTGACAGCCAAGGGTCATCCTCCTTTCTATATTCCAAATCCGTCCGCGAAGCGGGCGGGCCATCGAAGATGGCTCCCCACGGGGGATCCAAAGGGGGTTACATACCCCCTTGAGCAGCCGTCGCGCGAAGCGCGCTCCGCCGTAGGCGGGAAGGCTACTTTTGGACCCATTTGTAACCGAAGCCCCAGACGGTGAGGAGGAATTCCGGCTCGGAGGGAATGTCCTCCAGCTTCATACGAAGCCGGCGGATGTTCACGTCGACGATCTTGATGTCCCCGAAATAGTTTTCGCCCCAGACCTTGTTGAGGATGTCCTGCCGGCTGAGAGCAGTGTTCGGGTTCGAAAAGAAATATTCGAGAATCTGGTATTCCACCTGGGTAAGTTCCAAGATTTTGCCGTTTTTGGAGACGGTGCGGCTCTTGAGATTCAGGACGAACGGGCCGGATTTGAGTTCGCTTTTGACTGGGGCCTGTGCCCTTTCAGCTGTCATGGTGACACGGCGGTGGATTGCGTCGACCCGCGCGACCAGCTCGGACGGGGAGAACGGCTTGGTGACATAGTCGTCCGCGCCGATCATCAGGCCGTTGACCTTGTCCATCTCCTGGCCTTTGGCGGTCAGCATGATGATGCCGACCGAAGCGTTTTTTTCCCGAATGCGGCGGCAGACTTCAAAGCCGTCGATGCCGGGCATCATCACATCGAGCAGAACCACGTCAAAATAGGTGGGATTGCGGTCAAAGATCTCCATGGCTTCTTCGCCGTTTGGGACATCCACCACCTCATAGCCGGAGCGTTTGAGATTGATGACTTCAAAATCACGGATGACGTCCTCATCCTCCACGACCATAATTCGTTTCATATCTGGAAAACCACCTTTCAAGTGAGATAGCTGCATTAGGTAAGCATTACAGCAGCCGGAACATCCGCTGCAGTTCGGTCAGAGTGATTGAAAGCTCCGGGTCGGCCGAATCCGGTGGTACATAACCGTAATAGGTAAACGCGCCGCGGGTTTCAAAAATTTTGTAGTTATCGAGGAATTTATCCTGGTAGTCTTTCTGGGAAACCACCCGAATGCGCGCGAGCTCTCCCGCGATGCCAAGCAGCGGCTCGTCGAGTTCCGGATCGTATTTGATAAAGCTCCACTCGCCGTTTTCACTCTGGTTGACCACCGTGACGCGGCCAATCCATTCGGGCGGGAACTCCACCCGGTAGCCGCCGGAACGGTTCGAGTGGTTAAAGACACCCGCATAGACCCGGTGAAACCGGCTGCCAGAAAGCTGGTTATATTCGGTGAGATAGATGGGGTCCACTTCCTTGTCGGCGTCCTCGTAGCCGGGCAGGAGCGAGCTGGTGGGGATTTCAATGACTCCGTCGCCGTTGATATCCATGCAGATTGCGGTTTCATCCGCGCGGCGGGTCTGTTCGTAAAGGGAGGACGCCTGCTCCATTTCCTCCTCGGTGAGTTCCGAGCCTTCCTCCTGGGCATACTCCAGATCATAGCCGATGACTGGCACGAGGACCCGGTCTGAAATGGTGAACACCTCGGTGACCAGCTCCCCCCCGCCAATCATTTCGTCGATGAAGATTGCCTTCTGTGGGTTGGCGAGGGTCAGCTGCCCCGAAGTGGTGCCCGCGAAATGCAGGATCGACTCGGAGAGCGGCAGTTCGCTGGTGATGGTGACGTTGTAGCCGTCATAGGTGACCAGCTTGATCCAGGAGGACTGCGCGCGGGTGCCGGAATCCCGGCTGAGCATGCAGATATCGGAAAGCCCGTCGGCGTTGAAATCGTCGATCAGGTAGGCGTTGTAGGAGGTGTCCGAGCGGTTGCTGTCAAGGATGCTCTCGAGCTCGCCGTCCTCGTAGGAGTAGACGTTCATCTCCATCTCTTCACGTTCCGCGCTCGACCATCCGATGATGATATCGTCCTGCGGCCGTCCGGAGATGCGTGCGAAATCGATGAACTCAACGTCCCGGTCGACGCCGGCCTTTTCGCAGACCGAGCGCCATTGGCCGTCGATCCGGTCCATGATCGAAAGGCGGGTGTAATCGTTGAAGTTGACCGCGTAAAAGACGATGGCTTCCTCTTCGCCGTCGCCGTCGATGTCATGGAACACAAAGGCTGAACGGTAGTCGCCGGTCTTGGGATATTTGAAGCTAATGTTGGAGGCGATAACCGCGTCGTGCAGCGCGTCGTCGATCTCCTTCTGTTCGGCGGTGAGACGCGGCGGCTTCATCAGCTCCTCCGTGACCGGATTGAAACCGGAACAGGCGGACAACAGCGTGCACAGCGCCATGAGCGCCCCCAAAAGCCAAAGCTTTTTTGCCATCCCGGTTCCCTCCTTTACTGTTTCACATAGATAAACTCAGTTTATAGCAAAATGGCTGTTCTGTCAACGAAAGCGTGCCGGAATATCCCGGCGGCCAAAAACAGTTTTGACGCGCAAAGAGCTCAAAATACAGGAAAGCCGCCGCCCGCAGGCGTCGGCTTTCAAAAAAAGTTTACGGTTTGGAAAAATAAGACACCGGGTTTGGCGATTGCGCCGTCGGGGGAAAGGTGGTAAAATAATTTTATTCGATCATTTGCGGGGCGCGGGCGGATAGGCGATGCGCGCCTCGGAATTCTGGATGAGGTTTAAAAGTGAGGACGCGAACAGCGGGTATTCCTTCGAAAGCGCCTCAGTCGTAACATAGAGCGGGTCGACGTTCGGGATGCGTTCCATCTCGGCGGCCGGGTCGCCTTTGGAGATTGACTGCGCGTTTGCAAAGCAGATGTCCATCGCGGCCCCGGCATAGGGCTGCGCGACCGTTTCCGGCACAGTGAAAAGGGCGCTCTGATTGCGCGGGTTCGCGCCGTAGACCAGCCGGAACATCCGGTAGACCGCCAGCATCAGATAGGACGAAACCTCCCCCACCAGCGGTTTGCAGCTGCTGCGCGAGAGCAGGTCGAAAAGGATATTGAGCGAATTGGCTATGAGCTTTTTGTTGAGCACCGGCAGAACGCCCGCCTTAAAAACGTTTTCCTTGCCGGTCGCATCCGGTTCGGGGATATCCTCCACCGTCAGTTTGGAGCCGGTACGGTCGGGAGAGCGGCCAAGCATATAGTCGCAGGAAACGCCGTAGAAATCGGCGCAGCGGATCAGGAAATCCAGCCCGCATTCGCGGATTCCCTTCTCGTAGTGGGAAAGCAGCGCCTGGGAGATGCCAAGCTTGGACGCGGCCAGCTTCTGGCTGATCCCGCGCTCTTTGCGCAATAAGGTCAGGACTCTTGGAAAATCAGCGTTCATTTGTCAATACCCCTCAAAAACCTTTTCTCTTTTTATATCAGAACCCGCAAAAAGCGGGCCCACAAGGTCTTTTACGTATTGTAAATTATATAATACCCAAAACCTTTTGTAAATAGTCGATCCCGAATATTATCAATATTTGTAGAATAAAGTAAAAAAGGGGCGCTTGATTTATGCTAACATACAAAATCCACCTGATCCGGCACGGTCTGACACAGGGGAACCTCGACGGGCGGTACATCGGCATGACTGACCTGCCGCTCTGCGGAGAAGGCCGCCGCCAGCTGGAGGAGCTGCGCCGCGCCTGTGAATACCCGCAGGTGGACCGGGTTTTTGTCAGTCCGCTGCTGCGTGCGAAGGAATCGGCTGAGATTCTCTATCCCGACCGGTACACCGAAGTGGTGGACAAGCTGCGCGAACTCGATTTCGGCGCGTTTGAAAACCGCGCGATCAGCGACTTGGAGCGCGATCCGGATTTTCAGAGGTGGATCTCATCCCCACCGGACACAAAGGCGCCGGGCGGCGAGAGCGGCGCGGACCTGCAGGGCCGCGCGGTCGAAGCGCTCGCGTATATCTTTGCGCAGATGATGGAGAAGCGTGCCGCCTCCACGGCGGTTGTAACCCACGGCGGGCTCATCATGAATCTGCTTGCGGCGATGGGGTTGCCGCAGCGGGAAGCGGTGCGCTGGAACGTGCAGCCTGGCCGCGGCTATACGATCCTGCTGACCCCGCAGATGTGGATGCGCGACCACAAGTTTGAGGTCTACGCGCAGATTCCCTATGAGGAGGAACGGGAGGTTGACGAGCCGTTTTTTGTCGACCGGGAATGAATCAGGTGGAAACGCTGGACTTTTTTACATTGCAGTGATAAAATGAACGGAAATGTTATTCAGAAGGAATTTTCAACGCAAAGGGGTTTTTAATATGCAAGAGATAAAAATCTGTGTGCTGGAAGGCGACGGCATCGGCCCGGAGATTGTGAGGCAGGCGGTCAAGGTGCTGAAAGCTGCCTGTGAAGCGTCCGAAATCCAGCTCACCCTCGACTATGCGCTGCTCGGCGGCGCGGCGATTGATGAAACCGGCGTACCGCTGCCCGATGAGACGGTCGCGAAGTGCAAAGCCGCTGACGCGGTGCTGCTCGGCGCGGTCGGCGGGGAGAAATGGGACAACCTCCCCTCGAACCTGCGCCCGGAAAAGGGCCTGCTCGGCATCCGTTCGGCGCTCGGGCTGTTTGCCAACCTGCGTCCGGCGTCCATCTATCCGGCGCTGAAGGCCGCGTCGCCGCTCAAGGATGAAATTGTCGGCGCTGGTGTGGACATACTAGTTGTCAGGGAACTGACCGGAGATGTCTACTTCGGGGAGCATAACCGCAAACAGGAAAACGGATTCGAGGTCGGATATGACATCATGCAGTATGCCACCTGGGAGATCGAACGGATCGCGCGGGTCGCGTTTGAGCTCGCGCGCAAACGCCGGGGCCGGGTCACTTCGGTGGACAAGGCGAACGTGCTGGAAACCTCCCGGGTCTGGCGCGAGACAGTCACCCGCGTGGCAGAGGAATATCCGGATGTATCCCTTTCACATATGTATGTCGACAACGCGGCCATGCAGCTGGTGCGCAACCCGGCGCAGTTCGATGTTCTTGTCACCGGCAATATCTTCGGCGATATCCTTTCGGATGAAGCTTCGATGATCTCCGGTTCGATCGGGATGCTCGCCTCCGCCAGCCTAGGCGGGGGGACGCTCGGCCTTTACGAACCGATCCATGGCAGCGCGCCGGATATCGCGGGCAAGGGACTTGCCAATCCGCTGGCCACCATCCTTTCGGTGGGCATGATGATGCGCTACACCTTCAATCGGCCGAACCTGGCGGACGCGATTGAACAGGCGGTTGAAGAATCGCTCGGCGCTGTGCGCACCGCTGACATCAGGGATGCGTCCCTGCCGGTTTACACCACCGAACAGATGGGAGACTATGTGGCTGGCCAGGTGGCGCGGCTGCTCAAGTAACCCTGGACATCCATAGGAGGAAAACATTATGGGCTTATCAAAAATGCTGAAATCCAACGCGAAACACGCCATGTCAGGCGCGTGGGGGCGCGCGGTGGGGATTCTGTTCATCGCGGCAATCCCCACGCTGCTTATCAACCTGTTGGAATATGCCATCCGGCTGGTGAGCGGCGTGCCGGAGTTCGTTGACTACGCTGGGACCCCAAACGTCGCATTTGACGACCTTTCCAACCTGGCGCTGGCTTCGTCGCTGATTTCGGTGCTGATCCTCATCCTGATGTTTATCATCACCACGCCGCTGCAGCAAGGAGTCCTGCGCTGGTACTACCGCCGCACCGGCGGAGAAGATGACGGCGTTTCCGCTGTTTTCTATTATTTTGAAACTGCGAAGGATTACTTCAAGTCCTTTTGGCTTTATTTCCAGATCGGCCTGCGGATGCTCCTGTGGGAGATCCTGCTTGCGATCCCGCTTTTAGCGGGCGGAGGGGTGCTTGTCTATGCGATGCGCGGCCTTGATGGGGAGCTGCCGCCGGTCGTTAAGCTGGCCGCCGGCATTCTGGCGGTTATCTGGGTGATCATCATGGCGATCCTCAGCGTAATGATCTCGCTGCGGTATATGCTCGCGCCGTATATTTTGGCGGAGCATCCTGAAATCAAGGTGCGCAAGGCAATCAAACAGGGCGTCCGGCTGGTGAAGGGCTACAAGGGAAGCCTGTTTGTATTCGGGCTTTCATTCATCGGCTGGTACCTGCTCTGCATCTTTATTGTTCCCGCATTTTTCGTTGTGCCCTATGTGGCGTCGTCGTTCGCAATGTACGCGCGTTACCTGATCGCACGCGGCGAAATGGAACTCGCGCCGGAAGGAGGCAATGCGACACGGGAATATAAACCGGAGATCGACCATTATGTTGAGACGCAGGATGCTGCGAGCCAGTCCGCGTCCCAAGAACCGCAGCCGGTGGTCTATCCGCCTGCTGCACAGGCGCAGGAGCTGCCACCGGATCCGCAGAAGCCGGAAGACCGGGAAGACCAGCCCTGAAAAAATGGATATAAAAAAGCCTCGGAGCCAAGCTGCTCCGAGGCTTTTTAAATTTCCTTTCCCAATAAATCCCACATCACATCAAATAAAAGAGCTTCAGTCAATTTCCGCAAGTTGTTTGACGCAGTCGGCACAGACATTTCGTCCTTTGAAGTTGACAACGTTGATTGCGCTGTTGCAGAAGATACAAGCCGGTTCATACTTCTTCAGAATGATATGGTTGCCGTCCACATAGATTTCCAGTGAATCCTTCTCGTTAATATCCAGTGTACGCCGCAATTCGATCGGAAGGACGATCCGCCCGAGCTCGTCGACTTTGCGCACGATACCGGTAGATTTCATGAACATACCTCCTATTACAATAAATTTGGACAGGAAAGCCGGGCAGCCAGTCCGGCTTTCTTTCCA
>NZ_QSBX01000040.1:0-16988 GCF_003465835.1 Anaerotruncus sp. AF02-27 | reverse complement strand
GGCTGCGGTACATAGACGGGATGAAGCTGCGCGAGATAGCCGAGCGGATAGGGATATCCTATCAGGGAGTGCTCAGCGCGGAGCGGAATGCATTGGAGAAGCTGAGAAAATCTTTCTGGGCCGCGTCTCCATCGAATGCAACCAGGTTGACCTAAAGGGCCTACAGGCAGAGCTTGCGGAGATCGATGAGAACCTTGTGTGGCACAACCTGAACCACATCGACGAGGCAGATCAGCTTTTGCGGCGCAAGGAGATTTACGAGGAATTGCACCCGGAAACACGAAAAGGTTTCGCCGGAGCGAAGGCCCGATGGGAAAATGCAACCGAAACGGTTTCGGTTGCAACTGACGAAAAATCATTTTCAGAGGATACAGCACAAAAATTAGGGGTTGCTCCGCGAACAGTCGAAATGAAAGTCCAGATCGCCAAGAACTTGACCCCGGAAGTCAAAGCGGCGGTCAAGGAATCCGGCATCAGCGAGAAGAACGCACTCAAGCTGGCGCGGATCAAAGACGAGGACAAGCAGAAAGAGGCGGCGCAAAGGCCCTTCTAACCTTGTTGTTTACACATTTGATAAAGGTTACGGCCAGACCGTCTAAAGGCCGCTGCGTGGGCTTGCAAGCCGATCACGCGCTAAGATATGGCTTTGTCACGACCGAAAAGTTTTCGTTTGCGATAATGGCTCGTGGGTTTGCTCGCCGAATTTGGCGAGCATTGCCGTCAATGGCAACGATTGATAAAATAATCAACCGTGAAAAAATTCGTAGTTCAGTCTTTATGGCAACAACCGCCAAATTTGATGACTATCGCCGCCGCATACCCACAAATATAAAACTAGCGGGCAACCCGCGGAGGGAAGCCCGCTTTCTTTAATTCCTAGGAAGATTAAGCACACAGACGGCACGAGATTCACACATGGAAAAAAGTATGGGAACCCGTCGGGAAAGATTGATCCCGCTGATAATCACATTGTGAGAATCCAAAAGCAGTTTATCGATAAATCCACAGAGCATTTTTTGTGTAGCTGTACGACCTTTCAAAAAATCGATATCTTCAATGACCACGTTTTTAGCATTAAGTCTCTCGCATGACTTCCGGCCCAATAGGTAATCAATGACAGATTCTGATGTCAAAAACAGTGTGTCGGATTTCTTGTAGCTGGACGCTATCAGCCGCGTTTTTCCACTACCGCTTTTTCCCTGAATAAATGTCAACTGACCTTTCATTTTGATACCTCACAACAGATAATAAGGCGAAAAATGGCGCTAAGATCATCACCTAGCGCCATCTGCTTTATTGAGCCTTTTTATACAATGGAATCTTGACTTCGATCTGTGCATCCTCTGCCCAGTCCAGCAGAGTATTGACAGATGCGCGTGTGACTTTGGCATCCTCTTTCAAAATTTCTAAATCCTCTTGCATTTTGTCAAGTCTAGCGTCTACTTGGTTGAACCGTGCGTCAACGGAATCTAAGCGCTTGTTAGTTGCCTCTTGCCCTTCTTTTAAGGATTTCAATTCCAAAAGGATCTGCTGAAAAATATCCTGCTCCATAATTTTAACCTCCTACCTGTGAATCTGATTATATCACGTTAAGGATTAGCCCACAATGGGCGATATTGCCAAAAGCGAACGGTTATTCTTCCGTCTGTTCCTCTGGGACATACTCCATGATGTCCCCCGGCTGGCAGCCTAAAGTGCCGTAAGGCATTGAATTCAAATAAAGGCCATGCTATAATCGCACTAGGCACTGTCGATCCCAGCGGCAGGCGGTTATGCCACTCCCTTGGGAAAGGGGGTGATATGTATGGTCGAGTTGATTTTAGCGATCCTTCTGGTCGTGGCGATCACCGAGGCCGTCAAATACATAAAAAAATAACCGCCCCACCCTGACAAAGTGAACGGTTATTTTTTACCTTAACTTTCAGGGCGTAACCGTCTGTCGGCAGTGCCCTTTTGTATCTTTAGTATAAATTCTTTTGGTGAGAATGTCAAGCGTCGCTAGCTGTTATCGGCTGGCGGCTCTTTTTTATCTCGTTCGATCTTCGCGTCAATAGCTTCATTTATATAGCCGTTCAAGCTCTTGCCCTGTTTCTGGGCGTAGTCTGTAATGGTCTCTTTTTTGCCTTTTGACACTCGAATCTTTATTTCATCATAGTTAGCTTTCATGTATTTTGCAACGGCCTTTTGTTGCGCTTTACTTGCAGGAGCCATACTATCCCACCTTTCAGAGTAATTATATCATACAAAAATATCGGGTACAATATACAATGTGAATATATATCGGGTACAATATTTGTTTACTTTATCTATTGATATATCGGGTACGATATAATATAATATAGACAGAAGTTAAGGGAAGGCAGACGAAAGTAAGCGAAAGCCGAAACCAAGAATGCCGCGTAAAGCTGGGAACGGATAAGGGAGATTGAGACGGGCAGCGCCCTAGATGCTTAAAGCCACCCAGTCCTTAACTCAACGGCCCAGAGCCACCGCAAACGGTTCTCCGTTTAGGCGTTGACCGGATAAAGCGCCGTCGATGGCAAGGAACGAAAAGCCACAGTTGGCGGGTTAAGCTCGAAAGCCTGCGCAGATAAGCCCCTGCATCCGGGCTAAGACAGAAAGGAGTGATTCCATGAGCAACAAAGAGTTAACCTCCAAGATCGACCGCCTGCGGGAAATGCGGGCGGAGATCGACCAGAAGCAGAAGGAGGCGGACAGGCTGGCCGACACGATCAAAGCCGAAATGCTGCGCCGTAACGTGGAGGAAGTGGAGACCGATTCCACAAAGGCCACGTACAAGGTTGTGAAGTCGTCCCGGCTGGACACCGCCGCCCTCAAAGAATCCCACGGCAAAATCTACGAGCGGTTCTTAAAGGCCATTGAAACCCGCCGCTTTGTGGTGTCGATGGTATGAGAAAGGCCCCTTACATCCACGCCGACCAAAGCAAGATGTAAGAAGCCCCACACAAACCCCGGAGGTTTGTAAATCCATTCTAGCAGACCTCCGGGAATATTGCAAGGAGGAAGTAAAAATGCGTTTGAGCCGCTACGAGCAAGAAACTATCGTGAATTTTAACGAAGCAGACAGCGCGGCGACCGTCTATACCTATAACGGCGCATTCAAGAAAAAACTCCGATTATTGTCGGAGCAATTTCCCTCAGATGCGAAGTTTATCAGAGAAGATCAGCACGGGGGCGTTACATATTCCATTCCCAAGCGCTGGATTAAAATTCGTGCGCCGCGAATTCTGACAGAAGAACAACGGACAGCGAACGCAGAACGGTTAAAATCAAATCTGAGCCGAGTTCATCCGTGAAAAGTCGGGGTTCGCAATAGGTAACTACATTCGCCGGGGTAGTTTTACCTTTAGCGGGTATAATGCCTCAAAACGGGCGCTATCACACGAAATTTTCAAGGAGGATCGGAAATGCTTATTTCAAATAGCAAGATTCAGTCGATGGTTTTGGAAACCTCTGTGTTGGATTGTTACAGAGAGGCGGTGAACACATGATGGGTTATCGGACTAAGTGTAACGGGACGGTTCGCATACCAAGCGCAATATTGCAGGCAATTCGTATAGATAAGGGGGACAATATAGAGTTTATCCTAAAAGGCAGCGGCGTATTTCTTCGCAAGTGTGAACCAGCACCCAAAACAAAAAAGTCGGTGCGATCTGTTGGGATATCAGCGGGGTTTCGAAAAATTCAGGAATGGGAGCGGGTTTATGGAACAGGGCTTTAAAACGCTGGCTGACAGCATGATTTACGATCACCTTCCGGGCCTTACATTAGCGGGTGAATATTCAGATCCCGATATCGGCATCACTCTGCCGGTCTATGAAATGCCAATGGAGACGGTGGAGAGCTGGAACGCAAAAGCCGACCGGCTGAATAAGCGGAGAGCGGAGTGTGTCCGAAATATGGGACAGTAAATTTAACGCTTATTTTACGCTTATTTACGCAGAAAACAACTGAAAGTTGTGAAAAATTACAAGAGGGGAAAGCCCACAAACCCGCATAGAATGGGCGTTTACGGGACAAGAAAAAAAGATATAAAATGATATCTTTCAGGTTCGAATCCCGTACAGGTCACCAAAACAAACTCCCGCAGACTGGTTTTCTAAGCCAATCTGCGGGAGTTTGTTTTTTATAGAAGGCATATGGCGCCAGTTGGCGCCATATGCCTTCGCTTTTGTGTTAACTATGTATTTGAACCTGCGTTTGGGAGCAAAATGCGCATGCGAAGGCATTTGAATGACCCCATAGGGTTTAGAAGCGCTTGGTCGCCAGGGCGCTCCGCGTTTTCTGCAAATTGTTCAGAACGGCGTCCGGCCGGGTAAGAGCAACGCCAACTGAAAGCACGTCAATAATGGCCAGCTGCGCGATCCGGCTTGACATTGGTTCGGGCTTATAGGACTGCTCCTTGGAAACCACCATTAAAACGATATCGCTGACTTTTGTGATCGGTGATTTAAGACCGCCGGTGATGCAAATTGTGGTGGCGCCAGCTTTTGAAGCGATCTCCAGATTTTCAACGATATCTTTGCTGCTGCCGGTGTGGCTGATGCCGAAAGCCACATCGTCCGGCCCCATGGTGGCCGCGCTCATGGCCTGCATATGCGGGTCGGTGTAAGCGATACAGCTAAAACCGTATTTGAAAAATTTATGCTGGGCATCCAGCGCAACTGATCCAGAGCCGCCCATGCCGTAAAATTCCAGGCGCCGGGTTTTGGAAATGGCATCGATCGCAAGCTGCACCTGCTGAGAACTGAGCACCTGCATGGTGTCCTCAATCGCTTTGATATTGGAGGACATCACTTTTTTAATAATATCAGCAGTTGAATCCTGGTTGGTAACCGCCTCATGAATTTGCTTGCTCGGTTCAATAATTGATTTTGCGATATTGATTTTAAAATCCTGATAACCTTTATAGCCCATGGCCTTGCAAAGACGAATCACAGAGGTTTCGGAGGTGTGGCATTCGTTTGCAAGGCTTGTGATGCTCAGATAAATGATCTCATCCGGGCGGCTGAGGATGTAATCCGCGATCCGTTTTTCGCTTGCCCGTAATGTACTGTAGTGGGTTTGCAGGTGCAGCAGGGCGTTTGCATTGTTCTCAATTTCTACCATATGAAACTTCCATTCTATATACCTGTTCCAGGTAATAAATCAATTTTTGTTATGCTTCCATTATATTGAATTCCAACATGTAAATCAAGTGCATCAAAAGGTTTTTTACTGGACGAAATTTACAAGATGCGGAATGGGTTTGTGGTAATTTTACATGAAAATTAAAATCGTGTAAAAAATATACAAAAAACTAGTGACAAGGGTTTCTGGCTGTGCTATCATAAGCGCATGGAGATAAGATACAAAAATTATTCTTATCTTAAATAAAATCTACATATCAGGAGGAAATACAGATGATCAAAGGTTCCCTGGTGCCCAATATCACGTTTTTTAAAAAGGATAATACCATCGATTACGACAAATGCCGCTGGCATATGAAGTGGATGTTTGACAATGGCGTACATGGTCTTTTCCTGACCGGTTCCTACGGCGCCGGGCCGCTGATGACCAATGAGGAGCGTATTTCGATCTTTAAGCTCGCGAAAGAAGTGAAGGACCAGTATGAAGGGAAATTCCTGATCGCGCATGTCGGCTGTGCGGATACCGACTCCACCGTTGCGCTGGCCAAAGCCGCCGAAGAGATCGGCGTCGACGCGCTTGGCGCGGTTCCGCCGTTTTATTACACCTATACCGAGGACCGCGTGATCGAATACTATCGCGCAATCGCCTCGGCTGTTAAGATCCCGGTATATGCCTATAACAACCCCTTTACCACCAAGACGACCATGACCCTCAAGACGGTCCTTAAACTCCAGGAGGCGGGCGTCAAAGGGGTGAAGGACAGCTCGATGAACGTTGCTTTTATCACCAACGTTTTTTATGACGCGAAGATCAACCGCAAGGATTTCAAAACCATCATTGGTACCTCGACCGGATGGCTGCCTTTTTCTACAATGGGGATCGACACGATGATCGCCGGGATGTGCAACTACGCGCCGGAAATTATCTCCGCGATGTATGAATATACGATCAAAGGCGATATGGAGAAGGCGGAAAAAGCCTATCGGATCATGATGGAATATTCCGGAAAGTGTAAGTTTGTTGACAGCACAATCGCCTCCCACATGATCTTGAAGGCGCGTGGATTCGACTGCGGCCTGCCGCGCCTGCCAATGTCGCTGCCGCAGGACAGCGACCCGAAATACGCCGAACTCAAGACGGATTTTGAAAAAGCGTACGCGGCAATTAAGGCGCTGGAAGATTGACCCATATAAGCGTTCTGTCAAAAAAATAAAGTGGAACCATGGTATAATGGTACAAAATCTGACGCCTGACCGGGCTGGCAAAGGAAGATGGCAATGCGCAGAAAGCAAAAGATCGCGGGCTTCGATATCGGCACCAGTTCTCTGAAGGTGACCCTGGCAGACTCGCAAACTGGGAAGATTACTGACAACCTTAAATACGATTATGCCGGTTATCGGGAACTAGCTCCTGGCGTGATGCCGGTGAAGGTTTATGAAGAGACTGTTCTAACCGCACTTAGCGAGCTCCTGCAAACTTGTGAACTGGTGGGCATGGCGCTTACCACCCAGATGTATTCGGTTTGTGAGGTGGTGGACGGCGAAATAGTTGCTTGGCAATGGAACAGTCTTTGGAAACGTTGCCCGCATAAGGAACCGGATTTCGCACATCAGCTGCAAAAATCCGGTTGCCGCACCGATACCATCTTTGGCGCGTACAAGGTTGCTGCGACCGACTCCCAAAAACGAACTGGCTTTTTGCCATACGGGCTCAAAGAACACCTGATCGCGTTTTTAACCGGTGAACTGGCGACAGATTACACAACCGCTTCAGCAAGTGGATTTTTTGATATCGAAAAACACGACTGGAACCGTCCGTTTGTCGAATCGCTCGGGCTTAATATACAGGAACTTCCGAAGGCGTTGCCGCACAACGCATCCGTCGGAACGCTACGCCGGGATCTGCTGCCTGGGCTGAGGGAGGGCATCTTGCTGGTTCCTGGACTTGGCGACGGACCATCGGCAAGTTGGGCCTGCCGTGATGTGAGCAACTTCTGCGGTAATGTAGGCACCTCGATGGCGGCACGGGTATTCACTGGGGAACCGGATCTCTGTGAAACACATGGGCTCTGGAACTACGCGGTGGATGCAGCTACCTATCTAACCGGTGGGATATCGTCCAACTCCTGCTCGGTGCTCAACTGGGCGCAGCGGTTCGGACTGGACGTTGACGCGCCGCTTGCGGATACGAATGACGTGATATTCCTGCCGTGGCTGCACGGCGAGCGAATGCCATATTGGTCAAGCGATCTACGCGGAAGCTTTTTGGGCTTGCAGATTGGTGACAGCCCTGCGACGCTGGCGGCGGCGGTGGTTAAGGGCGTAGCGTTCACTTTTGCGCGAATGGGAAGGGTACTTGCAAAGAAGGCAAACGGTCCGCTGGTACTTGCGGGCGGAGGTACCAATATCCCAGCATTGGTAGGTCTCATCGCCGGCTGCATGGAGGAGGAGATTGCACTGTTAGAAGATGGCGGCTACCTCTGCTCGACCGGTGCGGTGCTTTCAGCGGGGGACGGACTTGGGATCAAGGTTGATCCGCAGATGCGGATTGGCCGTACCATCCGCCCAGATGGCAGCTTTATACGGGAGTATGAGAACTGGCTTTCACAGGCCAAGGAACTTGCACAGTTTTATAATGAAAAGATTCAATAAACGGTTTTTCAGCGACGCGAAAAGAAAAACAGAAATGTGTATGGAGGTATTCAAATGTTAAAGAAATGTCTGGCACTGGCACTGGCAACTCTTATGATCGTTTCGTTCGCCGCCTGCGGCAGCTACGGCAGTACCCCAGCATCTTCCGCGGCGCCAGCCGCACCAGCTTCTTCCTCCGCCATGCAGGAATCTTCCGTTCCTGCGACAGACGCTCCGGATTTCAGCTCGTTTGACGAAGTGAAAATCAAATTTGCCCATTGGTTCGGAGAAACTCACCCGCAGCATATCGCAATTCAGAAATTCCAGCAGCTCTGCGCCGAGAAATCCGGCGGCAAGATCGTCGTCGAGATCTATGGCAACGGCCAGCTGGGACCGGAGGATACCTATATCGACAGCATCAAACAGGGAACCGTTGAAATGGGCGCGACTGGCACGCTGATGGCGCGTGACGTTCCCGGTATTGCGATTGCGGAGATGCCATTCCTCTTCAGCTCTTGGGAGCATGCAAAGGGGACCCTCGGTGGTGAAATTGGCATGAAGATCACCGAATCGATGCCGGAGGCCTGCGGTATGCGCACCCTAGCTTGGACGGTCAATGGCTTCCGCGAAGTTTCCTCCAACAAATCAGTCGCTTCCCTCGAAGATTTCAAGGGCCTGCGTCTGCGCGTCCCAAACACCCCGGTTTATATCAAAATGTTTGAAGCACTCGGTGTCAATCCGATTGCGATGCCGCTGACCGAGGTGTTCACTGCGCTCGAACAGAAGGTCGCTGACGGTCAGGATAATCCGTATGCGACTGTGCGGGCATCCAGCTTCTATGAGGTGCAGTCCTACATGCTCGAAACCCGTCACATGTTCAGCCCGATTGAATGGGTAATTAATGAGAAATTTTACCAGGGCCTGCCGGAGGAATTTCGTCAGATCGTGGATGAATCGATCAGGGAAGCCGCGGACGAGAACTGGAAACTTTCCCAGGAAGCCGACGACACTGACAAACAGTGGCTGATCGATCAGGGAATGGAAGTTACCGTGCCGGACAATGCAATGCGTCAGCAGCTAATTGATGCACAGGTTACAGCCGGTGTTTACGAATGGTTCTATCAGGAATATCCGGGCAGCGAGGAATTGGAGAAAGAGATCCGTGCCTGGAAAGGCTAAATGAAACCTTGGAAAGCAGGGGGAGAAAGGGAATTTGCGGCTTTGCAGATTCCTTTTCCACAAAAAAGCGGGAAAATCTCCGCTTGGTATGAGAGGTGGATCCATTTGATGCAGGAATATCCCCAGTCCGAGAACCCGGGCGTGCTCGAAACCGGGAAAAAGGTACTCAATAAGATCCTGAATTATGCAATGGGCATCGCCCTATATGCGATGGTGACCTTTGTATTCATCAACGCGGTACTGCGTTACGTTTTTAATTCTGGCTGGCCGGCGTCCGAGGAGCTTGGTAGGTTCCTGTTTGTTTGGGTCTCGATGCTTGGCGCGCTGATTGCCTATCGGGAAAACAAGCATGTTGGTGTCGATCTGGTGGTAAGCAAGTTGAAGGGAAAAACCCGTATGACAGTGGACATCATTGGCCTGCTGGTTATTTTGATCATCCTTTCGGTGGTATTGTATGGCGGATGGGGTTATTTTCTTACAGTATCCCATACCCCCGCCCCTGCAACTAACCTGCCGATGGGGATCATGGCGATGGCGCTACTGGTTTGCGTTGCCGGCATGATGCTGATCGCCTTGACGAGGATTTTGGGCGATCTCAAAGAAATTACCAGGAAGGGGGCGGCGGAATAAATGGAATTAGCGGTTTTTTTGATTTCCCTATTTGCGCTGCTCCCGCTTGGTATCCCGATTGCGTTTATCCTGCTTATTTGCTGTGCGATTCTGATGCTTTTCATGGGTAACTTTGACGCTTCGATCATCGCACAGCAGACGGTAGCGGGCACCAATTCCTTTGCGCTGATGGCGATCCCGTTCTTCATGCTCGCAGGTGAGATTATGGGACGTGGCGGCTTGTCCCGCCGGATCGTCGACTTTGCCAATATTCTGGTGGGTCGGGTGCGCGGTGGACTTGGCTATGCCGCGATCATCGCCTCAATGATCTTCGCGGGCCTCTCCGGAAGCCCAGTCGCGGACGCTTCGGCGCTCGGTGCGATCATGATCCCGATGATGGTTGCCAAGGGTTACGACCGTGGTACTTCCACTGGTCTCATCTGCGCCGGCGCGATGATCGCTCCGATCATTCCGCCTTCAGTTCCGATGATTGTACTTGGTTCGGCGGTTGGCGTTTCCATCGGTCGGATGTTTATGGCGGGTATTGTCCCGGGTGTTTTGATCGGCATGGGGCTGATGGCGCTCTGGTTTTTTATCGTCCGTAAGCATGACTATCACGACACGGTTACATATACCAAAGAGGAAACTGCCAAAATCCTCAAGGATTCCCTTCCTGCGCTGTTCATGCCGGTTCTGATTGTGGGTGGAATCCGGCTTGGTATCTTTACGCCAACCGAGGCAGGCGCTTTCGCCTGTGTTTATGCCCTGTTCATCTCGATGTTTGTCTATCGTGAAGTAAAACCGAGCGATCTGCTTGACATCGCCATTGAGAGTGGAAAGGGAACCGCGATTGTTATGTTCATTGTAGGCGCAGCCACGGCAGTCGGCTGGCTCATCACCGTGGCACAGATTCCGACGCAGTTTGCAGCGTTGTTGGGACCGGTCGCGCACCGGCCGATCCTACTGCTCATTATCATCAACATTTTCTTCTTCTTCATCGGAATGGTCATGGATCTTACCCCAAACCTGTTAATTTTTGGCCCGGTTATTTTTCCGGTCATCATTGCCGCGGGTATCGATCCGGTCTATTTCGGGGTGCTGATGGTCTTTAACCTCTGCCTTGGCTTGATCACCCCGCCGGTTGGCACGATTCTTTACCTGGGATGTAGCGTAGGGCAGGTCACGTTTGGGAGATTGGTCAAAAGCATCCTGCCGTTCCTGATGGTGGAATTCACAATGCTGTTCCTGTTCATCCTCTTTCCGGCGTTAATCCGTGTGCCGATGAACTGGTTTATCGGATAAGGAGGGAAAAGGGATGGCGATTCTTCCACAGAGTGTCTATGCACTTAAATTACCAAAAATGTACCGTGTAAAACAGCAGTTTGACGACCAGCAGCTCGTCGATATCGAAGGCGCGGTTGCAGCGGAGCTTGCAAAGCCCACTGTCCGTGCGTTGGTAAAGTCCGGTATGCGTGTCGCGCTGCTTGTGGGCAGCCGCGGTATCTGTCACATGGATCGAATCACTCGCGCCGTGGGTGAGAATCTGAAAAAAATGGGCGCCCAGCCGTTTATCATACCCGCCATGGGCAGCCATGGCGGCGGTACTGCCGAAGGCCAGAGGAAAGTGCTGGCAGGTTACGGTATTACCGAAGAAACCATGGGAATGCCGGTCGTTTCCCAGATGCAGGTCGATGAGATCGGCATGACGCCGTCCGGCATACCGATCTGCATAGATCGAGTGGCCCATGCGGCCGATCTCATTGTGCCGCTCGGAAGGGTAAAACCCCACACAGACTTCAAAGGCCCGATTGAAAGCGGCCTTTGCAAGATGCTCACCATCGGGCTTGGCAAGCATGAAGGCTGTTCGCGGCTGCATCAATATGGGTTTGAAAGCTTTGCAGAGCTGATCCCGGAGGCAGCGCGGGTTGTGATTGAAAACGCGCCGGTCGGGTTTGGGCTGGCAATCCTGGAAAACGGCTATGATAAAACCTGTCTGCTCGAAGCGGTTCCAGCAAGGGAAATCCACACACGCGAGCCGGAACTTTTAAAAATTGCCAAGGCGCAGATGCCCTCGATTATGCTAAAGGAGATCGATGTGCTGGTGATTGAACAGATTGGTAAGGATATCTCCGGCGCGGGAATGGATCCCAACATTGTGGGCCGCACCACCAAAGGACCAATCAAAGGGTTTGCGGGACCAAAGATTAAACGGATCGTAATTGAAGGAATTTCACCAGCCTCCCATGGGAATACCTGCGGGGTCGGTCTGGCGGATTACGTTCTAAAAGCCTGTGCGAGGCAGATCGACCTGCCGTCCACCTACACAAACAGCATCGGTTCCGGTAATCCGGAAGCGGGACGCATCCCCATTCAGGTCGAAGACGAACGGGAAGGGATTCTTGCATCGCTGCGTACTGCTATAGGGGTGGATTATGACGCTTTAAAGATCGTGAAGATCCGGGACACCTTGTCGCTGGGAGAAATTGCGGTATCGCAGGGGCTCTTGCCTGAAGTTTCTCAAAACGGCCGGATGACCATGTTAGAGGAGATTAACGAACGTGAATAGACATAAATTAGTGATTCTGTCCCGGTCGTTTGCAAAGGCCTGTGACGATCCACTTCGTTATCTGGATGAAAATGAGATCGACTATGAGCTCGTGCGCAATGACGAACCGGAAAATATAGAATTCATTGCCCAAAAGATCGGCGATGCCCAAGCGGTGATCACTGGTTCGGACATCATCGACCGCTATGTAATGGATCACTGTCCGAATCTCAAGTTAGTTTCCAAGCATGGCGTTGGTTTGGACAGCATAGACCTGAAACTGGCCGCTGAACGGGGCATCACCGTAACCAAGACCCCGGATGCGAACAACGAATCAGTGGCCGACCTGACCGTTATGCTGATGCTGTCGGTCCTGCGGAATTTCGTGGACAACCTAATCAAATGTCCGACTCCCGACTGGCATAGCAAAGGCTTGTCAAACGACCTTTACGGCAAGACAGTGGGGTTGGTGGGGTACGGAAAAATCGGCAAGGCGGTTGCCAAACGGTTGGTGGGTTTTAACGCAGAAATTTTGGTGAGCGACCCATTTGTGAAGGAATCGGATTTTGTCACCGAAAACACCCGTTTGGTGAGCTTGGAGAATCTGTTGCGGTATAGCGATATCGTTTCGCTACATGTTCCGCTGACCGAAGCCACCTTCCATATGATCGATAAAGAGGCGTTAGACATGATGAGAGACGGTGCGATCCTCATCAATACCTCCCGAGGCGCGCTGGTGGATGATCACGCGCTTTATCAGGCGCTTATAGCAGGCCGGCTCAAAGGCGTCGGGCTTGATGTCTTTTCGGTCGAGCCGCCGGTTGATGAACCGCTGCTGACCCTACACAATGTTGTGGCGACGCCGCATATCGCTCCGCACACAATGGAAGCGAATTACCGTATGGGTATGGCTGCCGCTCGGAATGTGGTCGAATTTTTCCGCAAAGAGGACGCAGCGGAAAAGTGATCGAGATATGACCGAATTCTGTTATGTTTAAGCTGCCACTTCCGGTTCGTTATCCAATAGCGGGGGTAAAACAAAAAACACCTGCGAAGCCATATTCTATCGGTATTCGTGGGTGTTTTCTTCTGTTTTGGGGTCACTCGCGGCGTTGGCGCGGTTTTTCATGAGCTGTCTCGCCTAATTGCCCCGCTTCTCGGCTTTCAGGGCCGGGCTTACCGTTGAGTCGTACCGCCCGATTTTGCGTAACTGAAAAAAACCGCCCGCGCACAGAGCGAACCTGCTCCCGCGCGGGCGGTATTTGGCGTTCAGGATGCAGGACTGTTGCTGCCGCGCAGATCAAAATCGATCTCGCCCATTGCGTTTGAGAGACCCTGCATATTGTCTGTGAGGCTTTTGGAGCTGGGGATAATCCGCTCCTGGATCAGGGTGAGGAGCTGGATACTGATGCCAACCAGCCCTTCTTCGCTCGGCTGGTACTGCGGCGCGTTGGAAAGGGAAGCAAGCTGCATATAGATATCGGACAGCTGGTTGACGATCGTGTCGTGGTCCGTGCTGATTTTTTTCAACTCCTCGTAAATCGGGCCCATCAGTTGAGTCGCCTGCTTATAGGTCATTTTGTCGCTCCTTTGTTTTTTGTATCATAATACCAGATCAGGGTAAAAAAGGAAAGAAAAAGTTTTATGCGAAAAAAGGTTACCTTTTGCTGCCATCTTTGCGTCCGGCTGTACGCCTGTTCCAAACAGCGAGCGCCCGCTGGAAAATCCGTTCGTACCAGTTGGGGATCCCCGCGTCGGCTGGGGCCCAGGCATCCTGCGCTTCAAAGAGCGCGACAGTTTCATCCCAGCCGATATTCCGGATATGGTGGCGCATCCGGCCCTCGGCGCGGGTGGAAACAACGAGGTCGCATTTATTGTCGCCGCGTTGCAGAATGCTTTGCCGGATGTTTACCAGAGCGATTTTGTCATAAGAAAAAACTACTGTGTGTAGATAATATAAATTTGAATAACGAAGTGTATAATGTTTTCCGCTGCGGGAAACGCCTGATGAGAAGAAATCCATAAGCCGCACCCCCAAAAACCAGAAAGCCGGCAGAGAAAGCATAAAGCCTGCGAAGCGCAGAATTTCCGCCCAATTCGGCAGCAGCCAGATTCCCAGGAAGGTAGCTGCGGGAATCAGCAGGCAGGGCCAGAGCGGATCGATGATAAACTTGAAGATAGCGCCGCCGTTTGGTCTCAGCTGGCGCGGAGTCGAACAGTATTCCGGCAGCAGCAGCCCAAGCTGGCGCATGGCGCGGCTTTTGGTGGAGAAGGGGATGATGGCCGCGATATCAGACTTGTCTTTTCCAATGCCGATCGCGTTGACAAAGACCGAATAGAGCCGTAGTGTCCGGGTGACGAGGCTCTGCCGGATGTCCACAAAACTGATATCCCCGGTGCGCAGGGAGTAATCCTTTTCCACCAGTATGCCGCCGCTGATCCGGAGGCGGTCGTTTTTCCGCTGGACCCGGAGGTTTTTCGTCTGCAGAAGATTCAAAAGGAAAGCGACCAGCCAGCCGCCAAGCAGTGCGATTGCCACACCGGCAGCAATCGGCGGCAGCCGGATGGCAAGGAAGCCGGCGGTCAGCAACGGCAGGGAGATCGCAATCTGCCGCGCAAGCTCCTGGAAGGTGGCAAAAAGCAGCTCGGAAGGCTGTTCCCCCAAAATCTGGCCCGCCTGTGAGATGAAGGTTGCAACAAAGACAATTCCAAGGAACGAATTCGAAGTGAAAAGGGATAGGAACACCACGCCGAGCACAGGCGGGCGGTATTCGGCCGAAATGCCGGGTGAAGCTTGCTGCTCATGCGCAGCGCCATGCAGCCGCATCAGCCGTCCGGCCTCATCGGCACGCAGGTAGAGCGAGAGATCCGCCTTTCCGGGATCACCCGCGATGGTATCGATCCGGACCTTGACCAGATGGAACGGTTTGAACCAAAAAGGGCGCAGGATCGAAAAGGTAGAGATCTTCTGCATTGGAATAAAAGAATTGCGCTTAAAAAATATACCAATAGTAAAATATATCCCGGAAGAATCCATATGGTATTTGAATTGATCCCATTTCGCATAGGCCAGTGCAAGAATCACAGCCACCACGATGAGATCAATCCACGCACCGCGCAGCCAGGCCAGCAAACCGCCGGTCAACGCGGTGATAAAACCACGCCCCACCGGGATCAGCAGCAAAAAGAGGAACCGGTACAGGAAGGCGGCAATCGAGATGGGATGAGTACGCACGAGCAGTTCCTTATTATGCAGGCTCCTCACCTCCATCCGGCAGCACCGGGGTGAGCAGATCGCGCAGTTCGTCCGCTTTGTCCGGCGCAAGCCCGGGAATGTAGGCGTTGCTCCCGGCCGTGAACACAATCAGCGAGCAGATGCCGAACAGCCGCTGCAAGGGGGTGGTGGCGATCGAAACGTACTGTACAGATGTCAAGGGAATTGCCTTCACACGGGTGTAGATGACGCCGCAGTGGATCAGCAGGCATTTTTCGTTGACCGAATAAGCCAACTTGCGGTATTTGATCGGGTAATAGAATATGTAAAAGCCCAGAAAAGCAAAAATCCACGCAGCAGTAAAGACCCACCACACCAAGCCGATGTGCGGGGCAAAATAAGCGGACAGGAAGGAGGGCAGGATCGCAACCAGCAGAAGGCGCAGCCGCCAGACGGTCAGCACATGCAGGTCGGGTTTTTGTAAGGTCATGGGCAGGTCACCGGTTCCTTTGCTTTGTTATGATACTATATTATATAGGAAAGCGGGCGAAAAAAACAGCGTTTTCGCAGAAAAAGCGGCACGGCGGGCGAAAAAAGCCACACCGTGCCGCCGACGGACTATTTGCAGAAAAGATGCGCGCCGATCCGCTTGATGACCGGACGGGTACGGATCCATTGATTTGAGGTCTTATCCGGATTGTAATAGTAGATGGCGCCGCCGGAGGGGTCCCATCCGGCCAGTGCGTCGCGCGCCGCCCGACGCGCGGATTCCGCGATGGCTTCATTAATTTGGCCGTCCGTGATTGCGGTGAAGGCCCCGGGCTGGTAGACGACGCCGGCGAGCGTGTCAGGGAAGGAGGGATGCTCCACGCGATTGAGCACAACCGCGCCGACCGCGACCTGCCCTTCATAGGGTTCGCCGCGCGCCTCGGCTGAAATGATGTTCGCCAACAGGTTCACATCGCTGTCGCCATAACCGCCGGTTGTACCGGTTTGCTGGGAGGAGTAGATCCCCATGGCCTTGAGGGTAGCTGGCCCCGCAATCCCATCCGCGGCCAGCCCGTTTTTCTTTTGAAAGGAGAGCACCGCCTTTTTGGTCTGCACGCCGAAGATTCCGTCGATGCTTCCATTATAATAGCCCCACTGTTTGAGACGCTGCTGGATTTGCCGGACCTCCTCTCCGCGTGAGCCGCTTTTGGAAAGGACCGTATCGGCCCGGCCAAGCTCGACGGTGTAAGCCACCAGGCCGAGCAATAGAAAAAGCGCGATGGAAAAAGAGATCATCCGAATAATGAAAATGGAAACCGTAATCTGTTTGGGTTTGGAGTTGGACACGCGGTGTGGCCTCCTTTAGAAAAGAGAGATACCAAAAGTATGCGCCGCTGCACTATTATATATGTATTCTGTACATAACAAATTTCGGCATTCCGGGCGGGGAAAGGTCAAAAGGGCCGGTTTTGTGGGGAAGTTTAGAAAAAGAAGGCCCATATTCAAATTTTTTTGCAAAAAGGTGTTGACAGCCTTGGCGAAGTGTGGTATTATAACAAAGCTGTCCCGTGAGGACGGGGAGCACAGCACCTTGAAAAATGAACAACGAGAGAAAAGAACAGAAGCTTGTAGATTGGCTCTGGGAGCCGGTTTATGGGCAGAAGTAACCCTT
>NZ_QSBX01000004.1:169431-175493 GCF_003465835.1 Anaerotruncus sp. AF02-27 | reverse complement strand
CCCCCGGCTATGCCGGGGGATTATTATTTTTCAGACGGCCGCCATGACCGGCTGATAACTTTCGCAGGCGCGTTCAAGCATCGCGACGCGATCATAAGGCAGGTCTGCTGGAAGGGTGCAGTCGCTTGCCAGGATGAAACGCCGGTGATCAACGCTCTGGAGGATGGCGTGAACCTCCGCTTCAATTTCTTCATACGATCCGCTCAGCAGCGCCGGGCTGCGGTCATCAAGTCCGCCCATCATCACCTTGCCGGGGAAGATGTCATAGCCTTCCGCGAGAGAGGTGCCGCTTTCCAGTACGCCCCAGTTATAGACATCGCAGGGATAGTCCACAAACCGCCGCAGATCGACATGGGGCTTGCACATATGCAAAAAATGCATCGCCGACTTGTCGCGGGTTTCATTGAGAATGCCGATTTCAAGCGGCGCGAGATACTTTGCATGTTCCTCGTCGGTCAGTCCGTCCCGTTCGCCGCCGAGCGCCGCGAAATAGATCCCGTCCGCGCCCGCGTCGAGACAGGCCTCGCAGAGATTGGTCAATGTTTCGGCAATCGCGCGGTAGGCGCTCAAAACGCTGTCAGGATCCGTGCGCAGGTGGTAGATCTGCGCGTAGCGGCCGATCGTGTCATATTTCGGAACACCGAGCAGGGTGTGCGAAGCAGATGCAAATATCCCATGAATGGTGACCACGACCGGCGCGTCGCCCGCGATACGGTCGGTGATCCGTTTGACGATGTCCGCCTGATCCTGAATGAAGGAGGAATTCCGCCTGTAGGGACGAACTTTTTTCCAATCGCCTGCGCTGGAGATATCGTGTCCGCAGGGGCAGAGGTTTTCGTTCATCACCTTGCAGATGTCGGTCCTGCTTTCGGCGAAGAATTTCATATGGGCTTCGACCGCTGCATCCCCGTGGAAAGCTTCGCTGGGAAAATGCAGCCAAAACCCCATCGGCACGCGGTCGGCGGGTTTGCCCGCGAGAACCGCGGCCACGCGTTCTTTTCGATTCATAACAGATTCCTTTCTGACAGGCTCACCCTTCTTTGGATGGGCCGTTTGCTGTTTTGCCGCTCAGGAGATGGCAGGCGGCGAAATGACCGGGCCGCACCTCGCAAAACGGGGGTTCCGATTCGCTGCAGAGGGGCATTGCCATCCGGCAGCGGGTGTGGAACCGGCACCCGGAGGGAGGATTCATCGGGCTGGGGACATCTCCTTCCAGGAGGATGCGCTGCTTTTCCACCGTGGGATCGGGGATCGGCGCGGCGGAGAACAGTGCCTGGGTGTAGGGATGCAACGGATGCGCATAGAGCGTGTCGCTTTTTGCAAGTTCGACGATCTTTCCAAGATACATCACGGCAACCCGGTCGGAGATATGCTTGACGACCGACAGACCGTGCGTGATAAAGACATATGCCTGCCCGAACTGCTTTTGCAGATCCTCAAGCAGGTTGATGATCTGCGACTGGGTGGCCACGTCGAGCGCAGAAACCGCCTCGTCGCAGACAATCAGCTTCGGGCGCAGGATGAGCGCCCGGGCGATGCCGATGCGCTGGCGCTGTCCGCCGGAAAATTCATGCGGATACTTTTTGACGCTCGCGCGCGGCAGCCCGACCACGTCGAGCAGCTCATAGACGCGCTGGAGCTTCTCCTGGCCGTTGATGCCGTCCTGCACATAGAGCGGCTCACCGATGATATCCCCGACGTTCATGCGCGGATTGAGCGAGGAGAAGGGGTCCTGATAGATGATTTGCATCCGGCGGCGCATTTTGCGCAGCTGCTGGCTGCTTGTGCGTAAAACGTCCTCGCCTTCAAAGAGTACCTGTCCGGCGGTCGGCTCGATGAGACGCAGCAGCATCTTGCCAAGCGTCGTCTTACCGCAGCCGGATTCGCCCACCAGACCGAGCGTTTCGTTTTCATGTACCGTGAACGTAACCCCGTCCACCGCCTTGACATACCGTTTTGGAGCGAAAAGGGCGCTTGTCTTGACCGGAAAATGTTTCACTAGCTCTCTGGCCTCCAGAAGGACGGGCGCGCCGGACGGGTTCTGCTCAGAATTCGCCATGCTGCTGCGCCTCCTTTTCGGCGATGTCCGCGTATTTCCAACAGGCCACATGCCGTTCGCCTTCCACCTTGAAAAGCGGAGGCTCCTGTCTGCGGCAGCGGTCGCAGGCTTCGTGGCAGCGGGTGTGGTAACGGCAGCCCTCCGGCTTGTCGATCAGATTCGGGACACTGCCCTCGATGACGTGCAGGCGCTCCTGCCGTTCGTCCAGGCGCGGGATCGAACACAGCAGGTCGGCGGTGTAAGGATGCAGCGGCTTTGCGAAAAACGGCCGCACCTTGGCCTCCTCCACGATCTTTCCGGCGTACATGACGATCACCCGGTCGGCGGTTTCGGCCACGATCCCAAGCTCATGGGTGATGAGCAGGATAGACATGCCAAATTCATCCCGGATCTGCTTGATGAGGTCGAGGATCTGCGCCTGGATGGTCACGTCAAGCGCGGTGGTCGGTTCGTCCGCAATGAGCAGCTTCGGGCTGCAGGCGAGCGCGAGCGCGATCATCACCCGCTGGCGCATGCCGCCCGACAGTTGGTGGGGATACTCCTTGACCCGCTGTTCCGGGTTCGGGATGCCCGCCAGCCGCAGAAGCTCCACCGCGCGTGCCATCGCTTCTTTTTTGCTGCGTTTCTCATGCAGATGCAGCGCTTCGGTGATCTGCCGGCCGCAGGTCATGGTGGGGTTCAGGGAGGTCATCGGCTCCTGGAAGATCATCGAGATCTGGTTGCCGCGAACCCGGCAGATCTCCTTTGGGCCCAGCTTTAAAAGATCCGCGCCTTCAAAAAGAATTTCCCCGCCCATGATCTCTCCGGCTGGTTTCGGGACGAGCTGCAGAATCGACATCGAGGTGATGCTTTTGCCGCAGCCCGATTCCCCTACAAGGCCCAGGATTTCTCCTTCATCGATGTGCAGCGATACTCCATCCACCGCGGGCAGCAGGCCGCGTTCGGTGTGAAAACAGGTGCGCAGGTTGTGGATTTCAAGCAGATGTTTGCCCAAAGCGGTTTCACCCCCTTTTTTGGATCGGTCAGACAACTGAGATCAGCTCTTTGGGAAAATGGTTGAAGGTCCGGCAGCCGTCCTCGGTGACGCAGACGAGATCTTCAATCCGCACGCCGAATTCCCCGGGCAGGTAGATGCCCGGTTCGTCGCTGAAAACGTTGCCCACCTCAAGCGGCGTATTGTTCCCGGCCACTAGGAACGGCTCCTCGTGGGAATCGAGCCCGATGCCATGGCCAAGCCGGTGGGTAAAATACCGACTGTAGCCAGCAGCCGCGATGACCGCCCGGCCCGCCGCGTCGACCGTTTCGCCGGTGACGCCCGGCCGGATGGCAGCGGCAGCAGCGAAATGCGCCCCCAGGACGGTCTCGTAAACCGCGCGTTGCTTTTCGGTCGGCGGGCCGACAAAGAAAGTGCGGGTCATGTCCGCGCGGTAGCCCTGATAGCAGCCGCCGAAATCGAGCATGACCGAATCGCCCTTCTGGATGACGCGGGTTCCGGTGCGGTGGTGCGGGTCCGCGCAGTTTTCGCCCGAAGCGATGAGCGGGTCCCCAAACTGGGTGAGCCCGACCTCCCGGCGCAGTTCGTTCAGCCGGCCGGCGAGCTGGCGCTCGGTTTTGCCTTCGAACGGCTCTTTCAGAAGCTGTTCGAGCGCCGCCTCCGCCATCCGCTGCGCCGTCTCGATGCAGGAAAGCTCATGAACATCCTTTTTTCGACGCAAAGCGGCAGTGACCAAATCGCCCGGAACCCAGCGGCAATCCGGCAAAAGCCCCTGCAGCGTGAGCAGCCAGCGGCTGAACATCCGCGCGCCGACCGCTACAGTGCCGTACGGGAGCATCTGCGCGGCTATGACGAAGGGGTCCCCGGTCTCCTCCCAGGGCAGAAGCCGCACCGGCGCTTCGAGCGTCTTTTCAGCCGCTGCGGCCTCAAACGAAGGCAGCAGCAGGAGCGACTCCTCCTGCGTGAGCAGAAAAAGGACCGGCCGGTCGGTGGCCACGCCCTGGTAGCCGGTGAAATAGAAGAGGTCGGTCGACGGCGGCAGCAGCAGCGCGTTCACACCGCAGCCAGACATCCGCTCCCGCGCCCGTATGAGCCGGTTTTCGTAAAGTTCCATCTGCAAAACGCCCTTTCGCATTGTCAGGCGGCGGTGGCCTGCGCTTTTTTCTTTTTCCATTTGTGAGGAATGTAGGTGCCGCGCAGCTGCGGGTCAAAAGCGTCCTGCATCGCGTCGCCGAGAAGACTCAGCCCCAATACTGTCACAAAGATCGCAAGACCCGGAAACATCCCGTACCACCATGCGTCAAAGACATAGGAACGGCTGGCGGAGATCATCGCGCCCCATTCCGGCAGGGGGTTCTGCGCGCCGAGCCCGATGAACGAAAGCCCTGAGCAGGCGACCATCGCATACCCGAGGTCAATTGTGATGCGGGAGATGAGCATCGGGATGGTCTGCGGCAGGATACAGCGGGAAACGATGTAGCGCGAAGGCGCGCCCGCCGCGACCGCGGCTTCCACATAGAGATTCTCGCGGATCGAGATCACCATGCCGCGCACCAGACGGATGTAGGTCGGCCACCAGGAGATAATCAGCGCGATGATCGCTGAACGCAGGCCCGGCCCGAGTGAAAAGGTGATGAGCATGCCGAGCAGCAGCTGGGGGAAGGCCATGAAGATATCACAGACACGCATGAGGATTTCGTCCGCCCAGCCGCCATAATAGCCGCAAAGCCCGCCGAAACAGAGCCCCAGCAGCGTGGCGATGCCGATGATCAGCACCGCCGCGCCAATCGTGTAGCGGGAACCGGTGGCGACGCGGGCGAAGATATCCCGCCCCATCTCGTCGGTGCCGAACCAGTGGGTCGAACTCGGCGGCTGCAGCCGCTCCGCGGTGTTGACTGTGATGGGGTCATATTGCGCAATGAACGGGCCGAACGCCATGAACAGGATCACCAGCAGGGTGAGCACCGTACCGGTAGCCGCGGCCAGATTTCGGAAAAAGATCCTTCTCATCATGTCAACCTCACTCTCGGATTCAGCAGCATGTAGATCAGGTCGACCAGCAGGTTGATGACCGAGAAACTCAGCGCCATGACGATGGCGATGCCGGTGATGGCGGGGAAATCGAGGTTCTGGATCGAAGTGATCGCATAGGAACCGAGCCCCGGCCAGCGGAAAATTGTCTCGATCATGATGGTGCCGACCATCATGTAACCGGTCTGGATGCCGATCGTCGTGACGATCGGGTTCATCGCATTTTTAACTGCGTGCCGTCGAACCGCCACTTTATCGGTGAGACCCTTGGCCTTTGCGGTGCGGACATAGTCCTGGCTCATCTCCTGGGTGACCTGGGTGCGCACCACGCGTGTTGTGAGGCCGATGTTGCCAAGTGCCAGGCTGACGGTTGGGAGCACCAGATGGATCAGTGCATGTTTCAGCGTTTCCCAGTTGCCCGCAAGGATGCTGTCCAGGATATAGAGCCCGGTGACCGCTTCCGGCGGGGAAAGGTTCGCGGGAAGCCGCCCGCCGGAAGGCAGGAGCCCCAGATAATAATAAAAAACGAGCTGTAAGAGCAGCGCGAGCCAGTAGGGCGGGATGGCGGAGCTGCCCACGCAGAACATGCGGGTCAGGCTGTCGATCCAACCGGGATGGCGCGCGCAGTAGATGCCGAGCGAAAGCGAGACGATGATATAGACTGTGGTTGCCGCCAACGTCAGCTCGAGCGTCGCGGCGATGCGGGCGGAGACCTCCTTGAGAACCGGCTGCTTCGACAGGATCGATTTGCCCATATCCAAATGCAGCAGATCCCCGAGATAGATGAGGTAGCGGATCGGGAGGGGCTTGTTGAGCCCCATCTTTTCCGCAATCATCGCGACCTCCTCGTTGCTCGCGGAAGGCCCCGCCGCCACACGAGCGGGGTTTGCGGGCAGAAGGTTGGTGACGAAAAATACGATAAAAGTGATCCCAATGAGCACCACGAGCATCATGACAATACGCCGCAGCAGATATTTC
>NZ_QSBX01000004.1:145942-169376 GCF_003465835.1 Anaerotruncus sp. AF02-27 | reverse complement strand
GCCGGCTGGCGGCGTCAGCCGCCAGCATAGGAAACCGCGTAAAAGTTGATGAAGTTATAGTAATCAAGCGGATGCAGGACATAGTCCCCAACCCGTTTGGAGATGACTTCGAGCTTGGACGGGCAGGCGTAATAGATTGCCGGGGCGTCGTCCACCAGAATCTGCTGTGCTTTGGCCATCAGTTCGGTGCGCTTATCCGCGTCCGAGATGGTCTTTGCTTCGTCCAGAAGCTTGTCGAACTCCTCGTTTTTATAGAACGACCAGTTATACGGGGCGCCGATATTCTTGCTGTGGAAGCAGGTCTCCAAAAAGTAGATCGGGTCGCCGGTGAAGGCTCCCATCTCGAGGATACTCATGTGCGGCGCGGTTTCGGCGGAAGTGAATTCCTCCGCGAGCGCGGCCCACTGAACATCGAGGATTTCGAGCTTGATGCCGAGCTGGCGCAACGAATCCTGCAGCAGCAAAGCGGTCGATTTGGCCGGGTCGCGGCCCTTGTTCAGATGGATCGAAAGGGTGACCGACGCCGGGTCGACGCCGGATTTCTCGAGGTATTCCTTCGCTTTGTCCATGTTGTATTCCTGCTCGGGAATCGCTTCGTTGAAGCCTTCAAAGCTGCGCGGAAGGAACCCGCGCGGGGTTTCGCTGTAACCGCCGAAGATGTCCCGCTGGATCGCCGTATAGTCGAGCGCGTAGGAGAGCGCGGTGCGGAAATCCCGGTTATCAAGCGGGTGTTTTTGGCAGTTGAGGGTGATGATGTGGGTTTCGAGGCCGGGACCGGTGAGCACTTCGAGGTTTGGGTTGGCTTCCAGACGATCGACCGCGTCGATGATCTGGGCGCCGTGTTTGTCGATTTCGCCGCGTTCGAGCATCTGCATCTGAACGGTTGCGTCGTTGGTGAAAATGAGACGGGCAAAATCGAATTTATTCTCCGCGAAGCCGCCCCAGTAGTCAGGGAAGCGTTTCATCTGCAGATATTCACCCGAAACCCAGTCGGATTCCGAAAGCTGGAAGGGGCCGGTGCCCGCGGTATTGCGCGCGAGCCACTCGCTGGCCTGGTCGCCGTCCTTTTCATGCGCCGCAATCGCGTCGGCGGAGACGATGGGCACCTTCGCCAGCCGGTAGAGGAAATAGACGTTCGGGGTGTTCAGGGTGATCTTGACGGTCATGGGATCGACCGCTTCGACCGTGTCGATGTCCGAAACCAGGCTTGCGCCGCCCAGTCCCATGGTCTTGACCCGCTCGATGGTGGCCTTTACATCGTCGGCGGTGAAGTCGGTGCCGTCGTGGAATTTGACGCCTTCCCGCAGATGGAAAGTCCAGGTCTTCTGGTCGTCGGAGGTCTCCCAGCTCTCCGCGAGACCGGGTTCGATCTCGACGGTGCCGAGCTTCTCCTTGGCGAGCGGCTCGTAACAGCTGCGCACGACCTTCAGAATCTCGCCGGTCGAACCGCTCGCCGGGTCGATGGTGCTCGGCTCGTTAAAGACCGCGTAGGTGATGGTGCGCTGTCCGGCAGGCTCGGATTTGAGTGTGGTCTTTGGCTCTGCGGGAGCGCTTGCATCGCCCGAAGCGGCCGGCTGATCCGCGGCGGGCGCGGAAGACTGCGGACGGACATCCTGGTTATAGGTGCCGCATCCGGCCAGCGCCGTAAGGGCAAGAGCCAGGCAGAGAATGGCTGCCAGGATTCGCTGATTTCGCTTTTTCATGAAGACGTTCCTCCTTTTGGGATGGCGTTGGGGTTTATTCGTTTTCAGTCGCCCGGTTACAGGGTGACGCCATAGACCTCTTTCGCGCGCTGCGGGGTGATGTAGCCGCTTTCCACGTCGGCGCGGACCATTTCGGGGTCGCGTGCGGCCGGGTCGCCATAACCGCCCCCGCCGCCGGTTTCGGCGCGGATGACCGTGCCCTTCGGAAGCAGCTTGCGGTTGATCTTGCGGTACTTCTCCTCGTGGTCGGTGCCGGGGTTCAGCGTGAGCAGCGGCGGAGCCGCGTCCTTGCCGCCGAAGAGGCCCCACGCGGGCGTTTTCGAGCGCTCGAACCACATGCGGATGTAGCTCTCGTCCGCTTCGGTCAGGTAGTCGCGCCGCACGCCGAAGCCGCCGCGGTATTGGCCCGCGCCCTCCGAATCCTCCCGGATCTCGTAGCGCAGCAGGCGGTAGGGGTACTTGTGCTCGATGAATTCGATCGGCAGGTTCTTGAAGTCGCCGTTTACGACGTTGATGAGGCAGCTTTCGCCGTCGTCTCCGTCAAACGCGCCCCAGCCGCCGGCCGTCGCTTCGACGCTGCCGAAGAGCTTGCCGGTTTTGGGGTCGATGCCGGTGAGGGTCATGACCATCGAGTCGCCGTAGTGCGCGGCGGCAACCTTGTCGGGCATGACCGGCGCGAGCGCCTTCATCACCAGGTCGATGAGCAGGCCGAGCGGGGAGAAGTACCACGAACAGGCGGTCGGCTCCTCGGCGGTGAAGATCGACTGGGGCGGCAGGATGACGTCCAGATTGCGGAAGTTGCCGCCGCAGACGCTGCTTTCGGAATTGATGAGCTCTTTGTAGGCCACGCGGCAGGCGGAGATCGCCTGCGCGGCGCCGCAGTTGGTCGAGCCCTTGCGGCGCGGGGAGGAGCCGGTCAGGTCGATGGTCATGCGTTCGCCTTCGATCTTGACGGTCACGCAGACCGGGACCGGCGTGTCGACCACGCCGTCGTTATCGAGACAGCCTTCGGCGTGGTAAACGCCGTCCGGCAGCGCTGCGACCGCCTGGCGGTCGAGCGTCTCGGCCTGGCGGAAGATCTCCTGCACCGCGGCTTCGACCGTTTCGAGCCCGAACCGGTCGAGGATTTCGCAGAAGCGCTTTTCGCCGGTGTTGCAGGCGGCGATCTGCGCCATGATGTCGCCTTTGTAGAGGTGGTGGAAGCGGCTGTTCAGCGCTAAGAGTTCCAGCAGGTCCTCGCGCAGCACCCCCTTCTCCACGATGCGGATGGGCGGGATACGCACCCCTTCCTCATAGATTTCGGTGCAGTCGTTGCTGCCCATGGCGTTCTTATTGCCCACGTCGGACATGGCGGCGCGGGTCGCGGAGAAGCCGACCAGTTCGTCCTGGTGGAACATCGGCGCGATGATCGTGATGTCCGACAGATGCGCGCCCTGCAAATAGGAATCGTTCATGATGAACACGTCGCCCGGATTGTAGGCGTCAAGGCCGATCTGTTTGGTGACGATCTCGATGCAGATGCCCAGGTTCCCGAGAAAGATCGGAAGCCCCGCCGACTGGCCCATCAGCTCGGCGTCCTTGGTGAAGATGCCGACGCTGCAGTCCTTCATCTCATAAATGACCGGGCTGTAGGCGCTGCGGAAAAGGCTGGCGTTCATCTCCTGCGCAGCAGAATTGAGGGCGTTGCGGATGATTTCCACAACCACCGGGTTGACTTTTTCGTTCGCTCGCATATGCGTTCCCTCCCTTTCTTCACGCCCGGGCTTTTTTCAGCACAAGGCTCTGGTTTTCGTCGATTTCACAGGTCCAGTCGGGCGGGACCACAGTGGTGGAGGTGAGCTCCACCACGACCGCCGGGCCGCAAAGCCGGTGACCGGGACGCATCCCATCGCGGTGGTAGATGTCAAGGTTCCACTCCCTGCCGCCGAACACGCCTTTCGCGGTCTTGAGGACGGGCGGCGCGCCGTGCGCGTCGCAGGGAAGGGCGGGCAGCGGGGTTTTCTTTGCGGCGACCCCCGCCGCCAGCCGGACGTTCACAAGCTCCACACCCTCGTTTACGCTGGCGTGTCCATAAAGGCGCATGTGCGCCGCGTGGAACGCTTCGACCGCTTCGCCTAAAAAGTCGCCGTCATCCGGCACCGGGACGGTGATGGTATATTCCTGGCCCAGGTAGCGCATGTCAAACGAGCGCTCGAACCGGGCCGCGCCGGAGGCGATGCCCTCCATCCTGAGCAGGTCGCCGAGTTCCCCGCGCAGGTCCACGAAAAAGCCCTCCAGCTGCACCTGCGTGAGCTTGCGGGTGTCGCGCATCAGGGTGCGCACCGAATCGTGCCGCACATCGGCCTGCAGCATCCCCCACGCGGAGAACGCGCCCGGCACGAGCGGGACGATCACTTCGCCGATGTCGAGCTCTTCCGCGATGAGGCAGGCGTGCATCGGACCCGCGCCGCCGAACGAAAGGAGGGTGAAGTCGCGCGGGTCGATGCCGCGGCGGACGGTGATTTCTCGGATGGCGTCGGCCATCATGTGGTTGGCGATGGTGCAGATGCCTTCGGCGGCGGTGTACTGGTCGAGCCCGTATTGCGCTCCGTAATCGGAGAGCGCCTTTTCGGCCGCCGCGATGTCGAGCGTCATGCGACCGCTCAGAAAGTTTTCGGGGTCCATCCTGCCGAGCGCGAGGTTTGCGTCGGTGATGGTGGGTTCGGTGCCGCCTTGGCCGTAGCAGGCCGGGCCGGGCCGCGCGCCCGCGCTGCGCGGGCCGATGCGCATGCCGCCCGCCTCATTCCAGGCGATGCTGCCGCCACCCGCGCCGATCGAGGAGATATTGACGGTCGGGGTGAGAAGCGGAAAACCCTCGACGGTGGATTCGACGGTGGTTTCGATCTTGCCGTCCACCACCATACTTACATCAAAGCTGGTGCCGCCCATGTCAATGCCGATAAAATTTTTGCGGTTGTAGGCCGACGCACCGATCGCTCCGCCGACCGGCCCGGACATGAGCGTCTGGATGGCGCGGGTGGTTGCGACCTCGGCCTTCATGATACCGCCGGACGACTGCATGATATGTAAGTGTCCGGTAAAGTTGCGCTTATGAAGCTCGGCCGAAAGGGCGAGCAGATGGTTGCGGGTCTTGGGCGCGATATAGGCGTTCAGCACGGTGGTGCTGGTGCGCTCGTATTCACGGCACTCGGGGGCTGTCTCGTAAGAGGTGATCACGACCACCTCCGGGTCGAGCTGCGCCTTGAGATAATCCGCGGTGATCCGTTCGTTTTCCGGGTTCACGTAGCTGTTGAGCAGGCAGATGGCCACCGATTCGTAGCCGCCCGCCCGGATTTTCTGCGCAAGCTGCGCGAGTTCGGGTTCTGAAGCTGGGGAGAGGACGGTGCCGTCCGCCTTGATCCGCTCACCGATTTCGAAGATGTCCTTGCGCGGGACAAGCGGCTTGGGTTTTTTATAACGGCAATTATACATCTCGGGACGGTTGCCGCGGCCGATTTCGTAGACATCCCGAAAGCCTTTGGTGGTGACGAGCGCGCAGCGGGCACCGGTCTTTTCGATGACGGCGTTGAGACCGGCGGTGGTGCCGTGGACGATATTGGTGACATGGCTGTAATCGCCGTCCAGAATGCTGTCGAAACCACGCATAATACCTTCGGTCAGCAGATGCGGGGTGGTGAGGACTTTGGTGGAACGGAATTCGCCGGTTGTGTCGTCAACCAGCACGATGTCGGTAAAAGTGCCGCCGATGTCGGCCGCCAGACGGTAGCTCGGCGTGTGGTTCGGGCGCTTCTGCATAGTAGATATCCTCCTTTATCTCATTTGGAAGTCTGTTCCAGCTGTTTTTCGAGCATGATGTCCAGGATCACATCGTCGGTCTGCTCCATCCCATAGAGGTTAAGCCGGCCGAGATTATCGATCGTCTCCTCGGCAGTTTCGCCGGTGATGCCCTGGATGCTGGTCACGCGGATGCCGCTCATCGCGAGATTCACCGCATTGAAACAGCATTGCAGGGCGGCGGCGACCTTTAAGGAGCAGCTTGCCTTCGCGCCGTCGCAGATCATACCGGTGATGGCGGCGATCATGTTGACAACGGTGCGTTCAATCGCGTCAAAATCCCCCCCGAGCAGATAGACGATCCCGCAGCCCGCGCCGATCGCGGCGACAATTGCGCCGCACAGGGAGGAAAGACTGCTCAGGTGCTGTTTAATGTAGATGGCGGTCATGTGCGAAAGAGTGACCGCACGGATGGTCTTTTCGTCGTCCGCGCCAATGTCACAGGCGACCGAGTAGACCGGGATGGTGGCGGTGATGCCCTGGTTGCCGCTGCCGGAATTGGCCATGACGGCCAGTGGAGAGCCGGACATGCGCGCGTCGATCGCGGCTGAGGTGCGCATCAGTGCGCGTTCCTCAAGATTTTGTGCAGGCGTGCCATCGGCAAGCTGCTCTTTCAGAAGCTTGCCGAGATGCAGCCCGTAGTCATGGACGAGTCCGTCGTCCGAAATCCTGCGGTTCAGGAGGATTGAACGGACGACCAGATCGAAGCAGGAGAGCGGCGCGGTGGTTGCAAAACTGTAGACGCCCCGGAAGCTCAGATCCCGGAGAACCGCTTCGCGCTCCTTTTCTTCGTCCGCGCCGTGTTCGACCGGAAGATTCAGGAAGACTTCGCCGTCCCGGATGAGCTGAACAAACCGGTCATGCTCGCCCGCAATGACGGCAGTCCCGCAGTGTCCTCCGCCGTACGCGGCGGCCTTCACGTAGACGGGCGGCGCATCCCGGTCGAGGCTCACAGAAACCTGGCCCGCTTTTACAAGGGTAAGCGTGTCTTCAAGGTCCTGCGGGGTGCAGCTTTCGAGCACCTGGAGGTTTCTTTTGTAGTTTCCGCCGGTGGCGCCGAGCGCAGCGGCGTAATTGACGCCGCACAGGTTGGTGCCCGGGATGGTGACGCCCATCGCGTTTTTGAGGATGCTCTTGCTGACCGAAATCTCGATCCGTTCGAGAGGGACCGCTTCGCCGAGCAGCGCGCGTGCGCGCGCTGTGCAGAGCGCAACGGCAACCGGTTCGGTGCAGCCGAGCGCAGAGACCATCTTTTTTTGCATGATTGACACATAGGGTTCCCAATTCGCCGTCGTACGCATGGATGCAACCTCCTATGTAAAATCCAACCTCTACTGATAATATCAATGATAATATTCAACAAGCAAAAGTGTCAATAGATTTTATTGTAAATGATAAGATATGTGAAATTATACGAATAAAATATGTGCAATATGATCTATTTATAGAAATGTTTCGTTGCCTATTGATAATATCAAAAGAATTTTATATGATGAAAGCAGAACATCCGGAAAGGGGTTGCCACCAGTTGGAAATAGAAAAACAGAACGTCTCCCTCAAAGACCAGGTCTATCATCAGATTGTCGAAATGATTTGCTCCGGACAGCTTACTCCTGACACGCTTTTCACTGAGCGGCAGGTGATCGAATGGTGTGGGGTGAGCAAATCGCCCGTACGTGAATCGCTCGTGCAGCTTTGTGCGGAGGGGGCGCTGCGCAGCATCCCGCGCTGCGGTTACCAGGTGGTGCAGATCAGCGCCAAAAATATCCGTGACCTTACCGAAATGCGTCTCTTTCTGGAGCTGGACAGCCTGCCGAATGTGCTCAAAAACCTCGATGAAGAGAAAATCCGGGAGCTGCGGCTGGTCAGCGAAAAACGCTATGCCCCTGATAAGGACGTCTGGCGCGCATGGGACAACAACATCCGGTTTCATCTGACCCTCAACCGCTATTCGGGAAACGTGCAGATTTATAAGGTGCTCGAGCAGGCATACGCGACCTGCGCGCGGGCCTATGCGCAGCTTTATACGGTGCAGAAAGCCGTCATCGCGCCGGGTCGGGAGGCGCGTGAGACAGGGCACGATCTTATTGTCAAGGCGCTCGAGCGGCACGAGCTGTATACCGCGCACGAACAACTCAAGAAAGATATCCTCTTCATGGAGGAACAGCTCCTGATCACGCGGATTGCCCGCTGAAGCGAAGGGGGAAATCACGATGCTTGACCTTGCAAAACTGCGGGCGGATACGCCCTGCGATAACATCTATCTGAACCATGTTTCCACTTCGGTACCGCCCAGGCAGGTGGTGGAGGCGGTGATGGATTATTTTGACATGGTGATGCGCAGCGGCGCGACCAGCGCCCCGGCGCAGGACTTCTGCCGCAAACGGGTAGCCCGCGCGAATGAAAATGTGGCGGCACTCATCGGCGCGCATCCGCAGGAGATCGCGTTCACCGCGAATGGGTCACAGGCGATTGCGTTGGTTGCGGCGAGCCTGCCTGCCGGGCGGGGTGACAACATCGTCGTGGATGAAATGAGCTTTGTCAGCAACGTGGCACCCTGGCTGCGGCTGGCCGAGCGCCGCGGCGCCGAAGTACGCTTCGCGCCTGCCGAAAAGCCAGGCGTGATCAACCTTGAGAAGCTCGACGCGCTGGTCAACCGGAATACGAAGCTCATCTGCCTGACCCATATGGCGAACAACATCGGCATCCTGCAACCCGCCGTAGAAGTCGGCCGGATCGCCCGGTCGCGCGGGGTCCCGTATCTGCTCGACGCGGCGAACACAGTGGGCGCGCTTCCAGTAGACGTAACCGAGATTGGATGCGACTTTCTCACGGCGAGCGGCCGCAAATACCTGCGCGGCCCGGCCGGGTCGGGGTTCCTCTATGTGCGGGAGACTATGCTCGAAACGCTCGAGCCGGAATTTGCCGCCTGGAACAACGGCACCTGGGACTACGAGGCTGGTACTTTCACTTCGGTACCGGGCATTAAGCGGCTTTTCTGCGGGGAGCCAAACTTCCCGGCGATCTTCGGGCTTTCCCGCGCGGTGGAATATATTGGGGAGATCGGCGGGATTGGAGCCGTGGCCGAACGGATTCGCGCACTTACCGGATTCCTGGTACAAAAGCTGCTGGAAGTCCCGGGGATTACCGTCTACGGGCCCCAGGACGCCAGCCTGCGCGCCGGAATGGCCGGGTTTAATGTGGCGGGGTTCCATTTTTCAGAGATTGCAAAATATCTGAACGGGCATAATGTCGGAATGATGGGACACGGATTCCACTGCCCAGGGGTGCTGAAACTTTATGGGATCGAAGGGGTTGCGCGGCTTTGCGTACACTGCTGGAACACCGAGGAGGAGATTGGAGCGGCTGTGGACCTGCTGCGAAAGCTTGCGAAATGAAAAAAGAACGGCCCGCGTGGCGCGGGCCGTTCTTCGTTTTTTCAGGCATAGTGATAGTTGGAACGCATCTTCCACATAAAAATTACGGAAAAAAGCAGGGTTGCAAGCTCCGCGAACGGAACGGCCAGCCAGATCCCGGTGACCGCGAGCATTTTGGGCAGGAATAACAGGCCGAGCAGGATAAACCCGAAGGTGCGCAGGAAGGATATGACGGCGGAGATCCGGCCGTTGGAAAGCGCGGTGAACATGCCGGATGCAAAGATGTTGATTCCCGAAAAGAGAAAGCTTAGGGAAAAGAGCCAGAAGCCCTCGAGCGCAATCGGGAAGACCGGGGACCCGTCCGGGGTAAAAATCCTGACGATTCCTCTGGAGAGCAGGAGTGAGAGCAGGAAAATAACGAGCGAAGAGCCGGCGATGAAAGAGATGCAGATGCGGTAGAGCCGTTTGAGCTGCGTGCTGTTTTCACTGCCGTGGTTGAAGCTGATGACCGGCGCGACCCCGAGCGAGAAACCGAGATAGAGTGCAGTGAGCAGAAATTGGGCGTAGAGCACAATGGTGACTGCGGCTACGCCGTCCTCGCCAATGTAATGGAGCATCAGGATGTTGAACAGGAAGGTAATAATCGCGTTTGAAAGGTTGGTGACCATTTCAGACGAGCCGTTGAAACAGCTTTCCGCAAGCACGGCCCAGCTGAACTTTGGACGGCCGAAATGCAGCGTCTGACTTGGCCGGCAGAAGAAGAAAAGCCCAATGATGGCGGGAATGAGGTAGCCGGCGGCTGTGGCAAGCGCTGCGCCGGCGATTCCGAAGCCGCACGGAACGATCAGCACATAGTCGAGTATGGCGTTCGAAAGTCCGGCTGCGATGGTCAGTCCAAGCCCCAAACCCGGCCGTCCGGCAGTGACAAAGAAGATCTGGAACAGAAGCTGGAGCATCGAGGCCGGCGCAAACAGGAGCAGGATGCGCAGATAATCCCGGCAGTAACCAATGAGCGCCTGATCCGCGCCAAGCATCCTGCAAAGCGGATCGATGAAAAGGCAGCCGGCCAGGGCGATCAAAACGCCGATCAGCACAGTGGCCAGAGTGATGAGAGAGAAGTCCCGGCGGGCCTCTTCCGGCTTGCCCTCGCCGAGCTTGCGGGCGACAATCGCGCTGCCCCCGGTTGCAAGCATAATGGAAAAAGCATAGGTCACATTGATGACCGGGTAGACGATGTTGGTGGCGGACAGCGCGGCCGTCCCCACGAAGCGGGAGATGAAAATGCCGTCCACAATGGTGTAAAGCGACATAAAGATCATCATGATGATGCTGGGGAATGCAAATTTCAGGAGTGAGGCAAAGTGGAATTCTCTGCCGATTGCGGGATTCATTTTTAAAGTCCTCCTATTGTAATCTTTGACGGCGAAGTTTATAATAAACTATCGGGTAACCCGATAGTCAAGGGGGATTGTAAATTATGAACGAAAATTTACAAATTCTTTGTACAACTCAGGAATTTGCCGATCTCTGCGGCGTCAGCAAACACACGCTGTTTCACTACGATGCGCTGGGGATCTTTTGCCCGGCGGTGCGCGGGGGAAACGGATACCGGTATTATTCCCCGGCCCAGCTCGAAGTTTTTCAGGTGATCGCCGGACTCAAGGAGCTGGACATGCCGCTTTCTGAAATCAAAGCCTATCTCGACCGCCGAAGCCCGCGGGAACTCGTGACGCTGCTCACCGAAAAGGCGCAGGAGCTGCGCGGGAAGATCGACGCGCTTTCCCGCGTCGAAAATCTGATCCGGCAGAAGGCCGCGCTCACCGAGCGCGTGCTCGGCGCGGATCTCTCTTCGATCGCCGTAACTTGGGAGGAGGAGCAGTACCTGGTGCTGACGCCGGTGCGCCCGCTCATGGATGAGCGGGATATCGCATATTCGGTGGCGGAGCATGTCCGTTACTGTGAGTCACATGGGATCTACAGCGCGCATTCGATGGGGTCCCTGATCGAACGGGAAGCGGCCGGGCGGGGAGACAGCGCGGGTTACAGCCATTTTTACACCCAGGTGGACGAACGCCCGTCCGGCCTTTCGTATGATGTCCGTCCGCCGGGGAAATATCTGGTTGCGTATCATACAAGCGGATACGACAACGTCTTTGACACCTACCGGCGGATGCTCAAGTACGGGGATATGCAGGGGCTTTTGTTAGGCGGCTTTTTCTATGAGGACACGCTGCTCGACGAGCTTTCGGTGCGTGGTTATGACAAGTATGTACTCCGGCTGTCAATTGCAGTGGAAAATTGAATGAGAGAACAGAAAAAGTTCCGCTAGAGCGGAACTTTTTCTGTTTTGAGCGGTATGGATGAAGAAAATCCATGAAAAGGAGGAATTCGATGATCAATCGGATAACACGCACGCCGTCTCCGCTCGAGCTGGCCGGAAAGCTGAACGAAACGGTTGGCGGGACGAATGCGGCCTCGGATGCCGCCGCGCAGGTACAGGGCGCGCTTGACGCGCACGGGGGAGACTTTGAAAATCCGCACCGGGTGACCGCCGCGCAGGCCGGCGCGCGTCCGGCAAGCTGGACCCCGACTGCGCAGGAGGTGGGCGCGCGCCCATCTGACTGGACCCCCGCGGCGGGCGAAATCCCGATTGCGGCGGTGGCGGGGATGGCCGCCGCGAATGTGCAGCAGGCGATTGAAGAAAATTTTCGGTCTGTCGTTGATGGGAAAGCGCTTGTGGAAACCGCCATCACCGGCAAAGGCGGTACGGTTTCCAAAACGGGAGAGACGGCGACTTTTGCACAGCTTCAGCAGGGCGTCGCAAACATCCCGTGGGACGGGGAAGAGATGCGCAAGCTGATCGAACATACAACTGCCATGACCGAACTGCCCCCGGGTATCACTAAGATCTCTTACAGCGCTTTTTATGATTGTGGGAATCTTGCTATCAGCAGCCTGCCGGACAGCGTGGTTGAGATTCAGGACAACAGCTTCTGGCATTGTTCGAACATCACCTTGAGCGCGCTGCCGGAAAGTGTTACCGCGGTGGGAATCGGCTCGTTCCGGAAGTGCCTGGGGCTGAAAACCATGTCGATTGGCGCCAATATCCAAACCATGCGCACCACCAGCTTTGCCGAATGCACAAATATCACACGGATCACGGTCAACCGCGCGCCAAACGCAGTTGCGAACGCGCCTTGGGGCGCCTCCAACGCGACTGTTGTATGGACCGGAACCACCTGAAGGGGGAAACAGGAATGCAGATTTTTGAAACCTACCGGATGACCACGCCGACCAGGACCATCGATCTGGGACCCGGCGCACGGCCGGAGGAGTTCGCGGACGGGGAGCCGTATGAACTTGTGCCGTCTTTCCGACTGGTTGCCGCGCCGGGCATGCTTCTCACAAACGGCAGCGAAACCAGCGCCTGCGTCATCTGTGAGGACGCGGACGGATGGGGTGAGATCCCCGATCCGGAGGGATAATTATAAAAGCGGGGCAGGTTGATGCCTGCCCCGCTTTTCGTTACATGGGTTTTAAGTTTTGGTTGAGCCGGTCAATCATCCAGGACAGCCGGCTCCTGCGCCCAGCGTCTGTCTTGGCGTCAAAATATGCCCGCGTATAAGTTTTTTTCACAGATCGGGACATCCCCAGGAAGTTTGTATAAGCGGGCTCCTGCCCGTTCAATAAAGCTGCGAGACAGGCTATCTGCTCCTCCGTGACCTCCGGCGGCTTTGGAGCGTCCCACCTGCCGTTTTCTTTTGCTTCCGCGATTTTCTTCCGGCCATGGTCGGTCATTTTTCCCTGGTCTTCCAGTTTTTTTGCCAGAGCTTTGTTTTTCTCTGACCACTTGCTGTTTTTGCTCCGCAAGGAAAAATACTTTTTATAGCTTTTTTCATCAATGCTCTGCATCTGCCCGTCAATCCATCCAAAACAGAGCGCTTCTTCAAGCGCTTCACCTGCCTTCAACGTTTTGGGGCCGCACGCCTTCCCGAATAACAGCCATACTCCGGGACTTGACAGGCAATTGCTGGTCAGCCAGTTTCTAAAATCCGCCCTTGTGGAAAACTCTATGATTTCGTCCATATGGCGCCTCCAATATCCCAGATGCCGTGCGGCCGGCAATGAAAGGTGGCTGATGCCGTGGCAAGAAGCAATGTCACCGATTTCGTTTTCATTATAACAGGCTTTGGGACGGATTACAACGCCAAGGAATGCGCAGCCCAACAGAGATTGCGCCCGACGACGTGGTTTTTCGATATGGCAATGCATGTGATGGGAAAATTGGTAAATACTTAGAACAACCACTATAAAGGAGGCTATCATATGTATAAACATGAAAAACAATTGTTCCATCCGGTTCGTGTGGAAAAAGCAAACCCGCAGTATGCAGCGCTTTTGCAAGAACAATTGGGCGGGGCTAACGGGGAATTGAAATCGGCAATGCAGTATATGTCGCAGAGCTTTCGGATTAAGGACCCAGCGATTAAAGACCTGTTCATGGATATTGCCGCTGAAGAACTGAGCCATATGGAAATGGTGGGGACAACGATCAATATGCTGAATGGGCATGACGTGGAAGCTGCCGGTGTACCGGCGGGTGAGGTGGAGACCCATGTTTTGCTGGGGCTGAATCCGGGACTGATCAACGCGTCAGGATACTCCTGGACAGCGGACTATGTTACCGTGACAGGAGACTTGTGCGCGGACCTGCTTTCCAATATCGCATCCGAGCAGCGCGCAAAGGTTGTCTATGAATATCTGTACCGCCAAATCAATGATAAACTTGTCCGGGAAACCATTGATTTTCTGCTCAACCGCGAAGAAGCGCATAACGCGTTGTTTCGGGAGGCGTTTAACAAAGTGCAGGATACCGGCTCGAACAGGGACTTTGGGGTTACGGAAGATTCACGCCTGTACTTCAACCTTTCCTCCCCGTCTCCCGCGAACCACTTTGGTGACACAAAGGCAGCGCCTCCCAGTTTTAACAATCCCAGTCAGAGGCCGTCATAAAATGTTGAAAGCCACCCCTTCATTGAGGCGTGGCTTTTTTTACGCAAAAAAACACCCGCGGATAGCGGGCGTTTTCACCGGGAAGAAAATCTTTTTTAGATTTGATAAAAGAAACCTTGCAGGCAATCAGCTTGCAAGGTTTCTTTGGTGGAGGAGGATGGATTCGAACCATCGAAGTCACTGACAACAGATTTACAGTCTGCCCCCTTTGGCCACTCGGGAACTCCTCCATATTCAGTTGAAGCGCATGCAGGGTTTTCAGGGTTGGTGGAGCTGGTGGACGGACTCGAACCCCCGACCTGCTGATTACAAATCAGCTGCTCTACCAACTGAGCTACACCAGCAGATTCTAAAAACCTTCATAGCGACGGAACTTATTCTATCACGATCAGCGCGGAATGTCAACAGGTTTTTCCAACAAAAACCTCCATAATCCGAAATTTCGATCGATTTCCAGGCCGTCATCCAACGGCCTGGAAATACTGCCGGATCAGTTGCACATATTTTTCCGCAAGCTCAAAGTTGACGCCATCCTCCAGGAAGGTACCCTGCAGCGGCAGATTGCCGGCCACCTGGGTGTCAAGTTTGGCCACGAAGTCCGCTGCGCTGCGCCGGTATTCGTAGTCGGCATAGGTAATATCGGTGTCGATCAGGTTGACCGCGAGCTTGAACAGTCCAGAGGAAATTTCCTCTCCGGCCGCGCTGAGATTCTGATTGACGATCTCCGCCACCAGTCCGCCAAGCACCTTGCTTTTTTCCTGCGGGCTTTCATAACCGGGGTAGGCAAACATGTTCGCAATATCCTGCCCGTCGAGCCGGCGTTTACCCGCGCCAAGATTGATATCGAAGCCGTCCTTTTGATAGATGATATCATAGGGCAGTTCATAGACAACCGAACCCGCAGTGTCCGCGATGCGAATGAAAGCATCACGCTTCAGGACGGCATATTTGTCCACAGCCACGCCAAGCCGCTCGGAAAGCGCAGCCTTCACCGTGTTGCCGCCGCCTTTTTGGTAGGCTTCGCGCAGAGTCATATTCGCGCCTTCGAGCGTTACGATCGCTTCAGGCGGCAGCAGGGTGAGCGGAACCTGACCGTACTGCGGATTGAAGCGGATCAGTAGAAATTCCCCCGGCCCATCCGCTCCCAGCCCGATCACTGCCATTGTGAGCGTATCGGCGGCCTGCGGCCGGAAGGTGAACTCGTCGCCGCTGCGCGTCCGGTCGGTCTGCGGCATCGAAGGCTGCACCGCCATCACCGTTGCGATCATGATCGCGGAGAGCAGAACCAGCGTCAGCGTGAATGCCAGCAGGAAGCTGCGCCATTTGTTTTGCCGTTCCTTATCCATCCCACGGCCTCCATTCCTTTCGTTTCCAGTAGTTTTGGCCGGTTTGCAGGCGGTTTATTCAGTCCGGCATCATTGCATCGAAAGCTTTCCTGTGCTAAAATAGGACCAGCCAAGAGCAAATGAAACACTGGGAGGTTTTTATATGATAAAATTGTACGACACCGGCGCGTATCTGGTCGGCGGCAAGCTGGTCCCGGACGATGCGCATGCCGCCGCCGCACTGCAGGCGGCGGGAAAATCCGCCGATAAGAACGCGGCGGCCGCCAAAACCATGGCGTACTCGATCCTGGAAGCGCACAACACAAGTGGGAATATGGACGCGCTCAAAATCAAGTTCGATGCGATGGCGTCCCACGACATCACCTATGTTGGCATCATCCAGACCGCCCGCGCGTCGGGCCTTGAGAAGTTCCCGCTCCCATATGTGCTCACCAACTGCCACAACAGCCTGTGCGCGGTCGGCGGCACCATCAACGAGGACGACCACATGTTCGGCCTTTCCGCCGCGAAGAAATACGGCGGAATCTTTGTCCCGCCGCACCAGGCGGTCATCCACCAGTATATGCGTGAAATGATGAGCGGCGGCGGCAAAATGATCCTTGGATCGGACAGCCACACCCGTTACGGTGCGCTCGGCACCATGGCGATCGGCGAGGGCGGCCCGGAACTGGTCAAACAGTTGCTCTGCCGCACCTACGACATCAGCCGCCCGCAGGTGGTGGCGGTCTGGCTTACTGGAAAGCCCCAGCCCGGCGTGGGCCCGCAGGATGTGGCGCTCGCCATCATTGGCGCGGTGTTCAAAAAGGGTTATGTCAAGAACAAGGTCATGGAATTTATCGGCGACGGCGTGGCCAACCTGAACGTCGATTACCGTATCGGCATCGACGTCATGACCACCGAGACCACCTGCCTTTCCTCCATCTGGAAGACCGACGGGCAGGTAAAGGACTATTTTGAGCTGCATGGCCGCCCGGAAGCGTTCAAGGAAATTTCCCCGGAGGACGGCGCCTATTACGACGGCGTGGTCTATGTGGACCTCTCGACCATCAAACCGATGATCGCCATGCCGTTCCATCCCTCGAACACCTATGAGATCGAAACGCTCAACGCAAATCTTGATGACATCCTGCATGAGGTTGAATTGGCCGGCAATCTCCAGCTCGACGCGCCCGGCATCAACTTCAGTCTGCGCGACAAGGTGAAGAACGGCCGCCTCATGGTCGACCAGGGCGTGATCGCAGGCTGCGCGGGCGGTACCTACGACAATCTCTGCGACGCGGCCGATATCCTCACCGGCCATTCGATTGGCGCGGACGAATTTGCCCTCTCGGTCTACCCGTCCAGCCAGCCGGTCATGATGGGCCTTGTTCAAAACGGCGCGATCGCCACACTTATGCAGGCAGGCGCGACCATCCGCACCGCTTTCTGCGGCCCCTGCTTCGGCGCTGGCGACGTCCCGGCCAACAACGGCTTCTCGATCCGCCATTCCACCCGCAATTTCCCGAACCGTGAGGGGTCGAAGCCCGGCGCGGGGCAGATCGCGTCGGTGGCGCTGATGGACGCGCGCTCGATTGCCGCGACCGCCCGCAATGGCGGCGCGCTTACCCCGGCAACCGACCTCGACTGCAATTTTGGCAAGCCGAAATATTTCTTTGACGCCGGAATCTACAAAAACCGTGTTTACGACGGATGGGGCAAGCCTCAGACAGAGCTGCCGCTCAAATTCGGCCCGAACATCGCCGACTGGCCGGAGATGTCCCCGCTCACCGAGCATCTTTTCCTCGATGTGGCGGCCTTCATCACCGATCCGGTCACCACGACCGACGAGCTGATCCCGTCCGGCGAGACCTCCTCCTACCGCTCCAACCCGATGAAGCTCGCGGAATTCACCCTTTCGCGCAAGGACCCGGCCTATGTCGAAAAGGCCAAGGAGTCCCAGAAATGGGAGAAGCTGCGCCTCGAGACCGGCAATGCCTTCAATGACAATTCTCCAACCTGCCCGATCCGGGTGATCCGGACGATCGAGGGATTCAAAGATGTTGACAGCTCGAAGATCGGCTCAGGATCGCTTGTCTATGCGGTAAAGCCCGGCGACGGTTCGGCGCGTGAACAGGCGGCGTCCTGCCAGAAGGTGCTTGGCGGCTGGGCCAATATTGCAAAGGAATACGCCACCAAGCGTTACCGTTCGAACCTCATCAACTGGGGCATGCTGCCGTTTTTGATCGACGGCGACCCGGTCTTTGCGAAATACGATTCGATCTTTATCCCGAACATCCGCCGCGCGGTGGAGGAGAAATGGGATGAGATCAAAGCTTATGCGCTCACGAAGGACGGCGTGAAGCCGTTTTCCATGACGCTGGGCCAGCTCACCGACGACGAGCGCGAGATCATCCTCTCGGGCTGTCTGATCAATTACTACCGCAATCAGAAATAACAGTCCGCCGGCTTGGCGGAGGAGATGGAACAGGGAATGTTTCACGCGATAAATGAAGCATACGGGAGGCGAATGGAATGCCCTGGTGTCCGAACTGCAAAACCGAATACCGAGCGGGTTTCACCGTCTGCGGCGACTGCAGTGCGAAGCTGGTGGAGGAAGCTCCGCCCGCCGGCCTCCCCCCAAAGGCGCTTTTGGAGATCCCGCAGCCCTGCCTGCTGGCGACCGTTGCGGACCATGTGGAACTGGGCATGCTGCTGGGGCTGCTCGAGGACGCGGGTATTCCGGCGGCTGTGCGGGACCACCATCCCGCTGGAAGCTACCTGCGCAGCTATATGGGCGCACTGACCTATGGACAGCAGGTCTATGTGGACACTTCGCAGCTCGAGGAGGCGAGAGGCCTGATGGAGGCATATCTCGCGAGGCCGGACGCCGCGTGGCAGGAGCCGGACACGGAACCGCCGGAGCAGGAGTCGGGAAAGCCGCTGCGCGCCCCAAGCCTGCGGTCATTTTGCTTCCGCCGCAATGTAATGCGGATCGGGATTCTGCTCTTTCTGCTGCCATTTGCCGCGGCGCTGGTCGGCACCTTCCTGCAGATCCTGTTTGGCTGACAAAATATAAAAGGGGCCGGCCTGTGAAAACAGGCCGGTCCCTTTTGGCGTTCTTGCGCGGAGCAGGAAAATGCTCTATGATAGAGGGAAAAAGAAGCGATCAGGAGAAACGCGTAAGAGGAGGTAAAAATCATGGAATATAAAGTAAATGATCGGGAGCTGGATGCTGCAAAATTTCTTCCGTTTGTCAATCGGATATGGCCCGGGGAGTATGACGCGCAAAAAACACAGGCGGCGCTGTCAAAAACCCTGAACATCACGGCGAACGAGGGGGAGCGGCTCGTGGGCTGCCTGCGCATCCTTTCAGACGGCTATTTTTTCGGAACGATCACCGAACTGCTTGTCCTGCCGGAGTATCAAAAACACGGGATCGGTACCAGGCTGCTCCAACTTGCCAAAGAGAGCACCCCCACCATGCTCTATTTTGGTGCGCAGCCGGGCGCGGAGGCGTTCTATGAAAAAAATGGCTGCCAAAGGAGCCTGCAATCCTACACCATCACGAACCGCGCTTAAAGCGGGGCGGGATTCTTCCTACCCTCAAAGCTTTCTGCCCGTGCCGCTTCTTTGCCGAGCTGCCTTTGGACAAAAAAATCCCCGCGGAAGTCCGCGGGGATTTGATTTTCTGCTAATCAGACGGTGCCGATTTCGATGGAGGTGATGGTCACGTCCTCGGACGGCTTGTTCTGCTCGTCGCGGGCGACGGCAGCGATCTTTTCAACCACGTCCTTGCCTTCGATGACCTGTCCGAAAACGGTGTCCTTAAAGTCATAGTTCGGGACGCCGCCGGCCTTGAGGTACTTGTCGACAACCTTCTCCGGGAAACCGCCGTCGAGCATCTCTTCGGCCAGTTCGTTAGTGATCGAGCTGTTCTGGACAATGTAGAACCGGCTGCCGTTGGCGTCGGGCACGCCGCCGTTATCCATAGCGACCGCACCGTTAAAGTGCCACAGGTTCAGGCTGTATTCGTCTTTGAACAGTTCTCCGTCAGCGCTCTCGCCGCCGGAGCCGTTCGCATCGGGATCACCGGTGGCGATACGGATGCTCGGAAGGACTTCATAGAAGCTCATGCCGTTGTAATAGCCCTTTTCGGCCAGAGCGAGGAAGTTTTCGACCGCTTTGGGGGCTTCGTCAGGGAAGAGGACCATCTTGATATCACCCATGCTGGTTTTGATGGTGGCAGTCTTGGTCCCGGCCGCCGGGGTATTGAACTGCACCAGGGTGATTTCGGATTCGTCAATCTTCACATTGTGGGCGACGATCTCCTCCGGGGTGGTGGGCATCGTGGTGGCTTCGGAACTGCCTTCCGCATCGGAAGCGGCGCTGGAAACAGGTTCAGCGTCATTGCCGCGTCCGCAGCCAAAAAGCATGGCCGACATCACAAGCACTGCGCACAAAAGCAGGGCAATTTTTTTCATAGGTTGTTACCTCCATGTATGATATACATAATTTGCGGGCGTAAAAATCCCGGGATAAAACGGCGGGAAGGGCAGCCTTTACGGGATGTCCCGCACATCTATCAAAGACATAGTGCAAAAAAAAGGGCAAATTATTTCACACTATTTACTTTTCATATTCTACCACAAAATCCTGCAAAATCAATCTTCCAATTGCTAATTCATAGTAAGTTTACGTTTTGTGCGAAAATTCGGGCGCGCGTGGGAAAATGGAAAGCGGCGCCGGTTTTTACCGGCGCCGCTTGATAATCAATTCATTGGACTGGTTGTTGATTCAATCCCTTTTGTTCCAGCGGTATAAAATCCTTTTTTGGACATGGTTTCCATTAGAGGATGAAGCGTTGTCCAGAACAGTTGCATTTGGTTTTGCCTATTGAAAATTTACCTGGTCATTGCTTTAAAGGTTTTACCGGAATTTGCGCTTTGGTTTGCCTGGGACTTTGCTTTTGGGCCTGCCATAAAAACTATTTCACGAGCTATGCTTTTGGAATTACCAGAAACGTAACAAGGAATTTTCGCTTTTAGGGATGACTGAAAAAGATCTGTCCTGGACAACGCTTTCGGGTAGCCAATAAAACATGGGTCGGTTGGTTTCTCGCCAGGGTTTTCCGGTTGCACGCATTTGGACGTTGCTCCGCTTGGATTTTCAAGGAACGAATCGGTTTCGGGTTTACCAGGACTCTGTCTCATCTTGCAGGTGACAGCCAAAAATACATTCGCTGCGGTAACTGTCACAGCTTTGGGCTTCTTTACGCCCAATGTGTTTTGTCCGTCCTTTTGCATGGTTTTGAGAGAACTGGGGAGCGGTGACCGTTTGAGCCGCCGCCCCATCTATCTATTCGATTGTGCTGGTCGGTTCATTTGTATCCATCCGGTTTCCCAGATCCTTCACGCGACCTGATACGCCGTATGTGGGATGCCGCCCGGCTCGGCCTGTTTTGCGGAAATAATCGAAAAATTCGTTTTATGATTGGAGACTGCGATCACAGATTGTTTGCCTTGCCTGGAATGTTAACCATCTGAGTGATGGATCATCTTCCTTTCGGTTTTTATTGCACCTGTCACGTGCATCAATCCCAATATTGGACAAAACAAGAAACGCATTACAAGAAATGCCGTTCAACGAGTCAATATACAGCTTGCGCTGATAGTGGCAGAAACTGTGATCTGATCGTCCGAAATAATGTTCCAGCCTAAAACAGTTTTACCGGCGCACAGTCCCTCGATACAAATGAGAAACTGTGATTTTCATCGTACATTGGAACCACCGCCTTTCCTGTCAATTTCTTTTCTTCTGGATCTCTCCTTCTGTGTTTTTATTATATGCAAATCGTTGTAAAATGTCAATAGTAAAATTAAACAATTTACAGAAAATACATACAAAACATATAAAGATCCAGATCGATTGACATTTTGCCGGGGATGCATTATCATAATACTGTAAAGAACGCTTTTCTCATCAAAAGGGCATATTGCCTGTGAAAAGGAGCACAATGATATGGCGCAGGATTTCGGGGACGATCTGTTGACTCTGGTCGATGACGACGGTCAGGAGCATGAGTTTCAGATTGTGGATACGCTGGAGCATGACGACGATCGGTATGTGGCGCTGGTGGCCACTTATGACGATCCGGACGCGGAACTGCAGGACGATGGGGAACTGGTGATTCTCAAATCGGTCTATGAAGGGGACGAAGAGTTCCTGGAAGCGATTGAGGACGAAGCCGAGTTCGATGAAATCGCCGCAATCTTTATGGAGCGTCTGGAAGATCAGTTTGACTTCACCGAGGACGAGGAGCCCTCTTAAAAAACTGCCACTCCCTGCTGTACACGACAGCTTCGCCCTTTATACTCCGATAACTGTATAACGGGAGTCCATATTCCGCAGCGGATTGCAGACCTCCCCGGCAACGGGACGAAGGGAGCAGGAACCTGTGGAGCGGACGTACCCACCTTGTCATAAGACGGGGTTTGCAGCCGGCGGGGCATCGATATGGCGGGGTCACACAGAAATGGAAAGCGGCCTGTCCCTTTATGGGGCAGGCCGCTTCTGCGTTTTCGGCTAAATTTGCAGCAGCGCCCGCGCGACATGCGCCGCGATGAGGTATCCCGCCACCGGAGGCACAAAAGCGATGCTGCCGGGCGGATGCCGGCCGTTGTTGTCTCCGGGCGCGACCACGGCCAGCGGCTGCTCGCGCGAATAGCAGACGGTGAGGCTGGTGATCCCGCGCTTTCGCAGCTCGCGGCGCATGACCCGCGCAAGCCCGCAGCCGCAGCCGTTGGCTGTTTCAGCAAGGTCGCCGATGCAGAGCTTGCCGGGGTCGAGACGGTTGCCGGTGCCCAGGCAGGAGACGAGCGGCACCCCGCGCGCGGCGCATTCCTGCGCGAGATGAAGTTTGGCGGTGACCGTGTCGATCGCGTCCACCACATAATCGGGCTGCCAGTCGAAGAGGAAGGCGCTGTTTTCGGGCAGGTAAAACTGGGCGGCGAAGGTGAAGTCGCCGTCCGGGTTGATGGCGCGCAGCCGTTTTTCGGCGGCCTGCGCTTTGGGCAGGCCGACCACGTCGCGGGTGGCGACGAGCTGACGGTTGAGGTTTGTGAGATCGACTGTGTCGTGGTCGACGAGCAGCAGGTGGCCGACCCCGGTGCGGCAGAGCGCCTCCATCGCCGCCGAGCCGACCCCGCCCAGCCCGACGACGGCGACCCGCGCGGCGGCGAGCTTTTCAAGGCCCTGCGCGCCGACGAGCAGCCCGGTGCGGGCGAGCCAGCTATTTTCTTTTTCCATTATATGGATTCCTTTCGTCGGAGAGGCCAAGAATGTAATCGGCTGTGGTTTGGTACAGCAGGACCAGATTTTTCACATGCCGCATCGGAAGGTCCACCTCTCCGGTTTCGTAGCGGCGATACATCTGCCGTTTGATGCCAAGATAGTTTGCCACATCTTCCTGCGTTTTGTCACTGTCTTCGCGCAGCGCGCGAAGACGTTCGAAACACTCCATAAAATTCCCCCTCTGCTCTCAGATCATAGCATGAAACGCAAATGTAGCATTGACAAAGAAACATATTTGTGCCATAATGCGAGATGAAAGAAACAAATATGTAGCACGGAGGGCAAAAAATGGACAAAATTTTGAACCGCACCGACCTTTCTGAAATCAGCTTGTTCCTTCTGACCGGCTGCGAAGCGGTTGGGCCGCTCCCGCGCGAGGAGGAGATCGAAAGCCTCCTGCGGATGCTTTTGGAAAAGCTGCGCACGACCGGGGACGAAGATGCTGTTGACAGCGTCTTTGGACAGATCGGCACACTGGAAATGATCTATTTTGAATCGGGTGTGCGCGCGGGCGCTTCCCTTGCTTCCGCCGTTCTGCTCGGCAGGTGAAATGCGCGTTGCGTCGCGCCCGCTTTCGCGCGTTTCGCCGCGTGCACGGGAATCAAGCGGCCTCGCCGCTTGAGAATCACTGGCGCGTTTCGCCGCGCCCCACGAGTCCATTTCTTGCTCGCCCAAGAAATGGACAAAAGAAGGCGCTCAAGGGGCTAGCCGCCCCTTGAGAAACCCCGCGGACGCCTTGCCAAAACTTGCGCCGTAAGCGCTCCCAACACACGGTCAGCTCAAGACTGATGGTAACGCTTCGCGCTCCCAAGTTGCTCCCGGGTTATGGGTT
>NZ_QSBX01000004.1:0-145932 GCF_003465835.1 Anaerotruncus sp. AF02-27 | reverse complement strand
TTTGAACGCGAAGCGTTCTTTCGATCCGTTTGTCCGCTTTGCGCACAGCGCGCGGCCGCAACGGTTGCGGCCGCCCGTCCCGCGCGTCATTGCGAAGCGCGCGCGGCGCACTTCGTCTTGCCTGAGCAGATTGCGCGCGATCTTTGCCGTAGGCAACGAAATCGCGCGCAGGGGGTCGCGGGGGACTCCCCGCGTGTCTTCTTTCGTCCATTTCTTGGACAGGCAAGAAATGGACCCCGGGCGCTCGGAGGGCGCAATATCCCAGGCGCGCAAAGAGCGCAAATCGTGCGCGCGGCGAAACGCGCAATTACCATCCGCTCACATGCCCGCGGCGGATCGCTCCGTATATACGTTTTGTAATACCTGGATGAGTTTTCTCCATTTGGGATAAAAATTCCTTAGTCCATTGCCGCTCGGTGCAGCCGTCCACCGGACATTTGCTCTTGACCACCGGGAGCCCGGCTCGGTTGACCGCGTTGCGGATTTCCCGCTCCGGCGCAAAAATCAGCGGACGGATCATGGTGATATCCTTGCGGGAAAGGTAGGTCACCGGCGAAAAACAGCCGACCCGGCCTTCGTTGAAAAGATTCATTAAAAAGGTTTCGACCGCGTCGTCGAAATGATGCCCGAGCGCGAGCTTCTGACAGGAGAGTTCCTTGACCGTGTCATGCAGCACGCCGCGGCGCATCCGGGCGCACAGGCTGCATGGGTTCGACTCCTGCCGCTGGTCAAAAATGATCTGTCCAATCTGGGTGCGTTTGATCACATACTCCACGCCAAGGGAATCGCAAAGCGCCTGGATAGGCGAATAATCGGTGTTCACACCGTCGAAATTGTTGTCGAGGGTGATGGCCTTGAGGGTAAAATCGATGCCGATAAACCGGCGCACGCCAGCCAGCGCCGCCAGGAGCGCGACCGAATCCTTGCCGCCGGAAACGCCGACGGCAACTGCGTCACCGTCGGCGATCATCTGATATTCTGTTATGGCGCGCCGGACATATCCCATGATTTGCTGCATAAACTACTTTTGCTCCTTTTCCTTCGCGGAGGATTCCTCCTGCGCGGGGATGCGTTCGGCGCGGATGCGCGCAATGCGCCGGTCTTCGACCAGCAGGACGGTGAACTGTACGCCGCCGATGGTGACCGATGGATGTTCATCCGGGGCGGGAATGCGTTCGAGCTGTTCGGTGAGCAGGCCGCCGATCGTATCATATTCGGATTCTTCCTCTTCGAGCGTCGTGTCAAAGAGGCGTTCCACCTCGTCAATGCCTACGGTCCCGTCGATCGAATAGCAGCCTTCTGAAAGCTTGGAGATTTCCTCCTCCTCGTCGTCGTATTCGTCCTGGATGTTGCCGACGATCGATTCGAGCAGATCCTCCATCGAAACGATGCCCGCTGTGCCGCCGTATTCATCCACCGCGACGGCGACCTGTACCTTCTGCTGTTTGAACTGGGTGAACAGATTGACGCAATCCATGTTTTCCGGGACAAAATAGGCGGAACGCATATACTTCTGCACGTCGAAGCCGGTGTCGTGCTTGCCGATGAGACAGAGCAGGTCCTTGACGTAAACAATGCCGATGATGTCGTCGATGTCGTCATCATAGACCGGGATGCGCGAATAGCCGGTGTCGATCGCGATGGCGGAAAGCTCGTCAAGCGTAACCGTCTTTGGTACGGCGACCATATCGGTGCGGTGGGTCATCACCTCCGAAATGCTGCGGTCGTCGAACTCGAAAATGTTATTGATCATATCCTTTTCACTCTGTTCGATCGCGCCCTTTTCCTTGCCGACGTCGACCATCAGGCGGATTTCCTCCTCGGTGACCTCGTCCGGCTCCTCCTCGGCGCGCACGCCGAACAGGGCGGCAAGCCCCGAAGCGATCGCGCTGTTGAGCGCGACAAAGGGACGCATCAGCAGCGCGGCGGCGCGGCAGAAGCCTGCCAGCGCGAACGCGACAGGCTGTGGATAGCGGCAGGCGATGCGGTAGGGCAGCAGCAGACAGAGGACATTGAGCGTGAAGATGACCAGGATACAGCCTGCGGCGGTCGCGGGATAGAAAAAGCCTGGCCCGCCCTTTGCGGCCAGGGCAAAAATGAACGGCATGGCAAGATAGAAAAACGCAAGCACGCTGCTGACAACGGTACAGGAAAAACCGGCGAGCTTGAGCCCTTCGAGGAAGGCGGCGGGCTTTTCAAGCAGCTTCGAGATGAAGGTGGCCTTGCGATCACCGGAAGCAGCCAGCTTTTTGATGCTCGAGTCCTTCAGCACAGTGAGCGCGGTGCGTCCGGCGGTGAGCAGGGCGTTGGCCAGCACAAGCAACAGGACTGCAATCAAAAAAGTTGTCGTATTACCGTCAGGGTCCATGAAATAATTCCTCCAAAAAATATGGTCGCATCCGCATAAATACAAGGATGATCGATATAAATATAATCATTTTTCGGGCTGCTGTCAATTTTTCGAGAAAATTCCACATAAGTTCAGGGAAAAGTCATAAACTATACGGATTTTTTATGTGGAGACTTATTTACAACCACCGCTAAAGATGGTAAAATCTATAAAGATAGGCTCCACAGGGGATTTTCCTTTTTGGAGGACCTCATTTGTACTCTTTATCAGTACCACTAATTTCTTAGGAGGAAGATAAAATGGCAAGAAAAATGAAAACCATGGATGGCAATAATGCCGCCGCTTACGCCTCATACGCGTTTACGGATCTGGCTGCCATCTACCCGATTACCCCTTCGTCGGTAATGGCGGAAGTCACCGATGAATGGTCGACCCAGGGCCAGAAGAACATCTTCGGCCAGACGGTCAAGGTAGTCGAGATGCAGTCCGAGGCGGGCGCCGCGGGCACCGTCCACGGCTCGCTGGCAGCCGGCGCGCTGACCACCACCTACACCGCTTCCCAGGGCCTGCTGCTGATGATCCCGAATATGTACAAAATGGCCGGTGAGCTGCTGCCGGGTGTCATCGACGTTTCCGCCCGCTGCGTCGCTTCCCACGCGCTGAACATCTTCGGCGACCATTCCGACGTCTATGCCTGCCGCCAGACCGGCTTCGCAATGCTCTGCGAAAGCAGCGTGCAGGAGGTTATGGACCTGACCGCCGTCGCGCATATGTCCGCGATCAAAGGCCGCGTCCCGTTTGTCAATTTCTTTGATGGCTTCCGCACCTCCCACGAGCTGCAGAAGATCGAAGTCTGGGATTATAAAGATCTCGACGAGATGGTTGATCACGACGCGATCGACGCTTTCCGCAAACGCGCTCTGAATCCGGAGCATCCCGTCCTGCGCGGCTCCGCTCAGAACCCTGACATCTTCTTCCAGGCCCGCGAGGCTTGCAACCCCTACTATCTGGCGCTGCCGGCGATCGTCGAGGAGTACATGGACAAGGTCAATGCCAAGATCGGCACCAACTACGGCCTGTTCAACTACTACGGCGCCCCGGATGCGGAGCATGTCATCATCGCAATGGGTTCGGTCTGCGAGACCATCGATGAGACGGTCGACTTCCTGAATAAGAACGGCCAGAAGGTCGGTCTCATCAAAGTCCGCCTGTATCGTCCGTTTGTCAATGAGAAACTGGTTGCCGCCATCCCGGATTCGGTCAAGACCATCTCGGTTCTCGACCGCACCAAGGAGCCCGGCTCCAACGGCGAGCCGCTCTATCTCGATGTTGTCGCGGCCATCAAGGACACCAAGTTCGAAAAGGTTCCGGTTCTGCGCGGCCGTTACGGCCTCGGCTCCAAGGACACCACTCCGGACCAGATCATCGCCGTCTACGACAATGCCGCCGCAATGGGAAAAATGCAGTTCACCATCGGCATTGAGGACGATGTGACCGGTTATTCGCTCGAAGCCAAGAAGAACCCGAACACCGCTCCGGAAGGCACCACCGCCTGCAAATTCTGGGGTCTCGGTTCGGACGGCACCGTCGGCGCGAACAAAAACTCGATCAAGATCATCGGTGACCACACCGACATGTATGCGCAGGCTTACTTTGCATACGACTCGAAGAAATCCGGCGGCGTCACCGTTTCGCACCTGCGTTTCGGCCACACCCCGATCCATTCGACCTACCTCATCAACAAAGCGAACTTTGTCGCCTGCCACAACCCCTCCTATATCGACAAGTACGACATGGTTGAAGACCTGGTAGACGGCGGCACCTTCCTGCTCAACTGCCCGTGGAGCGGCGATGAGCTCGAGCAGCATATCCCCGGCAAGGTGAAGAAATTCATCGCCGACCACAATATCCAGTTCTACACCATCGATGGTATCGACATCGGCCGCAAGCTGGGACTCGGCACCCGCATCAACACCGTTCTGCAGTCCGCGTTCTTCAAGCTCGCGAAGATCATCCCCGAGGCGGATGCGATCCAGTATATGAAAGACGCGGCCACCAAGTCCTACGGACGCAAGGGTGAAAAGATCGTCAAGATGAACCATGACGCGATCGACGAAGGCGCGAAAGCCGTTGTCAAGGTCGAAGTCCCGGCCTCCTGGAAGAACGCCACCGACGACAGCACCGTTGCGGTTGCCACCGGCGACCGCAAGGACCTGGTTGATTTCGTCAACGACATCCTCATCCCGGCGAACGCACAGCGCGGCGACAAGCTGCCGGTCTCCGTCTTCAAGGGCCGCGAGGACGGCACCTTCCCGCAGGGCTCCGCTGCTTACGAGAAACGCGGCATCGCCGTCGATGTCCCGTCCTGGCAGCCTGAAAACTGCATCCAGTGCAACTTCTGCTCTTATGTCTGCCCGCACGCTGTTATCCGCCCGGCGGTCATGACTGCCGAAGAAGCTGCCAAGGCTCCGGCCGGCACCAAGATGGTCGACATGACCGGTATGCCGGGCTATAAGTTCGCGATGACCGTTTCGGTTCTCGACTGCACCGGCTGCGGCTCCTGCGCGAACGTCTGCCCGGGCAAGAAGGGCGCCAAGGCGCTTGTTATGGAAAAACTCGACACCCAGCTCGCGCAGCAGGAAGTGTTCGCCTATGGACACGCGCTGCCGGTGAAGCCGGAAGTTGCCGAGAAGTTCAAAGAGACCACCGTCAAGGGCAGCCAGTTCAAACAGCCGCTGCTTGAATTCTCCGGCGCCTGCGCGGGCTGCGGCGAGACCCCTTACGCGAAGCTCGCAACCCAGCTGTTCGGTGACAGAATGTATATCGCGAACGCGACCGGATGCTCCTCCATCTGGGGCGGTTCCGCTCCGTCCACCCCGTACACCGTCAACAAGGACGGCCACGGCCCCGCTTGGGCGAACAGCCTCTTCGAGGACAACGCCGAGTATGGTTACGGCATGTATCTGGCTCAGGCCACGCTGCGCCAGCGCCTGATCGGCAAGGTCCTGGAGCTGTCCAAGGATGCTCCGGCAGACGTGAAAGCCGCTTGCGAAGCGTATCTGTCCACCGTCAACGACGGCGCGGCCAATGCCATTGCAACCAAGAACCTGATCGCAGCGCTCGAAGCCTGCGGCTGTGACGCCGGCAAGGAGATCCTCAAGGATAAAGAGTTCCTTGCGAAGAAGTCCAACTGGGTCCTCGGCGGCGACGGCTGGGCGTTCGATATCGGCTTCGGCGGACTCGACCATGTGATCGCTTCCGGCGAGGACGTCAACATCCTCTGCTTCAACACCGAGGTTTACTCCAACACGGGCGGCCAGTCCTCCAAGGCGACTCCGACCGGTGCGATCGCGCAGTTCGCGGCGGCCGGCAAAGAGGTCAAACAGAAGGATCTCGCCGCGATCGCCATGAGCTACGGTTACGTCTACGTCGCGCAGGTTGCGATGGGCGCTGACTACAACCAGTGCCTCAAGGCCTTCATCGAGGCGGAGAGCTATCACGGCCCGTCCCTGATCATCGCGTACGCGCCCTGCATCAACCACGGCATCCGCGGCGGTATGACCATCGCGCAGACCGAGATGAAACGTGCTGTTGAGGCTGGATACTGGCACAACTTCCGCTTTGATCCGCGCAACGTGGAAGCGGGCAAGAATCCGTTCATGCTCGACTCCAAGGCGCCGACCGCGGACTACAAGTCCTTCATCGAGAACGAGGTCCGCTACTCCTCGCTCCAGCGCCAGAATCCGGAGCGTGCGCAGGATCTGTTCGAGAGAGCGAGCAAATCCGCTGCCGACAAGTATGCGCATCTGGTCCGTCTCTCCAAGCTTTACGACGTCGAATAAGCAAAAGCGTATTTCTCCGCCCGCGGCAGTCGCCGCGGGCGGATTTCTTTTTTTCGGCCGTTTCCCGCCGCATATTTGAAGGCGCGCGCCGCACAATAAAAATGGAAAAACGATGGGGAGGGATGGCGGTGCCGCTTTTGGATATCCGTGGGATGCAGAAGGTCTATAACGCCGGGGAAAATGAGGTGCGTGCGCTGCGCGGGATCACGCTGTGCATCGAGCCGGGGGAATTTGTTGCGATCGTGGGACAGTCGGGTTCCGGGAAATCGACCCTGATGAACATGCTGGGCTGTCTCGATCTGCCGGACGCGGGGGAATATTACCTCGATGGGGAAAATGTCGCGCAGATCCCGGAGGAAACGCTTGCGCAGATCCGTAACCGGCGGATCGGGTTTATCTTCCAGGGGTTTAACCTGATCCCAAGCCTGAGCGCACTTGAAAATGTTGAACTGCCGCTTATCTACCGGGGGATCCCGCGCCGTGAACGCGGGACGCTCGCGGCCGCGGCGCTCGAACGGGTGGGCGTGGGCAACCGGATGTATCACCGGCCGGCGCAGCTCTCGGGAGGCCAGCAGCAGCGGGTTGCCATTGCGCGTGCGATCGCCGCCCGCCCGCCGATCATTCTGGCGGACGAGCCGACCGGGAACCTCGACCGTGCGTCGGGCGAGGAGGTCATGAAGATCCTGCACGAACTGCACGCGGAAGGCCGGACAGTGATTCTGATCACCCACGACAACGAGATCGCGCGCAGTGCGCAGCGGCTGGTGCGGATCATAGATGGGGACGTGGTGGAGGACCGGCGGCTGTGCTGAACTAAAAATCAGAAAGAAAACGGGCCGTGCCCCTGCGAAGAGCAGGGCACGGCCCGTTTTTGGCGGCTCAGTAGAGCGCGCGTACCGAAGCGCGCTCCACAATGGAGGGCCGCAGATTAATGGCGGCGTTTTCCACACGTTTTCCGCTGATCTTGTCCATGAGGATTTTTGCGGTCAGCCGTCCGATTTCATAGGCGGGCTGGTTGATGGTGGTGAGCGGCGGATAGAAAAAGGAGCTCTGCTCGAGGTTATCAAAGCCGACCACAGAGATGTCCTCCGGCACCTGGAGATCCTGCCTGCGGAATTCGTCAATGAGGCCAAAGGCGGTCATATCGTTCAGGGTAAAGACCGCGGTTGGGCGTTTTTCGAGCTGCAGAATCCGTCCGGCAAAATATTTGCCGTTTTCAAAGTCGTACATCCCGTCGTCCCGTTCCTTTTCCGCTTCGGAGAGGATGATGTATTCCTGCCGCTGCGGCACCGAAAATTCCTCCAGCCCAAACAGATAGCCGTTGAGCGCCTCCTGGCGGACCGAGCGGTTGATCGGCGGGGAAGCGAAGGCAATCCGGCGGTGCCCCTTGAGGTAGAGGTGCTCGACCGCGAGCTTGGCAGCTTCAAAGTAATCGAACTTCACATAGCTCACATCCAGCTCGCGCAGCGATTGGTCAAACACCACAAGCGGGATATCCTGCTGCAGGAGGCTGGAGAGAAATACGTGATTCTCGTTGATGGAGGAGAGGATGATGCCTGAGACCGATTTGGAAAGGAAAAACTTGAGATTTTCAATCTCCTTTTCCGGGTCCCGGTGAGAGCTGCAGAAGAAGGGGGTGTAGCCATGCTCCTCGCAGACATTTTCCACCCCTACCAGCAGCTGGGAGTAGAAGGGGTTGGTCAGGGTGGGGATGAGCACGCCGATATCCTTTCCAACACGGCTTTTCGCGGGTTTGCGCACGGAGGGGGAAACATAGCCGAGTTCCCGCGCGCAGAGCAGGATTCTTTCACGCACATCAGCCTTCACGGGATAATTGCTTCCGCTGAGCACGCGCGATACGGTCGCCAGCGAACAGCCCGCCCGCTGCGCGACCTGTGCGATCGTTGCTTTTTGGGTCATTGAAAAACCTTCCTATCTTCTGATAAAGTACACCTTTTCGTTAGAAATAATAATATCATTTTTCTATTTAAAAAGCAATATGTATTAAAAAATTAGGCCAAATAGACAATGAAAATTCCCGAAATCAATGAAAAATGCAGAAATTGTAATAGGAAAACACATTTTTATTGAAAATAGAAATAGAAAATGATATCATAAAGTTGCAGAAAAAAGAACGGAATTATAGAAAATATTTAGATATTTTTCTGAAATTCCGCCAGATCAGGAGGGTTCGTAATGAAGATGACGTTCCGCTGGTATCCGGACGCACACGCGGTGGATCTCGATTACATCCGGCAGATTCCAGGCGTGACCGGGATCGTGGGGGAACTGCCGAAGCCGGTCGGAGCGGTTTGGCCGCTCGATGAGATCCTTTCTCTCAAACGCCGGGTGGAGGAGCACGGCCTTGCGCTGGAAGTGATCGAAAGCGTGAAGGTACATGAAGATATTAAACTCGGCTTAAAAAGCCGTGACACCTATATCGCGGCTTATATCGAAACGCTTCAAAACCTCGGAAAAGCCGGAATCAAGACGGTTTGCTACGATTTTATGCCGGTGTTCGATTGGATGCGCACAGAAACCGCACGCAGGCTGCCTGATGGTTCCACGACGCTGGCCTACGACCCGGAGACCATTTCGCGGACCGATCCCCTTCAGGCGGATTTCGCGCTTTGTGACTGGGAAGCCGTCTATTCCCACGACGAGCTCGCGCGGATGTTTACGCTCTATGAAGAGGTCGGCGAAAAGGGGCTTTGGAAAAACCTTGAATATTTTCTAAAAGCCGTCGTCCCGGAAGCTGAAAAAGCGGGCGTGCGCATGGCGATGCATCCGGATGATCCCTGTTGGCCTGTTTTCGGCCTGCCGCGGATTATCACCGGCGAAAAAAATATTGACCGTCTGCTGGCGATTGTTGACAGCCCCTTCAACGCGCTCACCCTCTGTTCCGGATCACTTGGCTGCTCGGCTGAAAACGACCTGCCGCGGCTTGTCTACAAATACGCCTCGATGGACCGGATTGCGTTCGGGCATGTGCGCAATATCAAACGCCTGCCGGATGGTGGCTTCGAGGAATCCGCGCATTTCTCCCGCGCCGGATCGCTCGATGTGGTCGCGATTATGAAGGCCTATCACGACGCGGGCTACCAGGGTTTCCTGAGGCCAGACCATGGCCGGATGATCTGGGGCGAGCGCGGCGGCGCGGGCTATGGGCTCTATGACCGGGCGCTCGGCGCGATGTACCTGTCGGGCATTTGGGAAACGCTTGAGAAAACGCAGGGTATCCGTTAAGGGGAAATCCCTTAATCAAATAAAGAATATCAATTATGGAGGGAAAATTATGAGAAAAGCAATCTCGATCCTGTCGGCTTTGGCAATGGTAGCTACACTTGCCGCATGTGGCGGAAACTCCGCTCCTTCATCTTCGGCGCCAGCGCCGTCTGCGGCTCCCGCCGCGTCGTCCGAGCCCGCTGCTTCCGAAGCGGCTCCAGCTGAGGCGATCACTCTTAAATTCGTTGAACAGATGCCCGAGGGGCACATCATGACTGACACCCTTTTCCATTTTGCGGATAAGGTGGAGGAACTCTCAAATGGCTCGATCAAGGTGGAACGTTACGCGGGCGGCCAGCTTGGCGACGACACCGCCATGCAGGAAGGCGTCCAGATGGGTACGATCGACGTCATCCGCGCGGAATTCACGACACTGGTCAACTTTGGCGCGAAGAAAGCGGCGGTCACCACGCTGCCATACGTCATCCGGGACCGCGACCACTTCTGGAAGATGGTCAATTCTGACGTTGGCGAAGAGCTGCTCGCCAGCATTCAGGAGGACGGGACCCAGATGGTGGCCCTTTGCATGATCGAGGAAGGCTCGCGCCATTTCTTCACCAAGGACCCCGTGAATTCGCTGGCCGACCTCAAGGGCATGAAACTGCGCGTCCAGAACACCGAGATGTGGCTTGAGATTGTCAAGGCTCTGGGCGCCTCTCCGACACCGATGAGCTTCAGTGAGCTTTACACCGCGCTGCAGTCGGGCGTTGTGGACGGCGCGGAGCAGCCGCTTTCCGGATTTGTATCCCAAAAATTCTATGAGGTTTGCCCGAACATGATCCTGGACGGCCATGTTTATCCGGTTCAGGCATATGTCATCTCTGAACTGACCTGGAATAAGCTCACCGATGAACAGAAAGAAATCATCCAGCAGGCCGCGAAGGAAACCCAGGCCTACAACCGCGAGACAATCCAGGCCGCAGAGGACGAGATCATGAAGAATTTTGCGGATCTCGGCGTTACCGTGGTGGATGTTCCTGACAAAACCGAGTGGATCAATGCGGTACAGCCGGTTTATGAAAAGTTCGGCACGCCGGAAGTGCTCGAGCTGCTTAAACGGATCCAGGACATCAAGTAATAACGCCCTGAAGGCTTGAATTACAGGGGAAATCAGGATTGGCATTGCGTTGCAAGGTTAGGAATGATTTCCCCTTTTCAAAGGGAACGGGAGGAACGATGGCAGAAAAAATTTTCGATTTTATATTTGAAGTGGTAAAAAGTGTTTGCAAAGTGATGCTCTGCATTCAGGTCGTATCGGTTACGATCGTTTTTATCGGCCGGTATTTTTTCAATATCACACCGCCTTGGGGAGAAGAGCTCACGCTTTTCTGCCTGGTGTGGCTGAGCCTGCTCGGCGCGTCCCTGCCGATGCGTACGGGAGGGCATCTGCGCATGACGCTGCTGGATTATCTGGTGAAGCCCAAGACGCTCGCCAGGATCGACGTTTTTGGGGATGTGCTGATTGTCGCGTTTGCGGTTGTGATGTTTTTCGCGGGGATGGCAATGACACAGCAGGTTTCCAATACGATTCTGCATGGAATCCGGATCAGCAAGGGATTCCTTTACGCGGCTGTGCCGACGTCAATGATTTTCTTCCTGCTCGCGCAAACGGATAAATACTACAGGATTTTCAAAAAAATGGCGAAAAAGGAGGGGGATGCGCAATGACTCCGGAAACCATAGGCGCATGGCTGCTGATTGGCAGTTTCCTGGTTTTGATTGTTCTGCGCGTACCGATTGCCTTTGCGGTTGGCGTTTCCACTGTCGCAACCTTCCTCTATCTTGACATTCCAATGATGATGGTGGTCACCAACATTGTCAAAGGGCTCAATTCCTTCTCGCTGATGGCGATCCCGTTTTTCATTCTCGCTGGTGAGGTCATGAGCGCGGGGAGCATTTCCGAACGGCTGTTCCAGCTGGCAAAATCGCTGGTGGGGCAGTTTAGAGGGGGACTCGCGCACGTCAATGTGCTGGGAAGCATGTTTTTCGGCGGGATTTCCGGCTCCCCGGTGGCCGATGTGTCGTCATTGGGCGTCATTGAAATCCCGATCATGGTCAAGGATGGGTATGATCTCGATTTTTCGGCTGGTGTCACGATGGCCAGCTCGATTGAAGGGCTTCTCATTCCGCCAAGCCACAATATGATCATTTTTTCGATGGCGGCCGGCTCGGTCTCCATTGCGAAGCTGTTTTTGGCGGGGATGATCCCAGGCGTCCTGCTGGGGCTGTGCCTGATGGTCTTTTGCTATGCGATGTCGGTGAAACGCAACTATCCCAAGGGGGATAAGTTCAGCTTCAAGGTGATGACCAAGGCGTTTGTCGATTCCATCTTCGGAATGTTTACGGTCATCATTATTATGGTGGGTGTGCTTACCGGGCTTTTCACTGCGACTGAATCGGCGGCAATCGCGGTGGTGTGGGCGGTGCTGGTCACCTTTCTGTTCTACCGGGAGCTGCCGTTCAAGGAGCTGTGGAAGATCCTGGACCGGGCTCTGGGAACCCTTTCGATCATCATGGTGCTCATGGGGATTTCTTCCGCGTTTGGATGGCTGCTTGCGTATCTGAAGGTGCCGGAAATGGTGATCAGCGGAATTATGGGCTTTACCAGCAACAAGGTGCTGATCCTCATTATGATCAACCTGATCCTGCTGTTCCTCGGAATGATCATGGATATGTCCTCGATCATCATTATCACGACGCCGATCCTGCTGCCAATTGCGACCAGTATTGGGATGGACCCGATCCAGTTCGGCGTCATGATGATCCTCAACCTTGGCATCGGCCTGATCACTCCGCCGGTGGGCGGCGTGCTGTTTGTCACCAGCGGAATCACGGGGCTGAAAATTGAACGGCTGACAAAATGTATGCTGCCCTTTTACGCGGTTATGGTGCTGGCGCTTTTGCTGATCACCTATATCCCGGCGATCAGCCTTGCGATTCCCAATATGATTTATCAGTAAGAGGAGTCTGCCGTTATGAATTTTATCACCGAAGATTTCCTGCTTTGCGGCGATACAGCAAAAAAGCTCTACCATGGAACCGCCGCGGGCCTTCCGATCATCGATTACCACTGCCATGTGAGCGCCTCAGACATTGCGGACGACGTGGCTTTCGGAAATCTGACCAACGTTTGGCTTGACGACGACCACTACAAATGGACGGCGATGCGCTGGAACGGCGTGCCGGAACGGTTTATCACCGGTGACGCGCCGGACTATGAAAAGTTCCTCGCCTATGCGAAAACCCTGCCGGACTGCATCGGCAATCCGCTGCATCATTGGTCGCACCTTGAGCTCAAAAAGTATTTTGGCTACGACGGCCACCTCACTGGGGAGACGGCGCCGAGGGTCTGGGAATTGGCAAACGCGAAGCTCGGCCCCGGGGGGCTTCGGGCACGGGACTTCATGCGCCAGGCGAAGGTGGAGTGCATCTGCACAACCGACGACCCGGCGGACGACCTCAAATGGCACGCGCAGCTGCGCGGCAGCGGCTTTGAGATCAAGGTGCTGCCCGCCTTCCGCCCGGACAAGGCGCTCGATATCCGAAAACCGGACTTTCCCGCGTATCTGGAGAAACTCTCCAGCGCGGCAGGCAGGCGGATCGAATGCCTTGATGATCTGCTGGACGCGCTTTCCGGGTGTCTTGACGCTTTTGGCGCGCTCGGGTGCAGGCTTTCGGACCACGGGCTGTCCCGGCTGCCCTACGCGCCATGCGGCGAAAAACGCGCGGCGGAGATCCTTGGCCGGCGGCTTGCCGGGGAGGAAACGGGCGCGCTGGAGGCTGAACAGTACGAAACTTTCCTGCTTTGCTGGCTCGCGTCGCAGTATGCCCGGCGCGGCTGGGTGATGCAGATCCATTTTGGGGTGCTGCGCGACCTGAACCCCGGCCTATATGAAACCATCGGTGTGGACGCCGGCGGCGACGCGATGGGCGACTGCCTGTGCGGGGAGAAGCTCGCGGGCATCATGAGCGATCTGGAACGGCAAAAATCTCTGCCGAAAATGATCCTCTATTCCATCAACCCGAATGACAACGCGGTGATCGATACGCTTGCCGGATGCTTTCAAAACGGAGAGGCGCGCGGGAAGATCCAGCACGGCTGCGCCTGGTGGTTCAACGATACGAAGATCGGTATGGAAGCGCACCTGCAGACACTTGCAAGCCTGAGCGCGCTCGGCAGCTTCATCGGGATGCTCACCGATTCACGCAGCTTTCTTTCCTATACCCGGCACGATTATTTCCGGCGAATCCTTTGCAATTACCTTGGCGGGCTCGCGGACCGCGGGGAATACCCGAAAGATTACAACCTATTGGAAGCGCTTGTCCGCGGCATCTGTTACGAAAACGCCAAAGCATACTTTGCGTTCTGATCGATTTTTTAGGAGGAAGACAATATGGGGAAATACACAAAGGAGTTCCTGGACCGCCTGCAAAAGGAACTCAATACGGCGGTGCTCTGCGATATTCTGGATGAATTGGGCTACCGCAACCAGGCGATGAACGGCCGGATCAAGCCGCTCGATGACGGTTATAAGCTCGTAGGAGTCGCAAAGACGATCCTGAGCTACGACGTTTATGAAATGCCGGAGGAACCCTACAAAACCGAAATCGACGCGGTCGATTCGGTGCAGGAAGGGGATCTCGTGGTTTGCAGCACCAACAATTCCAGCAGCAACGGATTTTGGGGCGAACTGATGGCGACTGCCGCGATTGCGCGCGGCGCGCGCGGCGTGGTGGTGGATGGGGCGGTGCGCGATATCCGGCAGCTCAAGGCGCTGGGGGACACCTTCAAGGTATTCGCGGCGGGCCGCAACCCGCTGGATTCCAAGGGCCGCTGCCTGGTGGCGGATTATGACTGTCCAATCCTCTGCGATGGCATCCTCGTTCATAGCGGGGATCTCATCTTTGCCGATGTGGACGGGATCGTCGTGGTACCGGCCGGCTGCGCACAGGAAGTGTTTGAGCGTGCGCTCGAGAAGGTGCGCGGGGAAAACCGCGTGCGCGAAGAGCTGCGCGCGGGGGCTTATCTGAAAGACGTATTCGCAAAGTACCATATCCTTTGACCAGGGAGGGATTTTGATGGAATTGCAACTGTTTGACGCAGGCGTTATGCTGGGCCGGTCGAAAATGGACAAAGGCGGCAGCTTCGACAATTTGAAAGACCTGCGTGCGGTCATGGAGCGCCTGCAGATCGGCAGGGCGCTGGTGTACGGCGCGCTCGCTAAGGATAGCTGCCCGCGGGAGGGCAATCTGCTCCTCTCGGAGATGATCGCGGACGAACCGTGCCTTTTCCCGGCGTGGGTGGGGCTGCCGGGGCATACGGGTGAATTTCCGGACGCCGGGACGCTCAAAAAACAGGCTGCGGAAAATCGTGTCTGCGCGCTGCGCCTGTTCCCGCGCCAGCACAACTACCCGACCTCTGACTGGTGCTGCGGAGAGCTGTTCGGCGCGATGAATGAGATGCACATGCCGGTCTTTCTCGACTATGGCGTGGAACACTGGAGCGAGCCGATGCCCTGGGACGAAATTTACCGGCTTTGCAAAACCTACCCGGATATCCCGTTCGTGCTCGTGCGGGTCGGCTGCGGCTCGAACCGGCCACTCTTCCCGCTGCTCGAAAAATGCCCGAACCTGCACTTTGAAATCAGCTACTTTGACGCGAATCGCGGTCTGGAAGCAGTGGCGCAGCGGTTTGGCGCATGCCGGATGCTGTTTGCCACCGGCATGCCGACCTACAATCCCGCCTGCCCGATCGCGATGCTCCACTTCGCGGACCTTTCCGACGCTGACAAACAGAAGATTGCGGGCGAAAACCTGAAAATGCTGATAGGAGGGATCCGCTATGCGCTTTAAACCGCTTTCCGAACAGCTCGACACCAGCGGATACCGGATTGTCGATTCCCATGCGCATCTGGGACTTTACCACAAGTTTGACATCCAGGGCGGCTTCGAGGACGACCTGGTCGCGCAGATGGATCGGGTCGGCGTGCAGGCGCTGGCCATCTCCCCGATGGTGGGGCTTGGGCTTGACAGCCGCCGCGCCAATGATATGACCGCCGCGGTGCTAAAAAAATACCCCGATCGCTTTTATGGGATGGCGCTCGCGAGCGGCAACCGCCCGGAGGAGATCCTGCCGGAACTGACGCGGTGCTTCGACACGCTCGGCATGACCATGATCAAGCTCCACCCGGACGAGGCGAACTGCCCGATGGAGCGCAAATGCTACGACCTCATCTACGGTTTTGCCGCCGAGCGCAAGCTCGCGATCATGAACCACGACTGGCAGTCCCCCGCGCGTCTGGAGGCGCTTGCGAAGCGGTATCCGCAGGTGCGTTTCACCCAGGCGCATTCGGGCGGCAACTGGGACGGCCACCGGGAGGACGATTATTTCCGGCTGGCGCGCGATTATGAGAACGTCTTTGTGGACATCTGCGCGAGTCCCATCTTTTACGGCGCGCTCGAAAGCCTTGTGGAGGTGGCGGGCGCGGACAACATCCTCTTTGGCAGCGACGCGCCCTTCCTGAACCTGGCGTTTGGGGTCGGCAAGGTGCTGCTGGCGGATCTCCCACATGCGGACAAACAGAAAATCTTCGCGGACAATTTTCTTGGGATTATTGCGCCGCGCGACTGATGAAAGAAGGTATTTTTCATGAATCTCCCATTCCAGATTGATCTCTCCAGGAAAACCGCCGTGGTTACCGGCGCGGGCGGGGTGCTCTGCAGCGGCTTTTCCAAAGCGCTGGCCGCCTGCGGCGCGCGCGTCGCGCTGCTCGACATCAACCAGGCCGCGGCGCAGAAATACGCGGATGAGATCACCGCGGCGGGCGGAACCGCCAAAGCATACGAATGCGACGTGCTTAACCGCGCGAGCGTCGAGGCGGCGCATGCGCAGATTGCGACGGATTTCGGCCCCTGCGACATCCTCTTAAACGGCGCGGGCGGCAACAACCCGCGCGCGACCACCACGAACGAATATTATTTTGAAGGCGACCTCGACAAGGACATCGCCACCTTCTTCAACCTCGACCCCAAAGGGGTGGAGTTCGTCTTTAACCTCAACTTTCTGGGGACTCTTATCCCCACGCAGGTCTTCACGCAGGATATGCTCGGCCGTGAGAACTGCTGCATCGTGAACATCTCCTCGATGAACGCCTATACGCCGCTCACCAAGATCCCGGCCTATTCCGGGGCCAAGGCTGCTATCAGCAACTTTACCCAGTGGCTTGCGGTGCACTTTTCGAAGGCGGGTATCCGCGTGAACGCGATCGCGCCCGGCTTCTTCGTCACCATCCAGAATGAAAAGCTGCTTTTCAACGATGACGGCACCCCCACTCCCCGTACAGACAAGATTCTGGCAGGCACGCCGATGGAACGCTTCGGCAAGCCCGAGGAACTGAATGGGGCGCTGCTCTACCTGATTTCGGAAGAGGCCGCTTCCTTCGTCACCGGAATCGTCATCCCGGTGGACGGCGGATTTTCGGCGTATTCCGGCGTGTGAGGAGGGGCCGCTATGACGGCTGCACTTAAAATGCAGGCTGGCAACCTGCAAATTGAGATCTGCGAAACGCGTCGGGCGATGGGCGAGGCGGCCGCGCGGTGCGGTGTTGCGCGCGCCAAAGAGGTGATTGCCGAAAAGGGCGAGGCCAACATCATTTTCGCGGCGGCGCCCTCCCAGTTTGAACTGTATGAGAGTCTGCTCGCCTCGGACCTCGACTTTTCGAAAGTGAACGCCTTCCATATGGATGAATACCTGGGCCTTGCGCCCGACGCGCCGCAGGGCTTCGGGAACCTGCTCAAAATCCATCTCTTTTCAAAAAAACCGTTCAAATCGGTGCATTACCTGAATGGCCAGACCAGCGACCCACAGGCTGAGTGCGAGCGCTATGCAGAGCTACTCGCCGCGTTCCCGCCCGACGTGATCTTTCACGGGATCGGGGAGAACGGGCATCTCGCCTTCAACGACCCGCCGGTGGCGGACTTTTCCGACCCCCGTGTTGTGAAGGTGGTGGCGATGGACGAGATCTGCCGCAACCAGCAGGTGCATGACGGCTGCTTCGCGCGGCTCGATGAGGTGCCGCGAAAGGCGCTCTCGCTGACCATTCCGGCGCTGACGGACGATCGGACCTGGCTTGTGGTGACGGTGCCCGGCCCCACCAAGGTGGAGGCGGTGCGCCGCGCGGTGCGGGACGAAATCTCCACCGCCTGTCCGGCCACCATCCTGCGGCAGCATCCGCACGCGGCGCTCTTTCTCGACAGGGAGGCGGCAAAGGGAATTCTCTGACAAGGCGAACATCAAAAGCGGCGTTCCAACCGAAAGGTTGGAACGCCGCTTTGCGTCCGAGCGGCTTCGCGTTTTCAGCGCGCAAGGATCACACAGTCATAGGGGAGCAGATTTTTTCCGTTCAGCCGGCCGAACAGGGTGCGCGCATCCGCGAATTCGGGCGGGATGACCAGGTTGACCTCGTAATTGGTACGGTTGACCGCCGCGAAAAAGCTATCCCCGTTGCAGTCGCGCAGGAAGGAGACCGCTTCGGGCGTGAAGGAGACCGCCGAGAAGCTGCCGGTCGAAAGCTGGGGGTAGTCGGTGCGGATCTTCCCGAGCGTCTGGAACACCTCGAGCAGCTCGTGATCCTCCCGTCCCCAGGGATAGCAGGTTCGGTTGAAGGGGTCCTTGTAGCCGTAGAGCCCGGCTTCGTCGCCGTAATAGAGGCAGGGGATGCCGGGCAGCATATATTGGATAACCGCCGCCAGCCGGAAGAGTTTTTTGCCCAGTTCGTACCGCTGCGGGCTGAGGGTGTTGTTCTGCCCCTGCCATTCGCGCCCATTCTGTCCGGCCGGCTGTCCGGCCAGCGCGGTAATCGCGCGCTCGACATCGTGGGTCGAGAGGGAATTCATCAGCACGTCGAGCACCGGCTTCGGGTAATGCTCCAGGATGGTTTGGATGGTGCCGTAAAGACGGCTGGCGTCACCGTCCCGCACCCAGGCGAGGATCGCGTCTTTAAAGGGGTAATTCATCACGCTGTCAAGCTGGCCGCCCAAAAAATACCGGCGGCGCACGCCGTAGGCAATCTTGGTGGTTGCATCCTCCCAGACTTCCCCGATCACCGCGGCCTGCGGGTCATAACTTTTGACGCAGGCGGAAATTTTATCGAGGAATTCGTCCGGAAGTTCGTCCGCCACATCGAGCCGGTAGCCGGAAATGCCGGCACGCAGCCATTTTTTGAGCACGCCGTGCTCCCCGCAGATGAATTCGCTGTAGCCGGGATCTTTCTCATTGAGATTCGGCAGTTCCTGAAAGCCCCACCAGGACTGGTACTCAGCAGGGTAGTTGATGAACTCGTACCAGGAACGGTAGCGGCTCTGCGGGTCGTTATAGGCGCCGCCGTTTCCATAGCGGCGCTCTTTGTTGAAATAGACGCTGTCGCTGCCGGTGTGGTTAAAGACCCCGTCGAGGATGATATGCATCCCCATCTGTTTCGCCTTGTGGCACAGCGCGGAAAGATCCGCTTCGGTGCCGAGCAGCGGGTCAATCTTTTCGTAGTCGGCAGTGTTGTAACGATGGTTTGAATGCGCTTCAAAGATCGGGTTCAGATAGATGGTGGTCACGCCGAGCCCCTTGAGGTAGGGGAGCTTTTCGGCGATGCCGCGCAGGTCGCCCCCAAAGTAATCGGAATTAGTGATCTTTCCGTTCTGGTCGGGCAGGTAGTCGGGCATCTCATACCAGTTTTCATGCATCCGGCGGTCGGCGGGCACACCATATTTCTCCGCCCCGGAACAGCAGAACCGGTCGGGAAAAATCTGATACATGACGCCCTTCTTGAGGAAATCCGGCGTCTGCATATTTTTGTCGTAAACGGTCAGCTGCCACATGTCGCTCCCCTGGGCGGAGAGCTTGCCGAACCCCTCGTGATCCCGGACAATCCGGGTGCAGCCGTTGACGCCTTCAACTTCAAAAAGATAAAAGTAGAGCTGCGGGTCGGGGGAATAAAAAATGCACCGATAGGCGATATTGACCCCATCGCTTTGCTCGAACTCCATTGGGATGCGTTCCGGGGTATCCCAGCGGTCGGCCTTGAACATGAGAAGCACTGGGTTTTCGAGCTGGTAGGTGATCGGCAGGTAGACACGGAAGGTCACGACCTCATCGGTGCGAACCGCTCCGAACGGGGATTTGCAGCGGCTGTCGCGGCTGTCAAACATACTCAAAATATCAACTCCAAAGGCAAGGAGCGTTTGTCGTGACATCTGTCTTGGCAGACGCTCCGGAATGCGCCGCGGGCGGGACTGCACATCCCGCCCGCGGCTTTTGCTCCTGTTTTATCATTTGCGCAGGTTCCAGATTTCGCGGCTGTAATCGTGGATCGAACGGTCGGCGCAGAAGAAGCCGGAAGCCGCGATATTCATGAGGCTCATCCGCTGCCAGCCTATGGCGTCGCGGTAACGGCGGGAGGCCTCCTGTTGGATGTCGCTGTAGGACGCGAAGTCGGCAAGCACCATATACGGGTCGTTGTAGCGCAGGGAATTGGCGATATCCGGGAACTGCTGTCCGTCAAGGCCGGAGAGCAGCAGGTCGATCGCCCGGCGCAGCGCGGGATTGCGGTTATAGTAATCGTTCGGATTGTAGCCGGCCGTCTTTATGTGGTTCACCTCAGGCGTGGTCATGCCAAAGATGAGGATGTTCTCGTCGCCGACATGCTCTTTAATTTCAACATTCGCGCCGTCGAGCGTTCCGAGGGTGATCGCGCCGTTTAACATCAGCTTCATGTTTCCGGTGCCGGATGCCTCGGTGCCCGCCAGCGAGATCTGCTCGGAAATTTCGGAAGCCGGCATCAGGATCTCCGAGATGGTGACGCTGTAATTCTCAAGAAACACGATCCGCAGCTTTTCACGGATGACGGGGTCGGCTTCGATGAGGTCGCGCAGAGTGCAGATGAATTTGATGATCTGCTTGGCGAGGAAATACCCGGGCGCCGCTTTCGCGCCGAAAATATAGGTTTTGGGGGCAAAGTCCGCATTGGGGTTTTCCTTGAGCCAGAGGTATTCGGTGAGAATGTGTAGCGCGTTCAGATGCTGGCGCTTATATTCGTGCAGACGCTTGACCTGCACGTCAAAGATCGAATTGCAGTTGACCGCCACACCGGAGGTTTCAAGCACATATTTGGCGAGCCGTTCCTTGTTTTCAAGCTTGACGGCCGCCAGCTTTTTCAGCAGGTTTTTATCGTCTGCAAACTTGCTGAACCGGTGCAGTTCGGACATGTTTTTGAGCCATCCATCGCCGATGGTCTCATTGAGCAGGCTGGTCAGACCCGGGTTTGACTGGTAAAGCCAGCGCCGGGAGGCGATGCCGTTGGTCACGTTCTTAAACTTATACGGCGTAAGCAGATAGAAATCGTGGAAGACGCTGTCCTTGATGATCTGGCTGTGCAGGGCGGACACGCCGTTGACACTATGGGAAGCGATGACCGCCAGGTTCGCCATGCGCACCTGGAAATCATAGATCACCCGCATGCGGTCGATATCATACTGGTCATAGTGGTATTTTTCCCGCAGGTCGTCGCAGAAACGGCGGTCGATCTCCTGTACGATCTGGTAGATGCGCGGCAAAAGGTTGCGGAAGATGTCCTCTCCCCACTTCTCGAGCGCCTCGGACATGACCGTGTGGTTGGTGTAGGCAAAGGTGCGGGTCACGATGTCCCAGGAACGGTCCCAGTCGTAGCCGCAGTCGTCGAGCAGCACCCGCATCAACTCGGGAATGGCGAGGGTCGGATGGGTGTCGTTGATCTGAACGGCGTTCTTCTCGGCAAAGTTGTCGATGGTGCCGTAGAGAGTGATGTGGCGGCGCACAATGTCCGAAATCGAGGCCGCGACAAGGAAATACTGCTGTTTTAAACGCAGCATTTTGCCCTCGGTGTGGTTGTCGTTCGGGTAGAGCACTTTGGAGATGGCCTCGGCCGCGGCCGCGCCGCCGACCGCGTTCACATAGTCGCCGCGGTTGAAGCTCTCCATATCGAAGCCCGGGCTCTGGGCCTTCCAAAGCCGCAGGACGCCCACTCCGTCGCTCTCAAAGCCGGGGACGTACATATCGTGCGGAACGGCGTAGACCGTCTGATAATCGACATGGTTGACCCAGTGGTGGCCGTTTTCCCAGCCCTCCTCAATCCGGCCGCCAAAGTGAACCGGAACGGTGCGGTCGGGCTTCACCTTGAGCCAGACACTGCCGCCGGGCAGCCAGTAATCGGGGGTTTCGGTCTGCCAGCCGTCGATGATCCGCTGCTTGAAGATACCGTATTCATAGAGGATCGAATACCCCATGGCGGGCAATTCCAGTGTGGCCATCGCGTCGAGGTAGCAGGCCGCGAGCCGGCCAAGACCGCCGTTGCCGAGCCCCGCGTCCGGTTCGAGCGCGTACATCCGGTCAATATCGATGTCGAGTTCGTCGAGCGCCTTGGTCATGGCGTCCTGGATATCGAGGTTATAGAGGCTGTTTTTGAGCGAACGCCCCATGAGGAATTCCATGCTCATGTAATAGACTTTCTTTTCCGCGCGGGCGTTGTAATGCGCGGAGAAGATTTTGAGTTTTTCCGCGAGAATTTCGCGCACCACACGGCAGCAGGCCTCGTAATAAGCCTCGTCGGAAGCGTGCTCCGGGTCGATGAGCATATCGCTTTTGATCGTGTCGAGGATCAGGTTCTTGAGGACCTCGGTGCTGTAATGCTTATTTGTATCCATCAGACTGTCGTCTCCTAATCATACAGATTGCCGGTTTTCCGGCGTGCAGGTAAATAGAAATGTTCCATTTTATTATACCCGATCGGCTGCTTGCATGCAAGTTTTCCGGCAAATATTACCGCGGCATGACAAAGCGCCTGCTTTGGGTGGAAAATTTGGACAGGCCCCTTTCACAGGCGCGAAAAATGTATTATAATGATATCAATGTTGAAATGAATTTTTACTCATTGGAGGAGTCGATACCATGAATGCAGCAAACCGGGTCCGCGTGCTCATCAATGGGGTGCATTATACCATTGCCACAGTCGAACCGGAAGAATATGTACAGAATCTCGCGCAGGAGCTGGATGAGCAGATCAAAGCGATCCTCGAAAAGAATCCGACCATCTCATTCAACGATGTGATGGTCCTGTGCGCCATCAATTATATGGACGCCTACAAGCGCAGCGAGGAAAATGCCGACCGGATGCGCTCTCAGATCACCGAATATCTGGAAGACGCAGCAAAGGCGCGCATCGAGCTCGACGAGGTCAAGCGGGAGAACGCCCATCTGCGCCGCCAGCTTGACGGCCAGGAGCTGAAGGGCCAGATAAAGGATATGAAAGTTTGATGCCGGTGAACCAGCCTGAAATCCTGGCGCCCGCGGGCGGCCCACAGGCGCTTGCGGCGGCGGTGCTCTGCGGCGCGGATTCGGTCTATCTTGGAGCCGGCGCGTTCAACGCCCGCCGCAACGCGGAAAATTTTACAATGGAAAATCTGGCGGAAACGGTCCGTTACTGCCACATCCGGGGTGTCAGGGTTTACCTGACGCTCAATATTGTTTTACTCGAAAACGAGATCCCGCGGTTCCTCGCGGCGGCGCAGGCGGCCTGTGAGGCCGGGGTAGACGCGGTGATCGTGCAGGATTTGGGCGCGGCTAGGCTTTTGCAGAGACATTGCCCGGCGCTGCGGATGCATGCCTCCACCCAGATGGCTGTGCACAATCCCGACGGCGTCCGCATGCTCGAGGACCTTGGCTTTAGGCGTGTGGTACTTGCGCGCGAGTGTTCCAAAGACGAGATTGCCCGAATTGCCGCCGCCACGCCGCTCGAAATCGAGCTGTTTGTGCACGGCACACTGTGCATGTGTGTGTCCGGCCAGTGCTACATGTCCTCGGTGCTCGGCCAGCGCAGCGGGAACCGCGGACTCTGTGCCCAGCCGTGCAGGCTGGCGTTTTCCTCGTCCGCGCGGGAATATGCGCTCTCTCTGAAGGACATGAGCCTCATCTCCCGCATGGACGAAGTGCGGGCGCTTGGGGTGCATTCGCTCAAGATTGAAGGCCGCATGAAGCGGCCGGAGTATGTTGCCGCGGCCGTGACCGCCTGCCGGTCGGCGCTGGCAGGGGAAGCGGTCGATCTCAATGCTTTACAAGCGGTATTTTCCAGGGGCGGATTTACAGATGGTTATTTTACCGGCAAGCGTACCATTGATATGTTCGGGGTGCGCGGCAAGGAGGACGTCACCGCCGCCGCGGGGGTCCTAAAGCAGCTCGAGAATCGCTATACCGACCCGCGCAAGCAGGTGCAGAAGGTTGGCGTGGAGTTTGCTTTTGCGATGAAACCCGGCCAGAAGGCGTTCCTGTCCGCTTACGATTGTGATGGGAACAGCGTGTGTACCGAAGGCCCGGTGCCGGAAAATGCCGTCAATAAGCCGACTGACGAGGCCCGCGTGAAAGCGAGCCTTGAAAAGACCGGAGGCACGCCCTATCATGTAGAAAATGTCCGGTGCTCCATTTCGCCGGGGCTGATGCTGCCCGCGTCAGCGCTCAACGCGATGCGCCGTGAGTCCCTTACGCAGCTTGATGAAACCCGCGGAACTTTGCGCCCGATCCCGTGGCAAGCCGCCGGGCGCGAAGCGCCCGCGCCGCGTATAAGTGCGCGGCGGCCCGCGCTGCGGGCGCGGCTTACCGCGATGGCGCAGCTGACCCCGTCCATCCGAAAACGCGCGGCGCTCATCACTCTGCCGGCGCCGGAACTGCTCAAGCTCTGCGAAAGCGGCGCGGAGGACTGCATGGACCGTCTCTGCGCGGGCGTGCCGCGCATCCAGTTTTCCGGGCAGGAGGAGACGAAAGCGCAGCTCGCAAAACTGTGGGAATACGGCGTGCGGCATGCCGAGGTGGGGAATCTCGGCGCAATCGGGCTTGTGTCCGGTATGGGATTTGCGCTGCATGGGGAAGCTTTCCTCAACGCGGCCAATTCCGAAGCTGTGCAGGCGCTCGCTGGGATGGGGCTCCGTGACCTGACCCTTTCCTTTGAACTGAGCCTTGCGGCGGCAAAACATCTTCCGGAGGAGATCCCCTGTGGGGTTGCGGCCTATGGATTCCTGCCGCTGATGACGGTGCGCAACTGCCCGGTGCGGCTTTCCGCCGGGTGTGCCCGCTGCAAAAAGGGGGAAGCTGCGCTCACCGACCGCAAAGGCAACAAATTGCGGACAACCTGCGCCTATGGGTGCAGTGAAATTCTCAATCCGGTGCCACTTTATATGGGAGACCGGCTGGAGGAACTTTCCGGGTTCGATTTCGTCTCTTTACAGTTTACGGTCGAAAGCCCGGAAGAATGCGAACAGATTTTTCTGGACTATGAAAATGGGGGTGAACCGCGCGGAGCGTTCACCCGCGGGCTGCTCTATAAAACGATCCTGTAGGAGGGCATTATGCTGAAAATGAAACGCCTGCGTCCGTCGGCGCAGATCCCGAAGAATGCCACACCCGGAAGCGCCGGGTACGACCTCTACGCCGATCTTGACGCGCCGGTGGAGATCCCCGCGGGCAGGACGGTCAAAATCCCGACCGGTCTTGCGATGGCGGTGGAACCTGGCTATGCGGGTTTTGTGTTTGCACGCAGCGGGCTGGGGATCAAGCATGGGATTGTGCCGGCCAACTGTGTCGGCGTGATCGACAGCGACTACCGCGGAGAGGTGATCGTGGGGCTGCACAACCAGTCACAGGAGGCCTTCACGGTGAACCCGGGAGATCGGGTCGCCCAGCTGGTGCTCCTGCCGGTTTTTACTCCCGGGATCGAGGTCTGTGAAGAATTGGACGAGACCGGCCGCGGAGCGGGCGGTTTTGGTTCGACCGGGCGATAAGCCGGGAGAAGCGATACACGCCGGCGGACGGACAGGGAGGAATGACAGCAATGCGAAGGGCGCTGATAGGAATTTTTTATACTGTGGCGGCGGTGATCGTGGGCGCGCTGGCCGCGGCGATCGCGGCGAACGTGCCGTTTCTCAGCTGGCTGGCCTTTGGCAAGAGCATCGGCCTGCCGGTGGACACCCCGATGGTGCTCGATCTATCGGTTGTGAAGGTCGCATTCGGATTCGAGGTCGGTGTGACGGTCGCGCATATCCTGGCGTTCATTGGGGCATTTTTCGGATATAAATATACGATAAAGGCGATGCATCTGAATGGAAAACACGAAGGTGAAGAATAGGCGGGTGGTGCTGGCTTCCCAGTCCCCGCGCAGGCAGGAACTTTTGAAGTTCCTGTTCGAGGATTTTGAAGTCCGGGTATCAGACGCGGACGAAAGCCTGCCGGACGCAACTCCGCCCGCCAAGGCGGTCGAAACGCTCGCTTTGCGCAAGGCGCGGGCAGTGGCGGCGGACTGTCCGGGCGCGCTGGTGATTGGCTCGGATACGGTGGTGGCGATCGATGGGCTGATCCTGGGCAAGCCGGATGATCCCGAAGATGCCGCCGCGATGCTTCGCAGGCTCTCCGGGCGGGTACATGAAGTTTACACCGGCGCGGCGCTTTGCCTTGGCGGACGGGAAACAGTGTTCCATGTCTGTACCGGCGTGGAATTCTGCCCGCTCAGCGACGCGGAGATCGCCTGGTATCTCTCAACCGGCGAGCCGTTCGACAAAGCGGGCTCCTATGGCATCCAGGGGTATGGCGCGCGGTATATCAAAGGCGTTCGCGGGGATTATTTCACCGTGATGGGGCTGCCGGTCAACCGCCTATATGCAGAAATTGGGGAATTCGCCAAAGAATACTTGACCGAAAAATGAAGAATATTAACATTTACCCTGTTGTGCATTTTGGCGGGAACAGGTATAATATGTAGGATAATGAAAGCGCAACGCTGTTTTTGTAAAAGTATAAGGGGGAACCGGGTATGTTTTCGAAAGACATTGGAATAGATTTGGGCACCGCAAACACCCTCATCTTTATGAAGGGAAAAGGAATCATCATGCGGGAGCCCTCGGTCGTGGCGGTTGATACCCGCAACGACACCATGCTGTACGCGGGCAATCAGGCAAAGGAAGTCATCGGGCGCACACCGGGCAGTATTGTGGCGGTCCGGCCCTTGAAAGACGGCGTTATCGCCGATTTCGACGTCACTGCCTCGATGCTCCAGTATTTCATCAAGCGGGCGCTCAACAACTCGATCCTGGCGCGCCCGCGGGTGATCATCTGCATCCCCTCCGGCGTCACGGCGGTCGAGCGCCGCGCGGTCAAGGAGGCCTCCTTCAAAGCCGGCGCGAAACACGTTTCAATCATCGAGGAACCCATGGCGGCCGCGATCGGCGCGCAGCTTCCTGTGGCGGAGGCCACGGGAAGCATGGTTGTCGACATCGGCGGCGGCACCAGCGAGGTCGCGGTGATTTCGCTCGGCGGCATTGTGGCGGCGCGTTCGGTGCGCGTGGGAGGCGATGAGCTGGACGCTTCGATCATCCAGTATATCAAACGCAAATACAACCTCCTCATCGGTGAACGCACCGCCGAGGACATCAAGATCGGAATCGGTTCGGCTTATCCGCTCGAGGAGGAAGCCACCATGGACATCAAGGGCCGCGATCTGATGGACGGCCTGCCCAAGAACATTCAGATCACTTCGGAGGAGATCCGCGAGGCGCTTGCCGACCCGCTTTCGATGGTGCTCGACGCGATCCGCACCACGCTTGAAAAAACCCCGCCGGAACTTTCCGCGGACATTATCGACCACGGCATCACCCTCACCGGCGGCGGCGCCCTGCTGCGCGGGCTCGATTCGCTCATCGAGCGGGAAACGGGCATGCCGGTACATATTGCGGAAAACCCGCTCGACTGCGTCGCAATGGGCACCGGCAAGGTGCTTGACGACATCGATAATCTGCGCAAGCTGCTTGCAGACGACGACAAAAGTTACTAATCCGAACATGTTGCGGCGCCCGTTCAATCTGTGAAACAAGGAGGATTGGACGGGCGGCCTTTCATTCTGACCAATCCGTGGATTTTGCCGGAAGAGGAGTGGCCTTTTGGGAGACTTTTTTAGAAGCGCAAAATTTAAAATACTTGCCGGTGTGTTCATCGTGCTGCTCGCCTTCATGCTGCGGGCCGCGTGGACCGGCGGCCTTTCCCCGATCATCTCCTCGGCGGTCGGGTTTGTTGTCACGCCGCTGCAGCGGGTTTCGGTTTCGATTTCCGATACGGTGCGCGGCTACTTTGAACGCTATACCAGAGCGGACGAGATCGCGCTGGAGAATGAGCAACTGCGCGCGGAGGTGAATGAGCTGCGCCGCCAGCTGGTTGATTACGAGCAGTCGAAGAAGGAAAACGAGATGCTCAAGCAGTTTCTTGACCTCAAGGAACAGAACCCTGACTTCGTCCTGGAGCCGGCCTCGGTGGTCGCGCGCGACCCGAACGACCGATTCTATTCCTTCACGATCGACAAGGGCTCGCTGAACGGCGTGAGCCTGCACGACCCGGTGGTTTCAGCCGACGGGCTGGTCGGGCGGGTCAAGGAGGTCGGCCTCAACTATTCAAAGGTGCTCACAATCCTGGATGTCGCGGTCGATGCGGGCGCTTATGATGTGCGCACCCGTGATATCGGCATCATCGGCGGCTCGATCGACCTGGTGGACAAGGGATACTGCAAAATGAGCTACCTGCCGCGGGAAAGCGGAGCGGCGGCGGGGGATCTTGTGGTGACGACCGGCGGCGGCATCTTCCCGAAGGACCTTGTGATCGGCAGGATCACCCGCATCGCGGACGAGGCCGGCGGCATTTCGCTCTACGCGGAAATCGAACCGGCTGCCGATATCCCAAACCTCACCGACGTGATGATCATCAAGGCGTACGACGGGCAGGAGGAACAGCCGGATGAATAACAAGGCCCGAATCCACATGGAAAAATACATTTCGTATATTATTGCGATGATATTGCTTTTTGTTTTGCAAACAACGCCCGGATTCCTCGCGATTTTCGGCGTCAAGCCAAATTTTGTCGTCCCCGCGGCGGTCTGTATCGCGATGATGGAGGATGAATTCATCGGCGGGCTGTATGGCGCGTTCGCCGGGGTACTGTGCGATTTGGGCGGATTTACGCTGTTCGGCTTCAACGCCATCCTCATCATGGCCGGCTGTGTGGCTGTGGGGCTGCTTTCGATCTACCTTCTGCGGATGAGCGCCATCAACTTTGTCCTTTTGGTCGCTGGGGTGCTGCTCGCGCGCGGGCTGCTCGATTACCTGCTCAATTTTTACATGTGGGGATATGAAGGAGTCTGGCGGGTGCTCTGCTACCGCATCCTGCCCGGCGTCATCTATTCGGCGGCCGCCGCGCCGCTTTGTTACTGGCTTTTTACCCGGATGCGCGGTTATTTTGAAGCGCGCATCCAGTCCTGATATTTTGGAGATTACCGCATGAAAAAACATTCCCAGACGGTACGCATGATAATCCTCGGCGCGGCGTTTGTGCTGGTGCTGCTGCTTTACTGCCTGCGGCTGATGCAGATGCAGGTGGTCGAAGGGGAGGACAGCGAAGCGCTGCTTGAACGCGGCTGGTCCTCCACCCAGGTCATCAAGGCGGCGCGCGGCGAAATCCTCGACCGCAACGGCCGCCCGCTTGCCATGAACGCGATTGGCCGCGACGTGGTGATCAACCGCGCGTTTTTGGAGCCGAAGGACACCAATGCCGTGATCCTGCGGCTCATCCGGATTATGGAGGAAGCGGATGAGGACTGGATCGACAACCTCCCCATCACCGAGGAAGCGCCTTTCCGTTTCAAGGATCAGCAGACCTATGCCACCGAGATCGCACGTCTCAAGAACGCTTTCGACCTGGGACAGTTCGCCACGGTGGATGACGTGATCTATCACCTGAAGAAAACCTACAATCTGGAGACCTATGGCGATCCGGAAAATCCGCAGCATTACACCGACGAGGAATTTCGCAAGATTGCGGGTGTCCGTTACGAGATGACCCAGCGGGGATTCTCGATGTCGGTGCCGTACACCTTTGCAACCGACATCAAAATCGAAACGGTCCCGAAGATCAAGGAGCGCAGCTTTGAGATCCCGGGCGTGGACGTGGTGGAAAGCCCGATCCGCCAGTATGTAAGCGGCGATATCGCGCCGCACATCATAGGCAGCGTCGGCCCGATCTATAAAGAAGTATGGGACGGCATGAAAAAGGAAACGGTGGACGGCCAGGTCTATGCCACCAGGGAGGGCCGCACCTATCAGATGAACGATGTGATGGGCAAGGACGGCGCTGAGCTTGCGTTTGAGCAGTACCTCAAGGGGGTCGACGGCGAGCGCAAGATCGTGCAGAATTCCCGCGGCGACGTGATCGATATTGTCGAAGAGGAGGCGCAGGTTCCGGGCAGCACGGTTGTGCTCACCATCGACAGCCAGCTGCAGAAGGTTGCGCAGGATTCCCTCGCCAGCAATATCAAACGCCTCAACGAGACAAAAGAGGAAGGCAAGGGCAAAGAAGCGCAGGCCGGCGCTGTGGCGGTGGTCGAATGCGAAACCGGCGAGATCCTCGCGCTGGCCACCCACCCCTCTTACAGTCTTGTGAATTTCCAGCGGGATTATGAGCAGATCGTATCCCAGCCCAACCAGCCGCTTTTCAACCGTGCGCTCAGCGCCGCCTATACACCCGGCTCGTCCTTCAAGCCCGCGGTTTCGCTGGCGGCCCTTGCGAGCGGCACCATCACCCCGTCGACCCGATTCAACTGCACCCATGTCTACAACCGTTTCGCGCCGGGCTACACCCCTTACTGCGAATCGATGCACGGACAGATCGACGTGGTGCGGGCGATCCAGGGCTCCTGCAACATCTTTTATTATGAAACCGCCTATTATATGGGTATCGAGACGCTGGACGAATACGCCGCGCGGCTGGGCTTTGGGGTGCCGACTGGCATCGAGCTGCCCGAAAATATCGGGCAGGTGGCTTCTCCTGAGGTCAAAGCGAAATCCCCGGCTTATGCGAACGATCCGACTTGGTGGCCGGGTGATGTGATTCAGGCGGGTATCGGCCAGCAGGCAACAACGGTTTCACCGCTGCAGCTGGCCAATTATACCGCCGCGCTTGCCAACGACGGCAAGCGGATGAAGGCGACCATTTTGAAGTCCGTGCGCTCCTATTCGTTCGACGAGACGATCTATGAGCACACCGCCGAAATCGCGGAGGAGATCGACGCGCCGGAAGCATTTGCGACCGTCCGGCAGGGGATGGTCGCGGCGTCCGGTGTGGGCGGCACCGCGAGCGGTACTTTTGCGAACTATCCGATCCAGGTCGCGTCCAAGACCGGCACGCCGGAACGCGGAGATGGACTGTTCAACTCGGTATTTATTGCCTACGCGCCGGCCAACGATCCGAAAATCGCGGTTGCGGTGGTGGTTGAAAAGGGCTGGGAAGGCTTCCAGGTCGCGCCGGTGGCACGGGATATTTTTGATGCATATTTCTTCTCACAGAACAGCAAGTCGTCGGCGGAAGCGGATTACGGCGTGCTGCTGTCCTGATTTTATAAGGAGGGCCCTATGGCACAGATGATACTGGTGACCGCCGGACGCGGCGGCGTTGGAAAATCCACAGTGACCGCGCTTCTGGGCGGCGCGCTTGCGCGCGCCGGGAAAAGCGTGCTGCTGATCGAAGCTTCGCACCGTTCGCTCGACGTGATGTTCGATGTGGCGGACAAGGTGCTTTTTGATCTTTCGGATATTCTGGAGGGCAGGTGCGAGGTAGCTGAGGCGATGCTCCAGGTCGGCGCGACAGAACGGCTGCAACTCATCTGCGCGCCGATGGAACCGTTTGATGAGATCCCGCTGGCGGTTTGTGAGGAGCTGATGCGGGCGCTTGATACGCATTTTGATTTTATCCTGGTTGAAGCGGACGGACATGACCGGGAGCTGCTGATCGTGCTGACGGCGGTGATCGACCGCGCGATCATTGTGGCCACGGCAGATCCGGTGAGCGCCAGGGACGGGCGCTCGGTATCGGATCTGCTGGCCGCGGCGGGCGTGATAGATATCCGGCTGTGCGTCAATATGCTGCCGGGCGATTTTCTCAAACAGCGGGCAATCCCGGATCTGGACTGGCTGATCGATCAGATCTGCGCACAGCTCATTGCAGTGATCCCTTACGATAAATCGATGGCCGTGTTGCATGGTCTGTCACAATCGATCAATTTGTCCAATATATCCAAAATGGTATTTGATAATTTTGCACAAAGAATTCTTGGAAACTATATTGATTTATTGATCCAATAAGTGCTATAATATAATATGTAATTTTGTCTGGAATTTCGTGGAAAGGGACTCCGTTTCTGTGGCTTTCGTGGATCCGCGGCAAAATACTTGATTTTTTCCCAAGGTTTGGATAATATAGAGGAGGCAACGCCCATGAACATCGCACTGATCGCACACGACTCCAAAAAGGAGCTGATGGTGCAGTTTTGCATCGCCTATTGCGGCGTCTTCAGCCGCCATAGCCTTTGCGCCACCGGCACCACCGGAAAGATGGTGGCGGAGGCAACCGGACTGGAAGTGTTCCGTTTCCTCGGCGGATCGCAGGGCGGCGACCAGCAGATTGCGGCGCGTATCGCCTGCAATGAGATCGACCTGCTGCTCTATTTCCGGGACCCGATCCGGGCCAATCCCGGCGAACCGGATGACGCGGGGCTGCTGCGCCTTTGTGATGTACACAACATCCCGGTCGCGACCAACATCGCCACTGCTGAAGCGCTTATCCATGCGCTGGAGCGCGGCGACCTCGACTGGCGCAACATTGTAAATCCAAAGCGTTGACCCGTTTTTGATAAAGAGGAAAGGCGTCGATGCGGGAACAGTACCAACAGCATGCGGACAGAGAAGCCGGACCTGGCTGAGAGCCGGCATACGCGGGATGCTTTTGGGAAGGACACCTGTATAGCCTGCCGTGAGAACGGCACGTAAAGCCTGCGTTAAAGGCCTTGAGTGGGATGCGTTCAAAGCATCCAACAAGGGTGGCACCGCGTGGAAAAAACCTCGTCCCTTTGCAATGGCAGAGCTTTGCATCGAGACGGGGATTTTTGTTTTTTCTGCGGCCCCATAGGCAGGCGCCTTCCAGCGTACCATCCGGTGGGAATTTGCTTGGGGGTGAAAAGATTGGACAGGCTCACAAAGGACCTGCTTTCGCTGGCAGCTGTGAGCGCGGTGGTTTTTTATGGGCCGTGGATTGCGGCCAGGACGGCGGAGGGATTTTCGTACAGCTTTCTGTTTCCCATTTTCCATGCGGGGAACGTGCTGTTCGGGTATCCTATCTTCTGCCTCGTTGCCGGGATGCTCTGCAGCGGGCGGCACGGGTTTTCCTGGTTGCGGGCGCTTCTGCCCGCGCTTGTTTCGCTTCGTTTCTGGGAGATGTTCCCGCTTTATGCCCTGGCGGGGCTGCTGGGCGCCTGGATCGGCGGCAGGGGGCGTAAAAAAGGCCCCTGATACATTTAATTCCCGTTTCAAACAACATTTCAGATATAGGAGGAACCTTCATGGCATTACTCACAAGCGCCCCGCGCGGAACGCAGGACGTTATTCCGGCGCAGAGCCGGAAATGGCAGTATATCGAACAGACCGCGCTGGAAGTTGGCAGGCTGTTCGGCTTTTCGGAGATCCGCTTCCCGACCTTTGAGCACACCGAACTCTTCAACCGTTCGGTGGGCGATACGACCGACGTCGTCCAGAAGGAGATGTACACTTTCAATGACAAAGGCGGCCGTTCGATCACCCTGCGTCCGGAAGGCACCGCGGGTGTGATGCGCGCCGTGCTGCAAAACGGCCTGCTCAATGACGGCATCCCGCTCAAGGTGAGCTACCTGACCAGCTGCTTTCGGTATGAGAAACCGCAGGCGGGACGGCTGCGCGAATTTCACCAGTTTGGCGTGGAGATGGTCGGCTCCGCGAACGCCGCCGCCGACGCACAGGTCATTGGTGTGGCCAAAGCGATCTTTGACAAGCTCGGAATAAAGGATCTGCGGCTCGAGCTCAACTCGATCGGCTGTCCGGAATGCCGCGCGAAATACCACGCGGCGCTCAAGGACTACTTTACCGCGCATATCGATGAGCTCTGCGAAACCTGCCGCGGCCGGCTAGACAAGAATCCGATGCGCATCCTAGACTGCAAAAGCCCGGTTTGCGCGGAGATTGCGAAGGGCGCTCCAGTCGTGCTCGATTATATCTGTGACGATTGCCGTACGCACTTTGAAACACTCAAGGGCAATCTCGACGCAATGGGTATTTCCTACCAGGTGAACCCGACTATCGTGCGCGGGCTTGACTACTATACCCGCACGGTGTTTGAATTTGTCGCGACCGGCATCGGCGCACAGGGGACCGTCTGCGGCGGCGGGCGGTACGATGGACTGATCGAGCTGCTCGGCGGCGCCCCCACCCCTTCGGTTGGATTTGCGATGGGGCTGGAACGGCTGCTGCTCGTGATGGAACAGCAGGGGTGCGCATTCCCGGACGCCAAGCCCTGCATGCTTTATATCGGCAGTATGGGAGAACCCGCTTCCCGGAAAGCGGCGGAGCTCTGCGCCGCGCTGCGCGAGGAGGGCTTTTACGTCGACTGCGACACCGTGGGGCGCAGTATCAAGGCGCAGATGAAATATGCGGATAAGCTGCATGCAAAGTTTAGCTGTATCATCGGCGACAATGAGCTTGCCGAGGGCAGCGTGAAAATCAAGCGGATGGACAGCGGAGAAAGTGAAACAGTCTTTCTCGACCCGAACGACCTGACTCGTTACATCTATGGCGAAACACTGAGTGACCTGAATGAATTCACCGACGGCACCATGGGTTCCGTTTTGCGCTACTGAGTGCAAGCGCTGTCCGATGCTGGGGATTGAAGGAAAAACCGATTGAAAAATGCGCGTTGGGAGCGCAAAACGCCGGCTTCAGCCCTGAGCTGACCGTGTGTTGGGAGCGTTTGCGGCGCGAGTTTTGGCAAGGCGTCCGCCGGGATTTCGCAAGGGGTCGGCTAGTCCCCTTGCGCGAACTTTTGGTTACTTTTCGTTCGTCCGAAAAGTAACCCGTGGAGCGCGGCGCACCGCGCCGGTCAGGCCGCAATACAATCTAAATTTACAGAAAAGGGAGACTATAAAAAAATGGATACCATGCAGGGACTTAAACGAACCAAATACTGCGGACAGTTCACCGCGGACGATATCGGCAAAGAAGTGGTAGCCTGCGGGTGGGTGCAGAAAACCCGTGATCTTGGCAACCTCATTTTCATCGATCTGCGGGATCGAAGCGGTATTGTGCAGCTCGCCTTTGATGACGGCACCGCCCGCGATGTACACGAAAAAGCCGCTTCGGCGCGCGCGGAATACGTGCTGATGGTGAAAGGCGTGGTGCGCCGCCGCGAATCGGTGAACCATGAAATCCCCACTGGTGAAATTGAAATCTATGCAGGAGATCTGCGGGTGCTCGCCAAGGCGCAGACCCCGCCGTTTGAGATCACTGACCACACTAACGTCAAAGAGGAGCTGCGGCTCAAATACCGCTACCTCGACCTGCGGCGCGGCGAGATGCAGGTCGCTTTGATGATGCGCCACAAGATCGTCAAGATCGCCCGCGACTATTATGATGAGAACGGCTTCCTTGAGATCGAAACCCCAATGCTCATCAAGTCCACGCCGGAAGGCGCGCGCGACTATCTGGTGCCCTCCCGCGTGAAACCGGGCTGTTTTTATGCGCTGCCGCAGTCGCCCCAGCAGTACAAGCAGCTGCTGATGCTTTCCGGCTACGACCGCTATATGCAGATCGCGCGGTGCTTCCGTGACGAGGACCTGCGCGCTGACCGCCAGCCGGAGTTCACCCAGATCGATATGGAGATGTCCTTTGTCGAAGAAGAGGACGTTATGGCCGTCAACGAGGGTTTCATGGCCCGCGTTTTCCAGGACGTGCTGGGCATCGAGGTGCAGACGCCGTTTTTGCGGATGCCTTACCAGGAAGCGATGGACCGTTTCGGCTCGGATAAGCCGGACACCCGCTTCGGACTGGAACTCTGCGACCTGTCGGATCTGCTCGCGAACTGTGAATTCAAGGTGTTCAAAGGCGCGTTGGAGGCGGGCGGCAGCGTGCGCGCCATCAACGTGAAGGGCGCGGCGGCAAACCTCTCCCGCAAAGAGATCGACAAACTTACCGATTTTGTCAAAACTTACAGGGCCAAGGGTCTTGCCTTTACCCGGCTGACTGCGGACGCGGAATCCTCCTCATATGAAAAATTTCTCACCGAGGACGAGAAAAACGCCATCCGCGCGCGCATGGGAGCCCAGACCGGCGACGTGATCCTGGTGGTGGCCGACGGCAGCAGCCAGGTCGTTTATGACAGCCTGGGCGCGCTGCGCTGTGAACTGGCACGCCGGCTCGATCTGATCCAAAAGGACACTTTCAACTTCCTGTGGGTCACCAAATTCCCGCTTTTCGAATACAGCGAAGAGGAGGACCGGCTGGTCGCCAAGCACCATCCATTTACCCACCCGGCGCTCGAGGACCTCGACAAACTCGAAAGCGACCCGGCCCACTGCAACGCCCGCGCCTACGATATGGTCCTCAACGGCTGCGAAGTCGGCGGCGGTTCGATCCGTATCAACAATCCGGAGCTGCAGGATCGGATGTTCAAGGCGCTTGGATTCACCGAGGAGCGCGCGCACGCGCAGTTTGGCTATCTGATCGACGCGTTCAAGTACGGCGCGCCGCCGCATGGCGGCATGGCCTATGGCCTTGACCGTTTGGTGATGCTGATGCTCCAGAAGGATTCGATCCGCGATGTGATCGCCTTCCCGAAGGTGCAGAATGCGAGCGAACTGATGACTCAGTGCCCGGCTGAGGTGGACGAGCAGGCCCTCAAAGAGCTTTCGCTCAAGCTCGACATCCAGAAAGAAGAATAAACCCGAAGTATTTTGCAGGGGAAACTTCATCCGGAAGTTTCCCCTGTTTTGGAGGAAGCAGATGAAAGAACGCAATTTTCCGCAGGCGCAGATCACCCGAAAAGGCCAGAACGCCCTGGAAGGCGGGCATCCGTGGGTATATGACACGGAGGTCGCAAAGCTTTCCGGCCCGTATGAAAACGGCGGGCTTGTCGATGTGGTAAGCGACAAGGGCCGGTATCTGGGCACCGGGCTGCTCAGCGAAAAATCTAAGATCCGCATCCGGCTCATCTCCCGCAACGCGAACGACCGTTTCGACGAGGCCTTCTGGGAGCGCCGGTTCCATTACGCATGGGAATACCGCAAGGCGGTCATGGGGGAACAGGATCTCTCCTGCTGCCGGGTGATCTTTGGGGAAGCGGACCAGTTCCCTGGCCTCACCGTCGATCGATTCGGGGATGTGCTGGTCACCCAAACCCTTTCGCTCGGCATCGAGCGGCTGAAACCGGTGCTGTTTCCCGCCCTTTACCGGGTGCTCACAGCGGACGGGCAGGCGGTGCGCGGTATCTATGAGCGCAACGATGTGGCGATCCGGGAGCTTGAAGGGCTGGAGCAGAGCAAGGGCTGGTACCCGCTGCCCGGCGTGACGCCCCCGGAAAACACCGAAACGATCATCACCGAGAATGGAATCGAATACCTGGTGGACTTCGAGAACGGACAAAAGACCGGTTTTTTCCTTGACCAGAAATATAACCGGCAGGCGGTGGCAAAGCTTGCGAAAGGCAAACGGGTGCTCGACTGCTTCACCCACACCGGATCGTTTGCCCTGAACGCCGCGAAAGGCGGCGCGGGACATGTCACGGCGGTGGACATCTCGGAAGCGGCGGTAGCGCTCGCGCGGGAAAACGCGAAGCGAAACGGCCTTGACGGCCTTATGGACTTTCAGGCGGCAAATGTATTCGACCTGTTGCCCACCCTCGAAAACAGCCCCCAGAAATATGACTTTATCATCCTTGACCCGCCGGCTTTCACCAAAAGCCGCAAAACGGTCGAGTCCGCGTCGCGCGGCTACAAGGAGATCAACCTGCGCGCCATGAAACTGCTGCCGCGCGGCGGATATCTGGCCACCTGTTCCTGTTCGCACTTCATGACCGACGAGCTGTTTCGGAAGATGCTGCACGCCGCGGCGCGCGACGCGGCGGTGCAGCTGCGGCAGATCGAAGCGCGCCAGCAGGCTCCCGACCATCCGATCCTCTGGAATGTGCCGGAGACCGACTACCTGAAATTCTACCTGTTCCAGGTGGTCTGACGGCGCAGAAGCGGGATGCCTGTCCCACTTTTTGCATGTGGGTGGTTTCATTCGTAAGCAGTATTTGCGGAAAGGAGAATCTTCCGTTATGAAAAAAACATTTGCAGCGCTTCTATGTGCCCTGCTTCTGCTCGTGGGCTGCCAGTCCCAGGCCGGAGTGCCGGATACCTCCGTATCCTCCGCGCCGCCGGTCCCCGGCGTTTCGTCCATATCCGAACCCGAAGCTTCCGAAGCGGTAGAACCGGAAACCTCCGTGCCGGAGACTGAAAAGCCGCTCACAGCGACGGACTGCGCGCCGCGTTTTGTGCCGGACGGCTGGCAGGTCTTTGTGGTGCGCCTTGCGGTCTATGACCAAGCGGACCGCAAGGAGATCGGCTATAACGGGCTGGCACTCGCTGTTCCGGCAGGCTGGACGAACGGCTCGGAGCCGGACGAAAACGGTATGACCAGCTCGATCAGCTTTTCGGATGAAAATGGCAGGAAGATGCTCGATATCTTCGGCGGGCGGAATATGGAATGGGAGGGCTTCCCGGACGAAAAGAACATCAGCGATTCGCCCGAAATGACCCCGCGCACCGACCTTGTGATCGATAGCCGCCCGGCCGCGGCATATATTGGGGAACCGTCCGTGATGGATGGCGGCGGACCGGAAATCCGGGTCACGGTGCCGCGCGTCTACGAGATCCTTTCGGGCGATTACCGGATTGGAATGAATGCCTATCCGGACGAAAACGACCTGGCGGCGCAGAGCGCGGTGCTGGAGCAGATCCTCGCAAGCGCCGCGGTCACGCCCGGAAATTTTGAAAAAACGTGATTTGGGTTTTGAGCATACGAGAGAATAAAAGAGAAAACAGGCGAAAATGGGAGTATCCATTTTGTAAATTAAATTTTTCTGAAAAAAGTGTTGACATGCCGTGCCCGGCAGGTTATAATACAAACTGTCGTCTAATGGAATTAGAATAATACTGAAGAAATTTGGAGGAAACGGTATGTCTACTACAATGCCTAAAGCAGCCGAAATTACCCGCAAGTGGTATATTCTCGACGCTGCTGGAAAACCGCTTGGACGTACGGCGGCCACCGCTGCCAACATCCTGCGCGGCAAACATAAGCCCGACTTCGCCCCGAATGTTGACTGCGGTGATCACGTCATCATCATCAATGTCGAGAAAGCGGTTCTGACCGGCAAAAAGCTCGAGCAGAAAATGTACCGCCATCACAGCGGATGGGTCGGCGGCCTCAAAGAGGTTAAATACAGAATCTTTATGCAGGAATCCCCGGAGAAAGCGATGCTGCTGGCTGTGAAGGGCATGATCCCTGACACCACGATCGGCCGCAAAGCGCTCACCAGATGCCGCGTTTTCAAAGGCGCAGAGCATAACCATGCCGCGCAGAAACCGCAGGCATGGACACTGTAAGGAAGGGGGATAAAAAGAATGTACGAATCGAGACCTTATTTTTACGGCACCGGCAGAAGAAAACAGTCGGTTTCCCGTGTACGGCTGTATCCCGGCACCGGCTCCATCACCATCAATGGCCGTGACATCGACGATTATTTCGGCCTTGAAACCCTGAAACTGGTTGTCCGCCAGCCGCTGAACCTGACCGATACAGTCGGCAAGTTCGATGTCGTCTGCACCGTTACCGGCGGCGGCGTTTCCGGCCAGGCAGGCGCGATCCGCCATGGCATTTCCCGTGCGCTGCTCCAGTCGAGCGATGAGATGCGCCCCATCCTGAAGAAGGCCGGGTTCCTTACCCGTGATCCTCGTATGAAAGAGCGTAAGAAGTACGGACTCAAAGCGGCCCGCCGCGCTCCGCAGTTCTCCAAACGCTGATTTCAGTATATTGCTTGTCAAAGGGCCTCCCGTTTTTCGGGAGGCCCTTTTTCGTCTTCGCGTTTTCTTGTCGGCCGTGTTTTGCAAATATGCCTCGCAAATGAATGTTAGAGCAGGAAAAATTGTAGTAAAATTTTTGTGAATATTTACCGCAAGCCCGACTTTGGATTGTAGAAAATTTGTCCAGATTTGTCACAAAACATTTTAAAAAAACAGATAAAGCGCCATTTGGGCGAAGATATTGCACAACCGGAATTTGACAAAACTGTGGATATTGAATATAATGGCAACTGCTCTGCTATACTAAGCACAGGGTGATTTTTCCAACATCAATTGCGCAAATCCAACTGACAGAGTACACCCTATGTAGGTCTCCGCGGGCTTGCCTGCGGATGGAAAAGCGAGAAGGAGTAACTATGATAAACCTATGGAACAAAGTCCGCGCGCTGGGCAGATTTATGCGCAGCCGGGCCTTTGCGGTAAGCATGTTGTCGGTGGTGCTGGCCTTTGTGGTATTCCAGATCACCACCCGTACCAACGTTGTTTACTACATGGATCAGGATCAGCGTACGATCACTTTTACCATGGAAGATCAGCCGGAAAAAATTCTGCAGCAATTTGGGAGCGGAATGCTTTCGTCAAAGGACATCAATTTTTCCGGGATATCCGGACACTTTGCACAGATCAATGCGGACCACCTGCTGGAAGCCAGCATCACCGTTGACGGTGCGACCACCCTTTATCAGGTCAAACGTGGTACGACCGTGGGGGAACTTCTTTATCAGCAGGGCATCACCTACGACGGCAATGACCTGCTCAGCCCCGCGTCCGACAAACCGCTGGAACAAGGAGATAAAATCCAGCTGCAGCGGGTGGAATATGAGCGGTATACGGTGGACAAACCGATTCCCTATAAGACGGTGCATAAAAACACCTCTCTGCTGCGCGTGGGCGCGACCCGGACCATCCAGCCGGGCATCGATGGGATCAACACCCAAACCTATGTGCGGCGCACAGTAGATGGGGTGAAAGAGGACGTGCAGCTGCTTGGTGAGCATGTGACCAGACAGCCGGTGACTGAAACCATTTTAATCGGATCGGTGGCAGCGGTTTCACCCCTGGATTTCGATTTGGATGTGGATGAACATGGAAAGCCGATGGAATATGCCAGACTGCTGACCGAACAGATCGCTACCGGCTATAGCGCCCGCCCGGGCGCAAAGACTGCCAGCGGACGCTATGCGGTTCCGGGGCATGTGGCGGTGGACCCACGGGAAATCCCGTACGGTTCCAAACTCTATATCGTTTCGCGTGACAACAGCTTCATCTACGGCTGTGCGATCGCGGCCGATACCGGGACAGGCTTGATGCAGGGGATCGTGGATGTGGACCTGTTCTACGACACCTATGCGGAAAGCGCGCTCAACGGGCGCAAAATTCTGGATATCTATGTTTTGGAATGATTTTTTCCGGCCGCGTCAAAAATATGGCGCGGCCGGAAAAAATATAAAATAATACTTGACTTCGCTTGGTAAATATAGTATTATAGTAGGGCTGACGAAAGCTCCGTAAGGGCAGGCTGGACAGGCTTGTTATGAAGCGGAAGCGCTCTCGTCGGATGCCGTTCATAGATGCGCGTGTAGCTCAGCTGGATAGAGTGACTGGCTACGAACCAGTAGGTCAGGGGTTCGAGTCCCTTCACGCGCGCCAAATGTTTGGCGGACCGCCCACACCTTTTTGGTGTGGGCGGTCTTTTTGTATTTGCAGAGTGTGCAAAGCTGAAGCCATGTGGATTCCATTCATAAACGGGTGCAAAGCGGGAGGGGAAAACCTACCGGATCGTGGCTCGTTTCCAATTTTACATACAATTAATTGGCTGGGATGATGGACTCCACAGATGCAGCTCACAATGAAAAGTGCTCTGGAGAGGACGTTTCCGGACAAGGACATCTCTGACAAACCTGATTTTATATTTGTTAAGGCCTGCTCTATTGCAATTCTGTACAAAAGGATTTCGGAATCTTTGTAAAGTCGATGGAATTTCCTCGAATGGTATTGACATGCCTTTTGGGGGATGCTATCATCAAGTTAATAAAAATTGCATGCAAAAATCCATTATTTATCGTAAGAAACGTTAAATTTAAGAAAATTTTGCGAATTTTGTATACAACGAGGTGTACTTGTGAAATCTGGTGATCAATTAATCGTGACTTCGATCGTCGAAGTACTACGCAAAAAAATTATCAGCGGGGAACTCCCGCCGGGCAAAAAAATGCGGGAGGTGGAACTGTCAGCCGAATTTTGCGTCAGCCGTACCCCCATCCGGGAAGCATTCCGTGTCCTGCAGTCCGAAGGACTGCTCACATATATTCCGCGCTGCGGGGTGATGGTAGCCGACGGGCTCGATGATCTGAAAGTATTTGAGATGATCCAGGTGTGGGGGCTTCTCTCTACCGAAGCGTCCTTTCTGGCTGCCATGAACGCCACCGATTCGGAGAAGGCGGAACTTTTGCGCATCCAGGACATCATGGAGCGGGATCCTTTTGAGCCAAACAAGATGGGGAATCTGGATCATCGGCTGCATGGCGCCATTGCGAAAATCAGCCGGAACTCCGCACTTTACGATTATGTCTGCGATATCCAGAGCCATCTGGGAAGCCTGGCTTTTGCGACCCAATTCAATGAACGCAGGTATGTAAATTCAGTGATGGAACACAAGAACATGGTAGATGCCATTGTCAACGGCCATGCCGAACTAGCGCGCGCCTACACCCAGATCCATTTCCAGCTGTCCGCGGCTTTCCACCGTGGCAACGTCCAAGAGTTCAATCAACGCCTTTCCGGGAAAAAAGGCCCGTGAGATACTTTGAAATCACAGTAAAAAAGAGGCTGCTGCGGACTGGTCCTCCGCAACAGCCAGATGGTTAATTACACTTGGGGAAGCGTAGCTTAACCGTTTTCCAGTTTACGCTGTTTCCTGATTTCTGTCAATTGTTTTTTCTAATTGGCACGGGAAATGGGTACGAACAGGAAGCTTTGGTTGCTGCTGGTTTGCAGAGGATCTTTCCGGCCTTTTTCATAAATGTCCATATACAATTATGAAGGAGGTCTCACAAATGGCAAAGAAAGTATACGATCTGACACAGGAACTCTACATGGGTATGCCTATCTGGCCGGGACATGTGCGTACCGTGGTCTGGACCCACGATACCCATGAAGGCACCTTAAAGGAGCCGGGTGGGTATTCCTGGGAATCCCGCGGCATCATGGTCAGTGATCACGGCGGCACCCATGTGGATGCGGTCACCCATATGACTGACGATCCAGCCGCACCGTCGATTGAACAGATCCCGCTCGACAAGTTCTACGGGACGGCGGTCTGCCTGGATGTCTCCGAAACCGACCGCGATGGCTTCATCACACCTGAAATCCTCGACAGGGCGGAAGAGAAACTCAGAGCCGCAGGGCAGGAGATCCGGCCGGACGACATTGTTCTGCTCTTCACCGGCGCCTGGGCCTATCATCATGACGACAAGGACTTTTTAACCCGTTACGCCGGACTCGATGGCCCAGGAACCGAATGGCTGGTCAATAAGAAGGTCAAGAATTTCGGTATCGACGCCCCCAGCACCGACAATCCCAAAGCACCGTGGTTCCCTTCGCATCTTGTAACCAAGGAACATTGGCTGATCCACATCGAATACCTGGCGGATCTGCGCCCGGTTGTCAATAAACGTTTCATGTTCTACGGCTTCCCGCTCAAAGTCAGAGGCGGCACAGGGTCCCCGATCCGTGCGGTCGCTGAAGTGGATGAATAACCGATACGGTTCGTGTAACCGCCACAGGTCACTTTGAGAAGGAGGGTAAAGCATGGAAAATATCCGTCGGAAATTACTCAAAAATGCGCTCGTCATGACCCTGAACGAAAAGGACGAGATTCTCGAAAATGGTGATCTTTTGATCGAAGACGACTTGATCAGTGAAATCGGCCGTGGGCTGAATTCACAGCCGGGCGACCAGGTCATCGACTGTACCGGCAAACTGGTGATGCCAGGCCTTGTCAACGCACATCTGCACTCACAGGAAAACTTATTCAAGGGCTATCTGGACAATCTGCCGCTCGAAATATGGATGCTCTACACCTATCCGCCGCTTGCGTATGGGCCGATTTCCCATCGGCTGATCTATCTGCGCACGATGCTAGGTGCGATTGGCATGCTCAAAAGCGGGGTCACCTCGGTACAGGACGACTTCCATGAGATTCCGTTCGCAACGCTGGAAGGGGAGAGCGCCGCCATTCAGGCGTATGTTGACGCAGGGCTGCGCGCGAACGTTTCTATGACCGAGACGACAAAACACCTGTGCGATATGATCCCCTATCTGCGGGAGATCTTCCCCAAGGAGGTACAGGACAGCATTCCCAACTCGCGCGGTTCGGACGAAATTTACCATACCCAGGAGGAGATCATCCAGGCATGGAACGGCAAGGAAGACGTGAAGATTGTCGTTTCTACCGGCGCGCCGCAGCGGTGCGATATCGCGCATCTGCAGCGGATGTTCAGACTGGCGGAACAATACGATCTGCCGTACCATATCCACATCTGCGAAACCCGTGCGCAACGGGTCACCGGGCATGAATTTTATGGATCCACCATCGCGCAGTTCGCCGAATCTGTTGGGATTCTCGCACCGCGCACAACCATCGCTCACAACATTTGGGTGGATGAAAAGGATCTGGAAGTCTATGCCCGCACCGGCATCAACGCGGTGCATAATACGGTGAGCAACCTGAAGCTCTGCAGCGGCGTCATGCCGATCATCAAGCTGCGGGAAGCCGGGGTCAACGTCTGTCTCGGCACCGACGGCATGAGCAGCAACGACAGCTACAATATTTTCGAGGTGATCAAGACCACCGCGTTGCTGCATAAGGTCACCCAGCCGGATTTCACAAAAGCCCCCACCAGCGGGGAGGTCCTTCAGATGGCCACCAAAAATGCGGCCCGCAGCCTGATACGCTCGGACGAGATCGGATCGCTCGAGGAGGGCAAAAAGGCCGACCTGCTGATTTTGGACCTCACGACCGATGCGTTCGGGCCGCTGACTACCCCGGAGAATCTCAAAAACCATCTGGTCTATTGCGAAAACGGCACTTCAATTGAAAAATCCATCATCCGCGGAAAAATTGTCATCGACGGCCACAAGATCGTTTCCATCGACGAAAAAGCGTTGCTTGCGGAACTGCGGAGTCTGATGCCCGCTTTCTGGGAGGACTACAAAAAGACCAAAGCGGCCTCCGACAAGCTGGTTTCGTACCTTCGGGAAATGTATTGGAAGTGCATCAACCATCCCGATCCGATGTGGCGATTTACTGCGCCAAAGTCCGAGTACCTCTGAAGGGGTGGTTATCCGTCTGAGGCACCCGAACGATGGGAGGGACTATGATGAAAATATTGGTGATCAATCCAAATATTGTCCTGCCGATGACCCGCGATATCGAGGCGACTGCCCGTACAGCAGCCGGCCCTGGCGTGCAGGTCGACGCGGTCAGCCCGCGGATCGGGCCGTCGGCCATCGAATGCTACCTGGAATTCAACTATGCGTCGATCGGTGTGGTTGACACAATTGCCAGAACGGAAAAAGAGGGCGGCGCGGACGCCTATATCACCGCCTGTTTCTGTGACCCCGGACTCGAAGCGGGCCGGGAGATCACCGAAAAGCCAGTGGTCGGCATCTGTGAAGCGGCCGTGACCTACGCGCGGATGCTCGCCCCCAATTTTTCCATTGTTACCGTGCTGGATGCAACCAGGAGGCTTAACGAATTTCGGATGGTCTCCTACCACGCGGAAAAGCTCTGCAAATCAATCCGCCCGACCCATGTGGGCGTTTTGGAATTTCGAGAGAACCCGCAGTGCGGGCTCGACGCGCTTTTTGAACAGAGCCGACTTGCGGTGGAGGAGGACGGCGCTCGATGCATCCTGCTGGGATGTGCGGGTTTTGCGGCGGCCGCCCGTGAATTCACCGAAAAACTCGGCGTACCGGTGCTTGACGGGGTGACCCTGGCGGTACGGTTGGCGGAGAGCTTGGTACAGACTGGGCATAAAAATGTAGCAACGCTGAGCCGCGCGTACCTCGAGACAAAAACCATGAAGGGCTTCGACATAACCTTTTAAGATGGAGGAGGGACAACATGATTAATTTTGATATGCCCGAGAAATGCGACCTCATCAACGACGATACGAAACCTGTCAATTATGCCAAACGCCAGGTCGGCATGATCTCGCTGATCACCCTGTGGGTCGGCATGGAAGTGAACCTCGGCGCAATGATGATCGCCGGGCAGCTCTATCCGACCCTTTCGGTGGGGCAGGTCTATGTCATCATCGTGCTGGGCATGCTGACCATCGGTGTGATTCTGGGCTGTGTACAGGATATGGGGCTCAAGTACGGCATTCCCTTCATAGTGGCGATCAAGGCCTCCTTTGGATACCGCGGGGCTGCTATCGTGGGCTTCTTTGAATGTATCCCACTGGTCTTTTGGCTGGGTATTAACACCTGGGCCGGCGGCGAGGCGCTTTCAGAAATTTCCCGGATGCTCTTTGGCGTGTCGAATACGCTTATCGGTGTGCTGGTATTTATGGCCATCCAGATGTATCTTTGCTTTTATGGTATCAAGTTACTCAAATACTGTAGCTGGGTCGCCACACCAATTCTGCTTGTGATGTGCGGTTACGCTTACTATTCGCTCGTACAGCAGTCAGGCATGAGCTTTGGACAGATTCTCACGCAGGGCGGCACCGCGTTCACCTTTTCCAATTTTCCGATCTTTGCGGCGGCCTTTGTCGCGTATGTGGGCGCTTGGGTGGGCGTCATGGAAAAGATGCAGGACGTCACCCGCGACGTCTATACCAGCGACGCGGTCTCAAAAAGTTGGTGGAAGTCGAATTTTAAATATGTGATTGCACAGATCATCGGCCTTCTGCCGACAGGTATGTTGGTCAACGGCCTGGGCGTCATCTCGAACGCCACCACTGGAAATTGGAATCCGATCATCATGTTCAGCAATGTTTTTGGCGCGAAATCCACCGCCTTGGCGGTGGCGGCACAGATATTCATCGTTTTTGCGCTGCTCTCCACCAATCCGGTCGCGAATATGTATGGACCGGCTATCACCATCTCCAATTTCTCTAAGAAGCGGCTCAGTATCCGGCAAGCGGCGTTCATTTTCGGCATCATTGCCATCCTGATCCAGCCGTGGAGCCTCATCAACTATCTGAATAACATCATCACCTATTTCGGCAGCTTTATGGGTCCGATCTTTGCCATTTCGGTGGTCGACTATTTCATCATCCGTCACCGCGAGTATACGCTTGAGGACCTCTACTGGTCGAAAGGCAAATACCGTTATGACAAGGGATTCAGCCTCGCGGCCATCTATTCCATGCTCATCGGCTTTGGTGTGGGCTGTATTCTCAGCAGCTTCATGTATTTTGCCAGTATCCTTGGGGCGGGTATCGCCTACTATTTCCTGATGACCAAATGGTATCTGAAGAAGCATCCGGAAGTGGCCGACCTGCCGTTACCTTCCGTCGTTTGATCAGATCCGCACCGGCAAATGGGCGGCCTGCAAAATGATCCGTTTTGCAGGCCGCCCAAAGAAGGAGAAGAAGTTATGTATCATATGAATGAAGGCGGAGGGTGTTCTTCTATGGTTGCGCTGCCGGAAGCCACGGCGGACGGCAGCACTATCTTTGGCAAGAACAGTGACCGTCCTTTAAACGAATCACAGCCGTTCTGCTTTTATCCCGCGCGGGATTATCCAGAGAGGGCGCAGGTGGAATGCACCTATATCCGCATCCCGCAGGCCTCCCACACCTATGCCTGCTTCGGCTCGCGCCCCTACGCAATCTTCGGGTTTGAAATCGGGGTCAACGAGCGGGGCGTTGTCATTGGAAACGAAGCGGTCTATGGCAGGGAGATCCCCGAGCGGCGCTGGGGACTTTTGGGAATGGATATCCTGCGGCTGGCACTCGAGCGTGCCGACAACGCGGCGAACGCCGTGACAGTGATGGGGGAACTGCTGGAAACCTATGGAACCGGCGGTAATCCGGCGACGCGCGACCAACGCTTCAACGGCAACTATATCATCGCGGATGCGAAGGATGCCTACCGCTTTGAATCGATGCAGCGCTGCTGGGTGGCAAAAAAGATCGAACACGTTGGCTATCTCTCGAACTGCTATTCCATCCGGGATGACTACGACCGCATTGGGCGGGATACGCTGCGAACGGCTGCTGAAAAAGGCTGGACGCTGCCCGGGGAACGCATCGACGCGGCCAACTGCTTCACCCGCAGCGATCTTGTTTTTGCCGATGTAAAAAGCTTTCTGCGCTTTCCGCGCCTGCGGTACCTGATGGAGGGCCGGGAGCCCTTTACCCCCAAGATGATGATGCAAAATCTGCGTGACCACTATGAGGGCACCCCACAGGAAAGTCTCTTCTATGGGCGCGCCGCGGCCAAGGTGCCAGGCGTCTGTGGACATTCAGGCGGGCTCAGCGGCAGTACCTCGGCGGCAAGCGCGGTTGTGGTGATCCGGGCGGATGCGCCGGAACCGCTGCGTTTTACCTACTGGAACAGCATGTCTCCGCCCTGCTGTTCGGTGTTCCGACCGTTTTATAATATCCACTGGTTGCCGGAGGATCTCCAGCACGCGCACGCGCTGTTCGATGAGCGTGACCAGTGGTGGGTATTTATTGCGCTGGAGCGCTACATTGCGCTCAATTATGACCGGTTCGCACCTGTGGTACAGGAACGCTTTCAGGCGTTGGAGGACGATTTTCTGCAGGAAGCGGCTTCCCTGGAGAAGTTCTTCGACGGAAACGTCGAACCGCTGCGCGCCTTTTCGCTGCATGCCTCCTGCCAGAGCGTGCAACTTGCCAAGGACTGCCTAAATGAAATCAAATCCAAGCTGAAGACGACTGATATCGACCGCCTGCTGCTTGACTATTTCCAATTGTCGGCCGAGGGGTGCGGGATGCCTTACGACCAGCGGGTAATCCGTTAGAAGGGGGCTTTTGCAGTGGCCTGCCTTTCGGCGACAGGGCTTCCAAACAGAACAAGGCCCTCCGCAGGAAACTGCGGAGGGCCGTTTTTATCACATGATAAACAATACAAAATCAGCCGCCAGCTGGTCCGGTGGTCTTGCGCACGATGAGCTGGGGATCATAGATCACACACTCATTCGCGCTGGACGGCGCGGAGATTTTCTTATGCAGAAGCTCGGCGGCACGCCTGCCCATCTCGCCCGACTTCTGACGCATGGTGGTGAGGTCGATGCCTGCCACAGCGGAAAATGGGATATCATCAAAGCCGATAATCGACATCGTTTCCGGGATAGAAACCTGACGTTTGCGGCATTCGTCCAGAAAACCGATCGCCATCAGATCATTGCAGCAGATGAGCGCATGCGGCAGCTGGTCGAGCCGCGGCAGATAAGCCTGGGCGGATCGGCGACCGCATTCCATCGTCAGATCTCCGGGAATGAGATAATCGTCCCGATAAGGAAGATTATAATTTTTGAGCGCCTGCCGGTAAGCATCGTAGCGGGCAATCATGGCGGGGGAATCTGCCGGACCCATCAGGAAAGCGATGTGCCGGTGGCCGAGCTCGATGAGATGACGCGCTGCGGTATAGCCGGCCTGGAAGTTATCCTGGATAACGACGTTGCCGTCGAAATCGTTGAGATGACGGTTGAGCAGCAGCACCATTGGGCAGGAGAACAGACGGACCGCTTCCTTTGCCTGTTCGGGGTCGGCGGGCGGCATCATAAGGACCCCGCCGAAACTCGATGGCACATCGGTTTTTGCCAGCTCCTGCAATTCCTGCAGGGTGCCCTTGAACGGCATTGCGACGGGGATATACCCATTTTCAAGCAGGGCCTCCTGCGCATGATAGATGATATCCGCGTAGAAAGGATTGCGCACATCGCGGATAAAAATTGCGACAATATTTGAAGAACGGGCCCTTCTGTTTTCATAGGAGGAACCGCTCGGCGCATAACCGAGAGATCGGGCAATTTCTAGAATTTTTGCCCGTTTTTCCTGTCCAACTCCAGCTGTTCCATTCAACACGCGGGACACTGTGGCGGGGGAAACCCCAGCCAATTCGGCAATATCCCGGGCGGTATATTTTTCCACACGACCACCCCTATTTGGTATTATTATAAGCAATCCGTCGCAATTGCGCAAGCGGTTTGGAATGTTTTCTATTTATTGGATGAAAACAAGTTGATTTTCCTGCAATATTTCATAGGCCGCTTGCCAGATGCGGTGAAATCCACTAAAATAAGAGACGTTCAGATTTTGACAGGCTTATTGTAGGCTTTTAAAGATTGTGAGGGGTTCTGATGCAGAAGATCAGATGGTATGTACTGGTGTCCGGACGCGTACAAGATGTTGGATTTCGTTTTTTTTCGCGCTGTCTGGCGCTGTTGGGCGGATTGACGGGTTGGGTGCGAAACCGGCCGGACGGCAGGGTCGAATTGGAAATCCAGGGGCCGCAGGACCGTGTGAATACATTCCTTCGCCGGATGAAAAAAGGAACCCGGCGCGTCCAAGTGGAAACGGTGGAGACTGAACCGCGGGAAACTCTCCCAAATGAAAAGCATTTCATAGTCCGGTACGACGATATCTGAATCCGTGTGAAAAAGGAGATCCCCTGTATGGATGTACCATACGGGGGATCTCCTTATTTTTGTTTCCGATCCGCAGGAAGGACGCCGGTAGTCCGGCGCACAATCAGCTGGGAATCCAGGATTACATATTCATTGCCGCTTTCGGGGCGGCTGATCTTTTTATGCAGCAATTCCACCGCCTGGAAGCCCATTTCGGCGGTGGACTGGCGCATTGTGGTCAGTGCGATCCGCTCGAGCGAGGCGCTGGGGATGTCGTTAAAACCGATGACCGAAATTTCCTCTGGAATTTTGATGCCGTTATGTTCGCATTCGTCCAGAAAACCGATGGCCATCAGATCATTGCAGCAGATGAGTGCGGTCGGCAACTCACCTTTGGCGATGCAGGCAAGCGCAGTCTTTCGACCGCGTTCCAGCGTAAAATCCCCTGGATATACCATATCTTCCCGGAAGGGGATATTGTAGTACCCGAGTGCCTGCCGGTATCCCTGCAGGCGCGCGGCGCTTACCGCGGAGCGCTCCGGCCCGGTCAGGAAGGCGATCTTGGTGTGGCCGTACTCGATGAGGTGGCGGGTTGCGGTGTAACCCGATTGGAAGTCGTCCAGGATGACCACGCTGCAGCTCATCTCGCTGCCGACCGAATAGTTGAGCAGAAGCACCGTCGGGATGGTCAGGGACTTGAGCGAGTCGAGAAATTCGGGCGGTTCGTCGACAGATATGAGGATGAGTCCGCTCAGTCTCTGTGGGAGGCATGGGGTGCTGGAGCGGGCCTGCGGTTTCTGAAAATTGGAAAAAGGGAACAGGACGGGGAGATACCCGTATCGTTTCAGCCGTTTCTCCATATGATAAGCAATTTCCGCATAGAAAGGATTGCGCAGATCTCCGCCGATCACGATGCCGATTATCGAACCGCAGTCTCCGGTGGCGCGGTTCATTGCGATTTTGGGCGCATATCCAAGCGATTTTGCAACAGAAAGGATTTTTCGGCGGCTTTCGCCGCGCACGCCCGGGAAATTGTTCAGCGCGCGGGAAACGGTCGCCGGCGATACGCCGGCGATCTGGGCAATATCCTGAATGGTGTGTTTTTGCATTGAAACTCCCCCTCTGTACTGATTATAGCGCTTTCTCACCTTTGTTTCAATGAGTTTTTATGAATGCCTAATAAAAATGTGAAAAAATTTCAAAAATAATTTTTTATAAAAGAAATTTTAGTCGCAATTTGTTTATGCAAATTTGCTAAGATTTCTAAAAAAACTTTTTAAACTGTGGTTATTGCATAATTATAATATAAAAATTTTTACATTAATATTTAATTTGATTATTTAAAAAGTATTGAAATTACTAAACACAGGTAGTATGATTCAATTACAAGAGAAATATTTCTAAATATATTTCGTTTATCAGAGAAATGGATTACGAAACAATATGAAACAAATCAGAAAAACAAGGAAAGAAGGAGCCAGCATGAAAATTGGAGTTGTCGGGGCTGGGATGATGGGCTGCGGAATTGCGGAGACCGCTGCGCAGGCCGGCTTCACGGTAATCAATGTGGACACCTTTTCGTCCGCCTTGGAAAATGCGCAAAAATGTGTGCAAAAGGATATGGAAAAGCTGGTCGCCAAAGGCAAACACACCCGCGGGGAAGCCGACGCGGTGATCGCGCGAATTGCCTATGGCACAGATATGCGGATGCTGGCTGATTGCGATGCGGTGATCGAGGCCGTCCCGGAAAATCTGGAGCTCAAAGCGTCGATCTTCGCGCAGCTTGACGCGATTGTAAAGCCGGAGGCATTTCTGGCGAGCAACACCTCCGCCATCGCCATTTCGGCGCTCAGCGCCAAAATGACAAATCCGGCGCGCTGCGTGGGTATGCACTTTTTCTGTCCGGCGCCGGTCATGAAGCTGGTGGAGATCGTGGACGGCCTCTATACCGCGCCGGAGACCACCGGGCGCGCCGTCGAACTCGCAAAGGCGCTTGGCAAGACGCCCGCCAAAGCACCGGAGATGCCGGGCTTCCTGGTAAACCGAATGCTTGTTCCAATGCAAAACGAAGCCGCTTTCCTTGTCATGGAGGGGGCCGATCCGAAGGATGTTGACACGGCGATGAAGCTTGGCGCGAATTTTCCGATGGGTCCGCTGGAGCTCACCGATTTTGTCGGTGTGGACATCATGTACAACACGATGCTCACCCTTTATGAAAGCTTCCACGACAGCAAATACCGCCCCTGTCCGCTGCTTGCGAACATGATCGCGGCGGGAAGGCTCGGGCGCAAATCCGGCCGTGGATTTTATGAGTATGGATGACGGAACCTGGGCTGGAAAGGCCTGAAAATATAATCATCAAGGAATAAGGAGAGAAAACTGTATGGCAAAAAAGATTATCGGCGCGGGCAAATGGAAAGCAAAAGTCCTTTTCTGCGGGGATCATTCCACCTATAAGGCGAACCTCACGATCGAACACGATCCGGACCTCTATATCAAGCTGCCGTATCTCGCCTTCCTGCTCACAGACGGCGAGATGAACGTCCTCATCGACAACGGCATGAACGACCGCTTCATCATCGACGGCAAAGCCTGGGCGAACTGCCCGTGCAATTCCGGCGCGCAGTATTTCCTCGATTCGCTTGCGAAAGAGGGCCTCAAGCCGGACGACATCGACCTGATCCTCTACACCCACCTGCACAACGATCATGCCGGCAACTGTAATTTTTTCCCCAAGACCAAATCGATCGCGCAGTATGACGAGTGGCAGAACCTGCTTGATCCGAACTTTTCGGAACGCCGCAGAAGAGACTATGACCTGGATGTCATCCCCTACCTGCGCAACAACCCGAACTTCTATAAGATTGACGGCGACGCGGAGATTCTCGAAGGAATCAAGCTGATCAAAACCCCGGGACACACCCGCGGCAGCCAGTGCATCGTGGCCAACACCGTGAACGGCGTGCGTATCTTTGTGGGCGACCAGTTCCATATGGGATGCAGCTTTTATCCGTGGCTTGAGGAGATGCCGGATGTCGACGGCGTGTCGCATAAGATCACGGCGGAACACGAATGGCCGACCATCCCCTCCAGCCTGATTTACGACTACCCGTCCTATTATAAGAGTGTGGAAAAGGTCCGTGCGTATGTCCCGGACATCACCGACACCCAGTATGTCATGTGCGGGCATGACCCCGCCCTGCTTTTCAGAGAGATTTAAGCTCCTTTCTGTCCCCTCCGGCGTTCCGGAAGGCCGTCCGCCGGAGGGCCCCTGGTTTTAAAGGGTTCCATCCCATTCGGTTTCCCTGCCGAAAAATCCAGCAGCTGGTCGTCGTGACGAAATCGAAACGGCGGTTCGATGCGAAAGAAAGGAGATATGCAGATTGATCCGGAAGTTCGACGCTTTTATGAATAAGCTGGCGTCTTGGTCCAGCTTCATTGGGGCAATCTGGATTTTTATTATTATGATATTCATCTGTGTCGATGTCAGCGGGAGGCTGTTTTTGCACCGCCCGATCATCGGCACGCCGGAAATTGTCCAGAATTCGCTGGCCGCCATCGCTTTCCTGATGCTGCCCTGGGCGACCCATCTCGGACAGCATGTCCGCTCCACCATGATCAAGGATAAACTCCCGGAAAGGGGCGGCTATATCATAGAGATCTTCGCTTTCCTGATAGGCGCGCTCCTGTTTGCCTTCATCGTCTATGCGAGCTGGGAACCAATGGTCTTCGCAACGCAGATCAAGGACTTCCAGGGCGAAGGCCTGCGTGTCCCAATTTATCCCGTCTGGTGGGTGATCGTTTTCGGCGCGGTGCAGAGCTGCTATCAGTGTATTTCCAAAATCGTCCGCGCGGTGCTCCTGTTCAAAGGGAAGAAAGGCGTGGAGGACCTCAATGAGGAAGGAGGCATCCAGATATGAGCGCAATCACGGTTGCAGTCCTTTCGATCTTCGCGCTGCTGGTATTGGTTCTTTCGGGTGTGCATATCGGCTTTTCGCTGGCTGCTATGAGCTTTGTCGGCATCTGGATGATGACGGCGAACCATGTCACCGCGTTTTCCATTCTGGCGACCACCTCGTTTGAGGCGATCCGCGACTATTCCTTCGCGGTCATCCCCTTGTTTGTCCTGATGGGCTGCTTTATGAGCCGGTCGGGCGTGGCGCGGGATTTATTCGATGCGGCGAACTATTTTCTCAAGAAGCTGCCAGGCGGCATGGGCATCGCCACGGTTATTTCGAACGCGGTCTTTGCGGCCGTGACCGGCGTGAGCGTCGCGTCCGCTGCGGTTTTCAGCCGCATCTGTTTGCCGGAGATGGACCGCTTCCACTATAAGAAAAATTTTGCGCTGGGCGCGGTGGCGGGAAGCTCGGTGCTCGGGATGCTCATCCCGCCGAGCCTTCTGATGATCGTCTACGGTATGCTCAGTGAGACCTCGATCGGAAAATTGTTCGTGGCGGGCGTCGTCCCGGGGCTGGTGCTCGCGGGAATCTACTGTATCGGTATCATCATCATGGTCACCCGACGCCCGGAGCTTGCTGGACAGCGGCGCAACGAACATGGTAAAATCATGCCGGTGAAGGTCGATTCGGACAAGAATGAAAGCTTCCTGAAGGTCTTTTTCCGCGCACTGCCAATCTTTGGCGTGGTGGTGCTGGTGCTCGGCGGCATCTGGGGCGGGCTTTTCACCCCGACCGAAGCGAGCGCGGTAGGCGCGCTGGCTTGCTGCATCCTGAGCATCTGCAAGGGGATGCGGCTGCAGGAACTCAAAAGCGTTCTGCTCGAATCGGTCGGCACGACCGCTTCGATCCTATTTTTGCTCATCACCGCGCAGATGTATTCCCGGATGCTGGCGGTGAGCGGCATCACCGTCCTTTTGGGCAATGCCATCGTAAATTCCGGCCTCACTTCCGGGTGGGTGCTGCTGATTGTCTGCCTTGTGCTGATCGCGCTGGGCTGCGTGCTCGATTCCACCTCGATTTTGCTGCTCACCGTGCCGCTGATCCTGCCGATCGCGGACGCGTTTGGATGGGACCGCATCTGGCTCGGGATCGTGATGATTATCGTGGTCGAGATGGGGCTTCTGACCCCTCCGTTCGGCATGGTGGTATTCTCGATGAAGGCGACGGTCGACGACGACAGCGTTTCGGTCGAGAGCATTTTCCGCGGGGCAATGCCGTTTTTATTCATGATGGTGATTGCGGTGCTGCTCGTCATCTTTTTCCCATCGCTTGCCACCTGGCTTCCCAGCCTGCAATAGAAGCCTGTACGTTCTGAGACCGGCCTGACGGCGGGTTTGCCGCAGGCCAACATGAAATGGAGGAGCAAAATGAAAGGCATCAAGAATATCGTCAGCATCCTGTTGGTTATCTGCATCGCAATGGGCCTGCTTGCCGGATGCGGCGGCAGCGCCGCTCCAAGCGCGGCGGCTCCGGCATCCTCCGCAACAGCCTCCGGCGCTGCTTCCGCGCCCTCGGCCGACCGGCAGAAGATCACTTTAAAGATCGGCGGCGGCCATCCGTCAAACACAATGGCCTATACCGCGGTCTGTCAGGATTTTTTCCAGTCGGAAATTTCCCGGCGCTGCGCGGAGGAAACCAACTACGACATCGAATGGATCGAAGCCTACGGCGGGACCATCGCGAAGCTCGCGGAATGCCTGACCGCCTGCCAGCAGGGCCTGCTCGATGTCATGTGCAGTTCCTACTCCTTTGACAACAAGAAGCTGTTCCTTATGAACATGCCATATTATATCCCGTTCTCCTCTCCGGACCCGGTGACCGTAACCCAGGCCGCCCGCAAAACGGTCGACCAGTTCCCGGAAATCTATGAAAATCTTTGGAGCACCTACAACCAGAAATTTCTGGCGTTCGGCCCGACCGGCCGCTACGAGCTCATCACCAACTTCCCGGTCAATTCCCTCAGCGACCTGAGTGGGCATAAAATCGCGGCGGCGGGCGCGACCCTGCCGTGGCTGGACGCGGGCAACTCGATCCCAGTGCAGTCGAACCTCAACGAGGCGTATACCTCGATCCAGACCGGCGTTTATGAAGGCTGGGTCATGTGGCCGGATTCCTCCTATCGCTACAAGCTGCACGAGGTTGCGCCATATTACACCTTTGTGGGCTTTGGCGCAATGCCGATTCAGGGTATCTCGATCAACCTGGATGTTTGGAACAAGCTTGACCCGTCGGTTCAGAAGATCTTTACAGAAGTAGCCGCCGAGTATGAGGTCAAGTCCGCGGAAACCGCGAAACAGTGGGATGAAGAGGCAACCGAGGAAATGAAAGCCGCTGGCGTTACGGTCACCGACCTGCCCGCGGCGGATGTCGAAAAATGGATTGAAAGCCTGCCCAACATCCCGCAGGAAAAGGCGGATGAAGCGACCCAGATGGGTTATCCGGGCGTGGAGATCTTCAACGCCTATATCGCCGCGCAGAAGGAACTGGGCTATACCTACCCGCGCGAGTGGGTTATCGAGTAATCCCGCAGTGAATTGGGCGGTCTGGAAGCGGGCAAACACCCGCTTCCAGATCGTTTCGCCGCATCTGTAAGGATGCGGATAAATGCGAATAAAGGAGGCGGCGCAATGAGCGTCTATGGAACCAGCGAAACAATTTTCAGCGTCAGGGGGAGGAAAGCGCTTGTGACCGGTGGCACCAAAGGGCTGGGCAGGGAGATGGTGACCTGCCTTTTGGAAAATGGGTGTGATGTGTTTGCCGTGAGCCGGCACGTGGACGGGAACGATGATTTGAAGACGCTTGCAGAGGAAAACGGCTGCAAGATCCATTTTTACGCATGCGATGTGACCGTGACCGAAAAGGTTGTGGAAATGGCAGCAAAGGCCGTCCAAACCATGGGACGGATCGATATTCTCATCAATTCAGCCGGAATCAACATCATCAAATTCCTCACTGAAATGGATGACGAATCCTGGGACAAAGTCCTCAATCTCAACCTGCGCTCGGTCTTTATCGTCACCCGCGAGGTGGCCAAGGTGATGAAAGCGCAGAAATACGGCAGGATCATCAACCTCTCCTCAATGAAAAGTGTCTTTGGGACCTCTGAGCAGGGATATACCGCCTACTGTGCGTCCAAGGGCGCCATCAATATGCTTACCAAGCAGATCGCCTGCGAATTGGCGGCGGACAACATCACCGTCAACGCGATCGCCCCCACCTTTATCCGCACTGCCATCAACGCGCACCAGCTTGACAATCCGGATTTCCGAAAAGCGCTTGAAGCGCGCATCCCGGTCGGCAGGGTGGGGCAGTTTAAGGATTTGATGGGACTGCTTTTGCTGTTCGCATCCGACGCGTCCGAATTTATCACCGGGCAGACGGTGCTGCTCGACGGCGGGATTGCAGCCAGGCAGTAGGAAGGGGATTTGAGATGAAAAAGATGAAACAGATCGTACACACCTGGATGTTCGGGGATTCCCCGCTCGAAGAGAATACCGCCAGCCTTGCGCGCGTTGGCGCGGATGGCGCGGATCTGAGCATCACCTATGAAGGCAGGCACACCACCGAACAAGCGCTCCGAAAGCTGGATATCCAGCGGATCATGGCGGACAGCGGCCTTAAAGTGATGGCGGTGACCCCGCTGTATATGCATCCGGATCTGGAGCTCTGTCATCCGGATGAAAGAGTCCGGCAGATTGCGATTGATTTTTCCAAAGCGGGCGCGGACATCGCCGCGCAGGCGGGCTGCGACCGTATGCTCATTTCCCCGAGCTGGATCTCGGTGCGCCATCAATATTACCGCTGCTATGAGGACGACTGGAAGCAGGCGGTGGATTCGCTGCGCATAATCGCGGAATACGCGGGAAAGCAGGGCGTTTCGCTGATGATCGAACCGATCAACCGCTATCGGGTCAGCCTGGTACATACGGTGGAGGAGGGCCTGCGGATGATGCGCGAGGTGGATATGCCCAAGGTTGGTCTGGTGCCGGATATTTTCCATATGAACATGGAGGAGCCGCTCCCGCTCGCGCAGACCCTGAGAGAAGCGAATGGGCATCTGCTCTGTCTGCATATCGGGGACAACAACCGGAAAACTCCGGGCGGCGGCTACCTCGACTGGAAGCCCATCCTCCAGGCAATTTCCGATATGGACATGGAGATTCCACTCTCCCATGAGCCGGTATTTCTCTATTTCAGCGAGCAGAAGGTTGCGCAGGACCAGTCCTGCCGCAAATTCTTCGAGGATCACCTCGCAAACGGAATCCGTCATCTGAACGCCGTTATGGAGGCGTAAAAATTCCGCTTCAGCTTCAAGGAGGGGAGCCGTATGGCCTCGTGGGGAAAAAACTGGCCCGAAGAGATGGAAAAAGACCTTGCCGCGCGGGAAATTGGCGGCAGGCAGGTTGTCACCTTCCCGGGCCTGCCGCCGAGCATCTATCATGCGCTGTCCGCGTCCGCCGCGCGGAATCCGGACAAAACCGCGCTTGTGGACAACTGGGGCAGACCGTACTCCTATGCCATGCTGCTCCGCTTGACCAACCAGTTTGCGGGGCTGCTGCACCACAACTTTGGCGTTCGTAAGGGCGACCATATCGGGCTGATGCTCTATAATTCGGTGGAATTTTGTATCAGCTTCCTGGCGCTTTGCAAAATCGGGGCGGTCACCGTGCCGCTGCCGAGCAAATATAAGCAGCCCGAAGTGCTTTCCCTGGCGGAAAAGGCAGACGTCTGCGGCGTCATCTGTGACGCGGACTTCTACAACTGGTTTTTGCCATGCCTGGAGCAGGGGGTCTGGCTCATAAAATCCACGGAAGGCGCCCGGGGTTATGGATTCGCCTCTCTGTTCCCGGAGGAAGCCGCCTCGGTCAAAGCTGCCGGGGAACCTGCCGACCCGGTCATCCTGATGTTCACCTCCGGCACAACCTCCCGCAGCAAGGGCGCGCTTTTGCGCAACTATAATCTTATGCATGCAGTGGAAGCCTACCGCCGGACATTGAGGATCAGCGAAGAGGACCGGACGATGATCTCGGTCCCGATTTACCATATCACCGGTATGTCGGCGCTTTTAAGCCTGTTTCTTTATGTGGGCGGCACCATCTATCTGCAAAAAAAGGTGGACGGCCCCCGGATGCTCGCCTGTATCCGGGAAAATGAGATCACCTTTCTGCATGTTTCGCCCACCGTGCTTTACCTGCTGCTCGACTGTCAGGAACGTTTTCCGCATATCCCCAGTCTGCGCAAGATCGCCTGCGGCAGCAGCAACACGCCGCCGGAAATTATCCGCCGGTACCATTCCTGGATGCCGCTCATGGAGTTTCACACCGTTTACGGGCTCACCGAAACCACCTCGCCCGCCACCGTCTTTCCCTATGACGCGGCGCTCAGCCCCCACATCGGTTCGGATGGTTGGCCGATCCCCGGGCTTGAATGCATCATCGTGGATGAGAATGGGCAAGAGCTGCAGCAGGGGGCGGTGGGAGAGGTTGCGCTCAGAGGCGCCGTGATCCTGGAAAGCTATTATCACATGGAAAGCGGCGCGTTTTTGCCGGGCGGCTGGTTTCGTACCGGCGACCTTGGGTATTTCGACCCGCAGGGCTACCTGTTTATCGTCGACCGCAAAAAGGATATGATCAACCGCGGCGGCGAAAAGATCTGCAGCTTCGATGTGGAAAATGAACTGTATGCGCTGCCGGGCGTGGCGGAAGCCGCCGTAGTGGGCGTCCCGGACGAAAAATACGGGGAAATTCCGGCCGCCGCCGTGCGGCTGCAAAAGGGCGCGGAACTTACGGAAGCGGAAATTCGCGCGGCACTGGCAAAACGGCTGGCGAAATACCAGATCCCGCAGCGTTTCCTGTTCTTATCCGAGATTCCCAAAACCCCGAACACAAAGACGGACAAAAAGGCCATCCGCCTCCTGTTCACCGAACTCCCTAAGCAATTGACGGAGGATTATATATGTTAAAAACGACTTTTATCACCGCACAGCAGGCGGCCGGCATGATCCCGGATGAAAAGACGGTCTGCACCATCGGCATGACGCTGGTCAGCGCGAGCGAAAGCATCCTCAAGGCGCTGGAAACCCGTTTTTTGACGTCCGGCCATCCTGCAAACCTGACTTTGCTGCATTCCTGCGGGCAGAGCGACCGCGACCGGGGCATCCAGCATTTCGCGCACGAGGGGTTTATCAAGCGGATCATCGGTTCCCACTGGGGGCTGCAGCCGCGCTGGATGGATATGATCGCGCAGAACAAGGTGGAGGCCTACTGCCTGCCGCAGGGACAGATCGCGCAGCTCTACCGTTCGATGGCATGTGGCCTTCCTGGCAAGCTCTCGAAGGTCGGGCTCGGCACCTTTATTGACCCGCGCCTCGAGGGCGGCAAGATGAACGACCGTACCAAATCTCTGCCGGACATCGTGGACGTGGTGGAGCTCAAGGGCGAGGAATATATGCTCTATAACGCTGTCCCGCTCGACTACTGCATCATTCGCGGCACCGTCTGCGACGAGATGGGCAACCTCACCACCGACGACGAAGCGATGAAGCTGGAGGTGCTTCCGGCGGTGCTGGCGACAAAGCGGTTCGGCGGCAAGGTGATCGCGCAGGTGCGCGAGGTCGCCCAGACCGGCACCCTCAACCCCAAGAACGTCACGGTGCCCGGTGTGTTTATCGACGCGGTCGTCGTCTGCGAGAATCCCTTCGAGGACCACCGGCAGACCTCCTCCTGGTACTTTGATCCCTCCTACTGCGGCAAACTGCGCACCCCACGGGGCAGCATGGAGCCGGTGCCGTTTAACGAGCGCAAATTTATCGCGCGCCGCGCCACGATGGAGATCTGCCGCGGCAACGTCATCAACCTCGGCACCGGAATCCCCAACGACATGGTCGGCAAGGTCTGCAACGAGGAAGGGGTGGCGGACGACATCATGATCACCGTTGAGTCGGGCATTTACGGCGGTGTGCAGGCCGGCGGGATCGACTTCGGCATCGGCAAAAACCTCTATGCGATGATCGCCCACCACGAGCAGTTCGATTACTATAACGGGGCGGGCGTGGACGTGACCTTCATGGGCGCGGGCGAGCTCGACCAATGCGGGAATGTCAACGCTACCAAGATGGGACCGCGCTGTACCGGCGCCGGAGGCTTCATCGACATCACCCAGAACGCGAAGAAAGTGGTTTTCTGCGCGACCTTCACCGCTTCCGGCGCGAAATATGACTTTTCCGGCGGGAAGCTGCGGATTTTGCAGGAGGGCAAAGTGCGCAAGATGGTGAAGCAGGTGGCGCAGATCTCCTTCAACGGAAAGATCGCGCGCGAGAAGGGCCAGAAGGTGGTCTTTGTCACCGAACGATGTGTCTTCGAGCTGGTGCCAAACGGCGTGCTGCTCACTGAGATTGCGCCCGGCATCGATCTGCAAAAGGACATCCTGGCCAATATGGATTTCCAGCCGATCATCAGCAAAAATCTCAAAACCATGGAAGCTTCCCTTTTTAACCGGGATGGCCTTTTCGGCCTGCGCGAAATGATGCTTGGGAAAGCTTAGAAAGATAGGAGGCAGCCTTATGAACCAGAAGATTGTACTTGTGAGCGGATGCCGCACGGCGGTCGGGGAATTCCTCGGCGGGCTTTCCACCGTGAACCAGATCGACCTGGGCGGCATTGTGGTGAAGGAAGCGGTGAAGCGCGCGGGGATTGATCCGGCAATTGTGGATGAAGTGATTGTCGGGAATGTCGGCCAGATCGCGGAGAGCGGATTTATCGGCCGCGCGGTCATGCTGAAAGCGGGTCTGCCAAAAGAAACGACCGCTTACAGCGTCAACCGGCAGTGCGGCAGCGGCATGCAGGCGATTGTTGACGGCATGCTCGAGATTCTGACCGGCAACGCGGAGGTGGTCGTGGCCTGTGGGACTGAAAACATGTCGCAGGCGCCCTATTATATCAAAAATGCCCGCACAGGGCTGCGCATGGGCCATCAGCAGCTGGAGGACGGCCTCATCGACCTGCTGACCTGGCCGCTTGGTCCATACCACAATGGCATGACCGCCGAAGCGGTCGCGGAGAAATTTGGCGTCACCCGCGAGATGCAGGACCGGTTCGCGCTGGAGAGCCAGAACAAAATGATCGCCGCGATGGATGCGGGCAAATTCAAAGAGGAGATTGTCCCGGTGCAGGTGAAACAGAAAAAAGAAACGCTGACAATCGACACTGACGAGCATCCGCGCCGCGGGCTTACGCTTGAGAAGCTCGCACGGCTGCGTCCAGCTTTCAAGGAAGGCGGATCGGTCACGGCGGCGAATTCCTCGGGTATCAATGACGGCGCGGCTGCCGTGGTGATGATGACCGAAGAAAAAGCAAGGGCGCTCGGCTGCAGGCCGCTGATGGAATTCGTTGGATACGCGGTAGCGGGATATGAGGACATCCTCATGGGTTACGCCCCATATTTTTCGACCCGAAAGCTGCTCAAAAAGCTGGATATGAACCTTGATGAGATCGACCTGGTCGAGCTCAATGAAGCGTTTGCCTCTCAAAGCGTTGCGGTGATCCGGGATCTCGGGCTTAACCCGGCAAAAGTGAACGTCAACGGCGGGGCGATCGCCATGGGCCATCCGGTCGGCGCGACCGGATGCATCCTCCCGGTCAAAATGATGTATGAGATGAAGCGCACCGGCGCGAAAACCGGCCTCATTACCATGTGCATTGGCGGTGGGCAGGGCATCTCCGCTATCTTCCGAAACCTTCAATAAGCCTTTTCTTCATCACTTTCCATAAACCGCGGGGGCGGGCCGGGAAATTTACTCCCCGGCCCGCCCCCGCGGCTCAGCGTGAAAGGTTTGCGTCAGAATCGCTTTTTCACCGGCAATTGAACCATATGGTCATTTTTTTCCATCATCCGCTCAAATAAGGCGTATTATATAGGGATAAAGAAGGCGGTAGAAAGAGGTATCGACAGAACTTCGACAAATCGTCTTGAAAAAGACTTTTATACGCAGAAACAGGAAGGGGTAAAATTTTATGCACACAAAGTTTGCGAAACGTGTCGGTCAGATCAAGTCCTCGGAAATACGGGAGATCTTGAAGGTAACAGAGCGGCCGGAGGTCATCTCGTTTGCCGGGGGGCTTCCCGCCCCGGAACTGTTTCCAGTTGAGGAAATGAGAGCAGCCTGTGACGCCGTTTTGAAAGAGTCCGGCGAGCAGGCGCTCCAGTACGGCATCACCCAGGGAAAACCTGCGCTGCGGCAGTGGATTGCCGAACGCATGAACGGCAAAGGCATCAAAACCGACGCGGACGGCGTGATGGTCCTCACCGGCTCCCAGCAGGGGCTTGACCTGACCGGTAAGGTCTTTATCGATGAAGGAGACGTCATCCTCACCGAAAGCCCGACCTACCTGGCGGCAATCAATGCGTTCAAGGCATATTCCCCGCGCTTCGTCTCGGCCGAGATGGATGAGGAAGGCATGATCATGGAAAGCCTGGAGGAAGTGCTGAAAAAAGAACCGGTCAAGCTGATCTACACCGTTTCGGACTTCCAGAACCCGACCGGCCGGACTATGAGCCTGGAAAGAAGAAAGAAGATTGTGGAACTGGCCAACCGTTACAATGTGATCATTGTGGAGGATAACCCGTACGGCGAGCTGCGTTTTGCAGGAGAAGCGGTCCCGCCGATCAAATCTTTTGACACCGAGGGCCGTGTGATCTATCTGAGCACCTTCTCCAAGATTTTCGCTCCCGGCCTGCGGCTTGGATGGCTCTGCGCCAGCCCGGAAATCCTGCAGAAATATATTGTCTTTAAAGAAGGTTCCGATCTGCATACCGACACCTTCTCCCAGATGATCGCCGCCCGGTACCTGCAGGACTTTGATATCGAAAAGCACATCGAGGAAATCCGCAAGGTCTATGGCTCCCGCCGCAACCTGATGCTCAAAACGATGGAAGAAACCTTCCCGGAAGGTGTGAAATTCACCCATCCGGAAGGCGGCCTGTTCCTTTGGGTGGAGATGCCGGAAGGCATCAATTCCCGGGATGTCTTTGCCGAGTGCATGAAGGAAGACATCGCGTTTGTTCCCGGCGAGCCGTTCTTTACCAACGGCAAAGGCCAGAACACCTTCCGTCTCAATTTCTCCAACATGCCGGAAGAACGGATCGTCGAAGGCATCACCAAGATGGGAAAGGTTCTGACCCGTGTGATCAAGGGCTGATTTTGGCCTTTAAGAACGTATTTTGCCGTGCCGTATCCAGATGGATGCGGCACGGTGTTTTTGTCTCCCGCATCGGGCACACAACCTAAACGAGCCCCGCCGCCCGAAAATTTCCCGGGCGGCGGGGCTCGTTTTGAGGTCCTTTATTCTTCAAAAAGGGGCGTGCTGAAATACCGTTCGGCGGTGTCGGGCAGGATGGTGACCACCGTTTTGCCCGGGCCGAGCTTTTCGGCCAGCCTCAGCGCCGCAGCCACATTGGTGCCGCTTGAAATGCCGCACATCAGGCCCTCCAGCCTTGCGAGATTGCGCGCGGTTTCGATTGCCTCACCGTCGGTGACGATGTAAATGTCGTCATAAATTGCCTGGTTGAGATTATCCGGGATGAGCCCGTCGCCGATGCCCATCTGCAGATGGGTGCCGATGTTGCCGCCCGCGAGGATTGCGGCGTTTTCCGGTTCGACTGCCCAGATGGTCATAAGGGGATTTTCCGCTTTGAGCACCTCCCCGATGCCGGAGATGGTTCCGCCGGTGCCCACGCCGGAGCAGAAGCCGTCGATGGGGCCGTCCACATCCGCGAGGATTTCGAGCGCGGTCTGCTGTTTATGTACCATCGGGTTGGCGGGATTTGTGAACTGCTGCGGGACATAGACCCGCGGATCTTCCCGCGCCATACGCAGAGCGGTATTAAGGCACTCCTCAATGCAGGCGCCGATATCGCCGTCGTCATGGATAAGAACCACTTCAGCGCCATAATGCCGCACCAGCTTGCGGCGTTCCTCGCTCACTGAATCCGGCATAATGATGATGGTATGGTAGCCCTTCACCGCGCCGATGAGCGCGAGCCCGATGCCCTGGTTGCCGCTGGTCGGCTCGACGATGATGGTTTCCGGGCCGATAAGCCCCTTTTGTTCCGCATCGGAGATCATATTGAACGCGGTGCGCGTTTTGATTGACCCGCCGACATTGAGTCCTTCATATTTGACGAGCACCCGCGCCATCTGCGGCCCGGCCATGCGGGAAAGCTGGATGATGGGCGTGCGGCCCATCGCATCAAGTACATTTTGATAGATCACTGCATTATTACCGCCTTACCTTGCAAAATCATTATCAGAACACAATAATACATTATATACCGAAAACCGAATTTGGGAAAGCGGTCTTTTGAAAAAAACAAAAGGTTTTTCCAATGGTTTTGGAGGATAAACAAAAACGGGCTGCCCGGATATTTTCCGGACAGCCCGCAAAGAGCTTGCGACTGCGCTTACAGGAAATCCTTGCGCACCGGCGTGAACACGTCGAGCAGCACCGCGTCGGTGACCGGGTAGGCGTTATGCAGCGCGTCCGACGGGACAACGATGCTGTCGCCCTCCTCCAGCACAAACAGATCCTCGCCGATCGAGTATTCGACCCGGCCCTTCTTGACATAGCTGACCTGATTGTGGGGATGGCTGTGAGGCGCGGTTTTTATCCCCGCTTTGAAGGTGAACTCCACCAGCATAATGTCGTCGTCATAGGCAAGAACCCGCCGCTCCTGGCCGGGCTGCAGTTCCACCGCCTTGACGTCCTGATAATGTACGGCCATATAGAATCCTCCTGAATGAAAAAATTGATTTGTTTTAGTGGTTTGCCGCCTGGTAGACGGCAAGAATGCCATTGTAATCGAGCTTGCGGAAAGACCCGATGGTGCGCTTGCCGAAGAAGGTGCATTTGACGCTCAGCTCGTCGAGCTCCTCGCTGGTGAGCGTCCGCCCAACCAGTTCCCCGATACAGGTCGGCATGCCGAGCGAAGCGAAGAACTGCACGGTGCGCGCGATACCCTCCAGCGCTGCCGTATTGTCGTCCATTTCGGTTACGCCCCAGACATTGCGCGCGTAACGGGCAAAACGGGAGGGATTGTCTTTATAAACATGGTGTGCCCAAGCTCCCCACATGGCGGCCAGAGTGGCGCCGTGCGCCTTGCCGAACATGGAGGAAAGCTCGTGGCCAAGCTGATGGGTGGCCCAGTCGCCCGCGTTGCCGAGCCCGGTGAGATGGTTGTGGGAGATGCTGCCTGCCCACATCATTTCGGAAGCCGCCTGGTAATCCTGCGGGTTTTCGAGCTGGAGCGGTCCAAAATGGATGGCTGTGCGCAGGAGCCCTTCGGCGATCTGGTCGGTCAGCTCGTTGCCGGTGATGGGGGAGAAATAGCGTTCCAGCGTATGCATGACAATGTCGGTGGCGCCGCAGGCGATCTGGAACGCTGGGAGCGTATAGAGCAGCTCCGGATTCATGAAAGCGACGACCGGACGGTTGAGTTCGGTATTGAGGCCGCGCTTGAGCATACCGTCCTCATTGGTGATCACCATGCTGGTGCTCATTTCACTGCCGGCCGCGGCGATGGTCAGGACCGAACCGACCGGCAGATGTTTTTGTGGGACAGCTTTCTGTTCAAAAAAATCCCACGGGTCGACCTCCGGCGCGGGCGCGGCCAGCGCGATTGCCTTGGACGAGTCGATGACGCTGCCGCCGCCGACCGCGAGGATGAAATCGACCTGTTCCTCACAGCAGAGCGCTGCCCCGGTGCGCACAAGGCTGAGCACCGGGTTGGGCTGGACGCCGCCGAGCTCAGTGAACGCGATTTCTGCTTCGGAAAGGGAATCCTTGACCCGGCCGAGCAGCCCGGAACGGATTACGCTGCCGCCGCCGTAATGGAGCAGGACCTTTTTTGCCCCGCGTTTTTTGAGATCCGCGCCGACCTTGCTTTCCGCGCCTTTTCCAAAGTGCACGCAGGTGGGGGAATAAAACTCAAATGCCTGCATAAACATTCCTCCTGTATCTTGCGTCCAGCACCGGTTTTGCGCACCGGGCCGGCGTTATTTTTTACCAATTTGACAATAGCACGCCAGGGGCTTTCTGTCAAGAAAACCGTGCGGCGAAAAGGCGCGGCGGATTGCCGCAAAATAATTTTGAACAAGCCGTAAAACCGGCGCAAATGCTCTTGCGTGCGCGGCTGGGTTGTAGTAAACTAGGTTAGAATATAAACCGGAAAGACGGAGGAGGGCTCTGATTGAAACATCTGATCGAACCGAAGGACCTCACCGACCAGGAAGTGGACGGCATTCTCGACCTGGCCGACCGGATCATTGCGGATCCGAAAACCTATGCCCACAAATGTGACGGCAAAAAGCTCGCCACGCTGTTTTATGAGCCGAGCACCCGTACCCGCCTGAGTTTTGAAGCGGCCATGCTCGAACTTGGGGGGAGTGTCCTCGGCTTCTCGTCGGCGGATTCCTCATCGGCCGCGAAGGGTGAAAGCGTGGCTGACACCATCCGCACCGTCCAGTGCTATGCTGACATCGTCGCTATGCGCCATCCGAAAGAGGGCTCCGCGAAGGTTGCTTCGCTGCACGCGGATATCCCGGTCATCAATGCGGGCGACGGAGGCCACCAGCATCCCACCCAGACGCTCACCGACCTGCTTACGATACGCAGGCTCAAGGGAAGGCTCGACAACTTCACAATCGGGCTCTGCGGCGACCTCAAATTTGGACGCACGGTGCATTCGCTTATCCGCATGCTGCTGCGTTATCCGAATATTTCCTTTGTGCTGATCAGCCCGAATGAACTGCGGGTGCCGGACTACCTGCGCGAGGAGCTCGAAGCCAAACAGGCAAAATTTAAGGAGGTCGAGCGGCTCGAGGAGATCATCGGCGAACTGGATATCCTATATATGACCCGTGTCCAGCGGGAACGCTTCTTCAACGAGGAGGATTATGTCCGCCTGCGTGACAGCTATATCCTCGACATGGACAAGATGAAGATGGCAAAGGACGATATGATCGTGCTGCATCCGCTGCCGCGCGTCAATGAGATTTCGGTCGAAGTGGACAGCGACCCGCGCGCCTGCTATTTCAAACAGGCCCTCTGCGGCAAGTATGTCCGGATGGCGCTGATGCTCAAGATGCTTGGGCTCGACTAGGAAAGGGGTTTCATATGAACGTAGACAGCATTAAACGCGGCTTGGTCATCGACCACATCAAGGCCGGCAAAAGCATGGATATCTATAAGTTCCTGGAGCTGGACAAGCTCGACTGCAGCGTCGCGATCATTAAGAACGCCCGCAGCAAAAAGACCGGCAAAAAGGATATTATCAAGATCGAGGACAACATCGACATCGATCTTGACGTGCTCGGTTTTATCGATCCGGATATCACCGTCAACATCATCGACGATGGCCGCATCATTGAAAAGAAGAAGTTAACCCTGCCCGTTGAGGTCACAAACGTCGTGAAATGCAAGAATCCCCGCTGCATCACCTCGATCGAGCAGGAGCTGCCGCAGGTGTTCCGGCGGGTGACGGGCGGCTCCAAAGCGGTTTACCGTTGCATCTACTGCGAGCAGGAATACGACCCGCACAAATAAAACTTACAAAAGAAAGAGTGGAGATTTCTCATGGTAACGATCCAGATGGAAAACGGAAAAGAGATCAAGATCGAGCTTTATCCCAACGTCGCGCCGGTCACGGTAGAGAATTTCAAAAAGCTGGTACAGGAAGGCTTCTATGACGGGCTGATCTTTCACCGGGTCATCTCCGGCTTTATGATCCAGGGCGGCTGCCCGGAAGGCACCGGCATGGGCGGCCCGGGCTACCAGATCAAAGGCGAATTTGCCCAAAACGGCGTCAAAAATGACCTCAAGCACACCCGCGGCGTGATCTCGATGGCGCGTTCAGCGCGTCCGGATTCGGCGGGCAGCCAGTTCTTCATCATGCATGCGGACGCTCCGCATCTTGACGGGCAGTACGCTGCGTTCGGCAAGGTGGTAGAAGGCATGGACGTGGTGGATGAGATCGCCGCTGTGCCGGTCGATTACAGCGACCGGCCGCGCACTGAACAGAAGATGGCCAAGGTCACCTACACGGAAGATTAACCACAGTCTCTCAAAACCAGAAGAGAAGGAAGGCCGCCGGCTTTTGCCGGCGGCCTTCCTTGAATTTCACATTATTTCGTAAGCGTGCCGTAGGGCGTTTCGAGCAGGAGCAGGATCTGCTCTTCCGCGCCGTTTTGCGCGTTCACATAGATGAGCAGTTTTTCGCCGTCCGGCGCGGTGGTGAGAAATTCGTAGGTGAGCACCTCTCCCTTGCCGCTTGTGGGGATGAGCGCGAGCCGGTTTGACAGTACGGCGAGGTCGGGGTTTACCGACGCCTGTGCCTGCTCCGCCGTGAGGGCGGGCGGTGTGATGGCGCGGTCATAATGGTTATTGATATAACCGCGCGCGTCGAAAAAGACGGTCCCGCCGTCGTCAAGGGCGATGCCAACCTTGACAAGATCGGTGTAAAGGGTGATGTCACCGTTCATCGCGGCGTAATTGATCGTGCAGACGCCGTCGATGGTCTCGTAGTAGGTTGCCCGCAGATTCTGAAGACCCATGCGTTCGAGGTAACGCCCGGCGTTTTCAAAAATGGAAGCTTTGTTGATACGTTCCTCATTCACATCGCGGGAGTTGACCATGTAGGCGGTAAGTCCGCCTGCCTTTGTCACAGCGGCGTTGATGCTCCCTTTTTGGAAAGTATAACAGGGCATATTGGAATTTTCATCATCCGCGCGGGTCAGATCGCCGGGGTTGACCATGGCGGCGCGGGCGGCAATTTGCAGGGCCTGTTCAGGCGTGACCGCAGCCAGGCCGCGCGTGAGCTTCGGCCGCTGGGTCAGCAGATGGTCGGAGAACGGACCGTCATAAATGAGGGTGGGATAACCGGTCATCGTCTGTTCGATATCCTCAAAGCCGGCGGAGAGACTGCGCGGCATGGTGCCCTCGGTGCCGTCCCCCTGGCTGGTGCGCATGGCCGAAACTTCAATCGCGCCGTCGCGCACCCGCTGCTGGAGGATATCGATATATTCGGTCAGGCTGAGCGCATACCGGCGCAGCGCCTGTGCGTTTTCCTTTTCTTCCTCGCTGAGCGTCCCGCCGGAAGCCACCTTTTTCGAGAGCGCCATCGCATAATCCCCCACCTGAGAGAGGAATTTATAGGTGGCGTCCATATGCAGGTCGCTGACAGGCAGGGTGGAAAGGGCGGATTTTGCGCCGCCGCTCTCCCGCCAGATGCGCGCGGACATCTGTGCGAGCTGGCCGCCGGTGCCAATATACTGCCCCTTGTCCAGATCGGTGGAGATATTCGTCAGATAACTTGACAGTTCTCCAAGCGAACGTTCATAGGTGTTTTCGAGCTGACCGCGGTAGTCGGCCGCTGCGGCGTTTTGCTGCCAGGCAACGCCGCCAAGGGTGAGCATCCCAGCAGTGGTATAGCTGATGACGCGCACCAATACGCGCCGTTCAATAAAGAGTTCCATAGGGCACCTCCGGATAAAATTCCTGCAATTCGATGGAAACTGTTATACGTAAAGTTATTTTGTGAATAAATATTGAAAATATTATGATCCATATGGGCATTTGGTTGAAAAGAACGGCGAATTCATGTATAATATAACAGATAATGGGTTGATATGACCTTCGCCGATGGGGGAACGATCAAAAATGGAACAGAAAATGGCATATCTTGACAATGCCGCGACCACGCGCGTCTGCCAGGCTGCCGCTGAAGCCGCAGCGCGGATGATGCGGGAGTGCTTTGGCAACCCGTCCTCGCTGCACGCTTTGGGTGTTGCCTCTGCGCGTGAACTTATGAAATCGCGGGAAGCGGCTGCGGCGCTTTTGGGCTGTCAGGAGGAATGTGTGGTTTTCACCTCCGGAGGCAGCGAATCGAATAACCTCGCCATTTTCGGTGCGTCGCAGGCAAAAATCCGCCGCGGCAAAAAGATCGTAACCACCGCCGCCGAACATTCTTCGGTCGCGGCGGCGATGAAACGGCTTTCAGAGACCGGTTTTCAGGTGACTTATGTCGCGCCGGATGCGTCGGGCTGTGTCGATCCGCAGGCAATCGCGGACGCGGTGGACTCGGAAACGACCCTCGTGAGCATGATGCTTGTGAACAACGAGACCGGCGCGATTTTCCCGGTGCAGGAGACGGCGCAGCTGATCCGCCGCAAAAATCCCGAAACACTCATCCATTGCGACGGGGTGCAGGCATTTGGCAAGCTGCCGCTTCGGGTGAGCCGGATGGATGTCGATCTGATGAGTGTGAGCGGGCATAAAATTTGCGGCCCCAAGGGTTCCGGCGCGCTCTATGTGCGGCGCGGCGCGCGGATACTGCCGCTCATCTACGGCGGCGGTCAAGAGCGGGGGCTTCGCTCCGGCACCGAAAGCCTGCCGATGATCGCGGCTTTCGGCGCGGCCTGTGCGGAGCTTTCCGGCAAGGTTCCGGAAAATCTGAAACGGGTGCAGGCGCTAAGCGGCATGCTGCGGGAGAAGCTCGCCGCCATCGAGGGCGTGCGGATCAATTCGCCCGAAGATGCGTCGCCCTACATCCTCAACATTTCGGTGCCCGGCTATCGGTCGGAGACGATGCTGCATTTTCTTGAGAGCCGCGGCGTCTATGTTTCGAGCGGCTCGGCCTGTTCAAAGGGCGCGGCCAGCCCGGTGCTTGAGGCGATGGGGCTTTCACCCCGCCTGATCGACAGCGCGCTGCGCGTCAGCATGATCTACGACACCACCCAGGAGGAGCTTCTCCAGCTCGTGCAGGGACTGCGGGAAGGCATCTCTTCGGTCGCGCACCGATGAACAAGAAAATACACAGATTGAAAATAGATTGGTTGGGAAAGAAATGAAAGAACTCATCCTGCTCAAATGCGGCGAGCTGGCCCTCAAAGGCCTCAACCGCCACACCTTCGAGGACGCGCTCATCAAAAACTGCCGCAGACGGCTGGAAAGCCTGGGAAAATTCCGCATCTACAAGGCGCAGTCGACCATCTACGTCGAACCGCAGGCGGACAATATCGACCTGGATGAGGCGGTTGACCGCCTGCAAAAGGTGTTTGGCGTGGCGGCGCTGACCCGGGCGGGAATCGTCCCGAAGGATTTTCCACAGATCCGCGCGTTTGCGGTGGAATATCTCCGGCGGGAGCTCTCGCAGGCGCGCACCTTCAAGGTGGAGGCCAAGCGTTCGGATAAGGCGTTCCCGATGAAGTCGCCGGAGATCTGTATGGAAACCGGCGCTGCGCTGCTTGAAGCGTATCCGCACCTGAAGGTGGATGTGCACCATCCGGATGTGACTGTCTACGTTGAAATCCGCGAGGTGGCCGCCTATGTCCACGTCGACCAGCTGCCCGGCGCGGGCGGTCTGCCGGTTGGAACAAGCGGCTCAGCCGCGTTGCTCATCTCGGGCGGCATCGACAGCCCGGTGGCGGGATACATGATGGCCAAACGGGGCCTGCGGCTGATCGCGGTGCACTTCGTCAGTCCGCCGTACACCAGCGAACACGCGCTCGAAAAGGTAAAAACCCTTTGTAGAAAGCTGACTCCTTGGTGCGGACGGATCAGCCTGTTTGTTGTACCGTTTACCGAAATGCAGGAGGCGATCCGCGACCGCTGCCCAGAGGAATATTTCACGATCATCATGCGCCGCTGCATGATGAAAATTGCGGAGCGGATCGCGCTGGAAAACGGTTGCGAAGCGCTCATCACCGGCGAAAGCGTCGCGCAGGTCGCGTCCCAGACGGTGCAGGCGATCGCCTGTACCGATATTGCCTGTCAAATGCCGGTTTTACGGCCGGCCATCGGCATGGACAAGGACGAAATCGTGAGGATCGCGTATAAGATTGACACCTTTGACACCTCGATTCTTCCGTATGAGGACTGCTGTACCGTATTCACCCCGAAGCATCCAAAAACCAAACCGCGTCTGGAACAGGTGCTCCAGGCGGAAGAACACCTGGAACTTGACACGCTCCTGCAGAAATGCATCGACGGCACAGAATCGGAAATGATCGGCTGATGACCCGAAGCCGGATACAAGGAGGTGGGGTATTTGATCGCTGAGATCATCGGCGTGGGCGCGGGCCTGGCGGCGCCCGGCATGCTCGACGAAAATACCCGCTTGATCGCCCGGGAACTGGAAGCGTGTGAAATCCGCGTCAACCATTCGGTTCCGGTGGGCGTGAACGTCCCGCAGCTGCGGCGCGCGATTGCGCAGGCGCTCGGGCGCAGTGACGTTGTGATACTTTTGGGCGGGCTTTCGGCCGGTGCGGACGGGATCACCAAGGAGACCGTCTGCGAGGGTTTGGGCAAACGCCTTGTTTTACATGAGGACAGCCTGCGGCGTATCCGCGAGGCCTATCAGCGCGCCGGGCGGCAGATGCCGCAGCAGGTGGCGCGGCTTGCAATGCTGCCCGAACAGAGCGTGGTGTTCCCGGGTGTGCGGGGCATCACGCCCGGCTGCGCGCTTTCCGCGGGCAGCCAGTATATCATTATGATCCCCGACACGCCAAAGGAATTTGTTCCGATGCTGCAGAACAGCGTTATCCCGTATCTGGCGCGTTTTTCGGAGGCGGCGGTCGTCACCCGGACGGTCAACGTCTTTGGACTGGATGAAACGTCCGCGGCGGAGAAACTTGGGGAGCTTTTGCGGTCGGAAAACCCTGCGGTGACGATCCACCAGAACAAAGGCGAGCTGTTGGTGCGGATCACCGCGCGCGGAAAAAATAAGCGCGAAGCCACGGCTGTCAGTATGCCAATGCTTCAGAAGGTGGTAAATTTCCTGGGCGAAGCGGCTTACGGAACCGACCAGAAAAATCTGCAGAGCGCGGTGGCAAACCTGCTTTTGGAAAGCCGCATGCGCGTGTCCGCGGGGGAATCGGGAACAGGCGGGCTGCTGGCCGACTGGTTCACGGCGCTTTCGGGCGCGGAAGGAATTTTGCGTTTCGGCGTTTCAGCGAATACCGGAAAGCTCAAAGAAGAATCGCTGCACGTCCCGAAAAAACTCCTCAGGAAATTTGGTCCGGTCAGTGCGCAGACCGCAGCGGCAATGGCCGCGGGCGCGATGCAGGAGGGCCAGTCGGAGCTGGGGGTGGGGATTACAGCCGGCGTGGGTGAGGAACCCAAAAAGACCGGGCTCATCTATGTGGCGGTCTGCGACCGGGAGAATGTCTGGGTCCAAAAGCTTGATCTGCCGAAAAAATCCGAGCCGGATTATATCCGGTATATGGCCTGCATGGCGGCGCTCGACCTCTTGCGGCGGTACATAATGGCGCTGCCTGGAAGGATGGAAGGCGCGTCCAGCCGTAAAGCGGCCGCGGCGGGAAAACTCGCGGCAGTTTTGGAACGGGAATCGGGAGACGGCCAGAAAAAGCGCAAAAATGGGAAAAAACGCCCGTGGTATGCAAAGATATTCCCGGTAAAAGGGGACGACGGAGCAGAGATTGTGCGCAAGCTGATCCTGCTTCTCGCAGTGGCAATTTTTCTCACATCGATTGGGTATCTCGGGAATTTCCAACTCCAGTCGAAGCGCAACAAATCTCTGCAGAGCGACCTGGAAACGATGTATGTGGAGGGTATGAGCGAACAGGACGCGACCGAACTGGAGATCCCCGACAATTATCCGGAAGGCTACCAGAAAAAATTTGCAAATCTTTATAAGCTCAATGAGGACGTTGCGGGCTGGCTCAAAATTCCCGGTACCAACGTGAGTTATCCGGTCGTGCAGTATGAGGACAATGATTACTACATGCGCCGGGACTTTAACCGCAAGCCGAGCAAATACGGCGTCCCGTGGCTCGAAGCGGCGGACGAGATGAACCCGCAGAGCGCGAACTATGTCATTTACGGCCACAATATGACCGACGGGCAGATGTTCGGGGAGCTTATGAACTATAAAGGCCAGAACGGCCTTACCTTCCTGCAGGAGCATCCGATCGTAGAGTTCGACGATGTCTACCGCGACAATACCTATAAGATTTTCTCGGTCTTTATCACCAATGCAAAGTCGCAGTACGGGGAAGTATTCTATTATAATGAAGCAACCGATTTTGCGGATGACGCGGCATTTACCGCATTTGTGCAGGAGGTCAAAGACCGCTCCTACTACGATTCCAATGTGGATGTGCAGCCCGGTGACCATCTGATCACCCTGTCGACCTGTTCGTATGAATTCGGCCCGGTTTCCGATGACGCGCACGTGCGCACCGTCATTGTGGCCCGCAAGGTGCGCCCGGGTGAAAAGGACGATGGCAGCGATGTCTCTTATCAGTGGAACCCGGACTATAAACTTCCACCGGGCTTTGTAACAGGCGGCACGGCGGCGGTGCAGGCCGCCGCGCCCGCGAGCATGCCAGCATCGGCGTCATCGACTCCGGCATCGTCCGCGCCGGTGACGGTGAATACCCAGACCGCCGCCGCACAGGCGGAAGCTGCGAGCAAGGCGGCGTCCGACGCGGCGGCCAGCAAAGCGGCAGCGGAGGCCGCGAGTAAGGCGGCGTCTGACGCGGCGGCCAGTAAAGCGGCAGCGGAGGCCGCGAGCAAAGCGGCGTCCGACGCGGCGGCCAGTAAAGCGGCAGCGGAGGCTGCGAGTAAGGCGGCATCCGACGCGGCAGCCAGCAAAGCGGCAGCGGAGGCGGCGCAAGCGAGCCGGCAGGCCGCCGAGGAAGCAAGCCGGAAAGCTTCTGAGCAGGCGGAGTCCAGCCGTATCGCCTCTGAAGAAGCGGAAGCAAGCCGCCAGGCTGCGGAAGAAGCGGCTCGCGCGGAAGAAGAGGAGGATGACGAAGATGAGGACATCCGGACTTCCGGCAGCGGCAGTGACAAGCTGACCATCGTTTCGGGCGGCAGGAAAGTGAGCGGCAGGGCGGACGATATTGTGGCCAAGGTCGTCATGAACGAAATGGGGACAGGCTTCAATGATGAGGCGCTCAAAGCGCAGGCGGTCGCGGCTTACACTTTTATCAAGCAGCAGAACGCCAGCGGCATCACCCCGGCGCTCGGGACAAAAAAACCATCCAGCCAGGTGCAAAACGCCGTGGATGAGGTGATCGGGGAAGCGGTCTACTATAAGAACAACCTCGCGTTCACTCCGTTTTATGCGACCAGCGCAGGGGTGACGATCTCGTCGAAGGACGTGTGGGGCGGCAGCTACGCTTACCTGGTGCCGGTAGACAGCGAAATTGACGAGCAGGCCCGCAACTATGAATATACCGTCACAATGACGGCGGATAAGGTGGCCGACCGGGTGGAGGATGTGCTGGGGGTGGACCTGTGGGACTTCAGTGACGACCCGGACGACTGGTTTGATATCCGCAGTTATACCGAAGGCGACCGTTACGTCAAGGAAATCAAGGTCGGAAAAAAGACAACCACCGGACGGGTGGTGCGTGAGCAGGTGCTTGGCCTGCGTTCAGCCGCGTTCGAGATTGATTACAGTGACAGCACGGAAAAGTTCACCTTTACGACCTATGGTTACGGCCACGGCGTGGGAATGAGCCAGACCGGCGCAAATCTTTATGCCAATGAGGAGGGCTGGGATTACGAGGAAATCCTGACCCATTATTATCCCGGCTGTAAGGTGAAATAAAAAGATGAAAAGAAGGCGGGGCAGCGGCCCCGCCTTCTTTTGTGCGCTTTTGGTGATGCGGATATTGCAGGGCAACAAAAAATGAATTTTCTAGAAATTTCCCCTCCACAAGGAAGGAAAGATGTGCTATAATTATAAACTGATGTTAGCAAGTTCATTTACATAAAGAGGATGGTTATGAACATATTGAAGAAACTTTTACGCGGCATTTATTATTTTTGTGTAGGGGTCAAATCCTCCTGCTGTGACTTTTACGAATGGTACATCGACAACCGAAGCATTCCTGGTTTCCTGCGCAACAAGGTAGCGCTCATCGTGATGGCCCTTGTGATCGTAGGTGCGGGATGGGGGCTTGTAGCGGCGATTGGCAGCGCTTCGAGCGGTGAACGGCATCAGCTGCCGTCCTCTTCCCAACAATCCTCTTCGTCCACAGTTTCCGACAGCGGGGAAAGCAGCGCTTCTGAACCTACTGCGTCCCATGAAGCGCCGTCAGATGCGGATTCAGCCGTTTCGGACGCGTCCTCCGAAGCTGTTCCTGCGCCTTCCGAGAGCACACCCGAAGCAATCGACGCGATGGCCAGTGCTACCCGGTATACCCCATTCACCGCGGAGGAGCTGACCGCCGCGCTTGCCGAACGCGCAAAGAGTTATTATGAGCATCCGGTATTTATCCCGCCGGCAGCGGGCGATATCGCGGGCTGGAAAGAAGTTAACCCAGATGTGGTCGGCTGGATTTCCATCTCGAACACCAACATCAACTACCCGCTGGTCATTGGCCAGTACACCGACTATTATACCCACCGCGGCTATTATAAGGAAGCCAGCCGCAACGGCGTCATCTGGTTCGATTCGGACACCCGTTTTGACGCGCAGGGCAATATCACCTCGACCAACGCGGTGCTTTACGGGCATAACTGGACCAACTGCTGGCGGCCCACCCGGGTCGGCAATCCGAACGATGTGATGTTCGCGCAGCTGGCCGCTTACGACCACGCCGACTTCACCGCCCAGAATCCGTATATCCGGATTGCGACGCTCGGAGGGGAAAGCCTCTATCAGATTTTTGCAGTCTTCTATACCGATCTGAGTTTTGGATACAACTATGCGGAACGTCCTGGCAACGGCATGATGAACATCATCAACACCGCGAAGGCCAAGAGCATCCACAAGCTGGATGTTCCGGTAACCGCATCGGATAAGATTCTGACCCTGTCGACCTGCACACGCGTAATGGGCGCGGGCGACAACCAACGCTTCGTGGTTATGGCCAAGAAGATTTCCTAGCAGGAAAAAACAGCAGAACGGCTCCCGATGCCTGACCGGGAGCCGTTTTTTGAAAAAGGAGGCGGGGACCTTGCTGAAAGAGATGATTTTTGGGCTGCTGCGCCCGTTTTTAACCTTTTATGCCATACTGCGTTACAAAAATATCTGGGGACTCAAACAGCATCTGCAAACCCATCCAGGTAAGCTCATGAAGCTCACCTACCTGCATTACTTTATGCGGCGCGGCAGCTTTGTAGGCCTTTCGAGTGAAATTGCGGGAACACCGTGTTTCCCGCATGGAATTCAGGGCATCTTCATTTCCAATTCCGCAAAACTGGGCAGGGATGTGGTGATCTTCCAGCAGGTGACGATCGGCTCGAATACCCTGCCGGACAGCAAGAACCCCGGCGCGCCGGTGATCGGGGACAATGTCTATATCGGCGCGGGCGCCAAGATCATCGGCGGCATCAGGGTGGGGGACAACTGCCGGATCGGTGCGAACGCGGTGGTTTATACGGATATGCCCGCCAATTCGGTCGCGGTCTGTGCGCCGACCCGGATCCTGCAAAAGGAAAATCTGGACAACACCTACATCACCCGGCTGGACGGGGAGGAATATTATTTTCGCGGCGGCCGGATGCACCGGAGTGAAAAAGCGGAATAAAAGTAAATAATGGGCCGCCAGCGAAAGCTGGCGGCCTATTTTGTCATTTTGCGTTTCGCTGGGAAAGCAGCAGGTCGATGAAACCGTTGATCAGCCGCCGTTCGGAAGGCGAGCAGGTTTCGAGTTTCTGGATGATGTCGCTGCTCAGATATTCCGGGCTGGCGGTGCCGGTTCCAAGCAGGATCTCATCCGGCGTGACCGAAAGCGCGTCACAAAGCTTGACGATGGTTTCAAGGCTTGGGATTGAACGGCAGGTTTCGATATGGGAAATGAAGTTGTTGGTCAGGTCGGCCATTTCCGCAAGTTTTTCTTGGGTAAGGCCGCGCTTTTTTCGGATTTCTGCGATGCGCCTGCCCATCAGATTGTAATCGATCGTCAAATCAATCCCCCCTCAATCAAATTTTACAGGAACTGGGTCTGATAAACACAAAATATAAGTACAATAGTACTTGTATTTATAATTATTCTAAGTTATAATACGATTATACTTTTGGTTATAATCAGAGGAGAGAAAAGACACCGGGAGGAGACTCCCGGCGGGGACAAAATTCGGGAGGCCAAACATGGTGAAATGGAAAAACACACAGCGCGGGCCCTTTTGCCGCGGCATCGGTTTCGCGGTTCTGGCCGCGCTTTTACTGTGTGCGGTGACGGTACAGGCTTCGCTTCCCGATACGTCTTTGTCCGCCGAGAAACGCGAAACGCCGCAAAATAGCTGTGCCGCGCTTTGCTCCATTGACAGTGAACCGGTCCGGCTGGCGGTTTTCTATTCGCGGGAGCGCGCCTCCCGTCCGGACAGCTTTCAGCTGTCGGGTGTTTCACTGGCGGACCGCCCGGACGGGAAGGGCTGGCTGATCGCGGTAAAGTTTTCGGTGCAGGAAGCAGGCGGGATGAGGGTGAACCGGGCGGACTACTATGATTACGATAAAAACGGCGGGAATATCACGCCGCGAGCATAAAAAAAGAGGCTGCCAGTCGATACGCAGCCTCTTTTTGATTCAGGAGAAACACAGGGAAAGAAAAATTTATTATTCAACGACCTTGCCCATGGCTTTGAGCGGATCGACCCATTTTCCATCCGACTTCATGGCGAAATGCAGATGCGGATCGAGGGAAATTTCGCATGGGATATCACCGATTACGCCGATGGCCTGTCCAACCTTGACTTTGTCTCCCTGTTTTACAGTGACATCTTTTGCAAGTCCGCAGTAAACAGAGGTGACGCCGTCCTCATGCAGGATTTCAATGGTCATGCCCCAGAGCGGATCGTCGCGCACAGCGGAAACCTTGCCGTCACTGGCGGCTTTGACCTGGGTGCCTTTGTCCGACTTGATGTCGATGCCGTCGTGGGTGCGCCATTCCTTCAGAGTGACGTTTTTCACAAGCTCACCGTTGCTGTACGGTGCGAAGATCTCTCCAGAGATCGGCAGAACGTAGGAGGAGGGCTGCGGCGCCGGCTGCGCGGCGACCTCTTCGGATTGCTTTTGCTCCTCGGAGGATGCTGCCTGCGAGGACGAAGATGCTGTAGCAGAGGAGGACGAGCTGGACGGCACTTTCACGTCGTTTTGTGCTTTTCCGGCCTCCTCTAAATCGGGGAAACCATATGCGGGCTCCTTGGAAGCAGCCGGGGCCTGTTGTTCGATGATCTGGCTGTTGCTGTCGTCGATTCGGGAAATGGTCTTGTCAACAGCGACCCACGCTGCGGTGCCGGCACCCACAACGCAGATTGCAAGGGCGATGTAAAAGCCTTTGCCAGCCATAAATTTACTGAATTTGCTTTTTGGATTATAGGAATCATTCATAATGTGGTTAACACCTCCGGTATTATTTTGAACGGGCGGGATTGCGTTTATACCATGCCAAACTTTTCTTTTGATCCTTTTTTGTCCATGATTTTCCTTTTTCTTTGCCTTGTCCGGGTCCTTCTGCAAAACCTCCCTTACCCCCACAAAAAACAGCAGGACGGCGAACAGCTTGGAGAGCCACTCGGTTCCGAGGAAGTTTCCAATCCAGACCCCCGCGAATACCATCGGAAGCCCGGCCGCGATCGAGAGCCCCGCAGCCTTCCAGCTGACGAGCTTGTTTTTCGCGTGCAGGATAAGCGACAGCACCGCAATGGGCAGAAAGAAGATCAGGTTGATCCCCTGCGCGGCGAACTGGTCGTAACCACCATAGACTCGCAGGTAGAGCAGCAGGACGGTCCCGGCGCCCATGCCGAGCGAACCGAGCAGCCCGCTTGCCAGCGAGACCACCCCAATAAGCAGCCAGCTCATTGGAAAAGCAGCCGTACGGCCGAATAGAGCACGATTCCCCCAAACACCCGGTGCAGCCAGACCGTTTTGATCTTCGGCAGCAGCCAGGCGCCGATTCCAGCGCCCAGAAGCCCGAGCGGCAGAAACTGTGCGGCGCTCATGAGATCCATGTGGCCGAACGAAAGGTAGAGCATGCTGCTCACGGCCGAAAGCGGCAGGATCACCGCGATCGAAGTGGCGTGGGACTTTTCAGCAGGCAGGCCGTCCTTGTGCAGCATCGGGACGACGACCATGCCGCCGCCCGCGCCAAACAGGCCGTTTAAAAGCCCGGCGGCCGCGCCGGTCAGGAGGAATTTGCACTTCTTCAGGGGGAACACTCCTTTTGCGGAAAAGTTGGCGGTAGAACTCTCAGCAGCATTTTTGCAACAAAAAAAGACGCTGCATGGAACTAGCATTCCATACAGCGCCTCTCTTATGCAGTTTTAAAATTTATTTGGTGCCGAAAATCCGGTCGCCGGCGTCGCCCAGGCCGGGCACGATGTATTTGTTTTCGTTGAGTTTTTCATCCAGCGCACCGCAGTAGATCTGCACATCCGGGTGCTTTGCCGTAAGCGCTTCGATGCCTTCCGGCGCGGCGATGATGCACATGAATTTGATGTTTTTGCAGCCGTGCGCCTTGAGCTGGTCGATCGCGTCAATCGCGGAACCGCCGGTTGCGAGCATCGGATCGAGCACGATGATATCCCGCTCTTCGATATCGGCAGGCAGCTTGCAGTAATATTCAACCGGCTCGCAGGTGTCATGGTCGCGGTACATGCCGATGTGGCCAACCTTCGCAGCGGGGACGAGCTGTAACAGGCCGTCCACCATACCGAGCCCCGCACGCAGGATCGGAACAAACGCAATTTTGCGCCCGGAGATGACATTTGCCTTTGCAATGCAGATCGGGGTCTCGATCTCGACCGTCTTGGTCGGCAGGTCACGGGTAGCTTCATAGCACATGAGCATCGCGACTTCGTTGATCAGCTCGCGGAACTCTTTGGAGCCGGTGTTCTTGTCGCGCAGGAGGGTGACCTTGTGCTGGATCAGCGGATGATCCATAATAAACGGTTTGTTTGCCATAATAAACGTCCCCTTACTTTCATGATTCAGATCGATTTATCGGTTCTCGATCACAGTCAGTTTATCAATGCGGCGCTGATGGCGGCCGCCTTCAAATGGAGTATGTAAAAATACGTCGACCAGTTCGATAGCAAGCCCCGCCCCGACCACACGACCGCCCATACACAGGGCGTTGGCGTCATTGTGGGCGCGGGTATATTTTGCGCTGAAATAATCCGAACAGCAGGCCGCGCGGATACCTTTCACCTTGTTGGCGGCCATCGAAATGCCGATGCCGGTGCCGCAGAAGAGCAGCGCCTTTTCACATTCGCCGGAAACAACCGCGTCGCATGCGGGAAGGGCCATATCCGAATAGTCACAGGAAGCTTCGCTGTAGGTGCCAAAGTCCTTATAAGCGATCTTCTGCTCATCCAGCCAGCGCCGGACCTCCTCCTTGAGGGCAAATCCGCCGTGATCGGCAGCCAAAGCTATCATTGTCTCCATCTCCTAATCCAATCTGCAGTTTTAAGCATTCTTTTGTTTTGCCAGCAGTTCCCGTTCCGCCTGCGGCAAACGCAGGTAGGCAGGGGCCAGCGCATCCGGCGCGACCGTGCCGCCCCGCGCGGCAATCCGCTGCGCGGCTAGCGCCACCGAAGCGGCGCGCGTGAAGCGCGCTGCGGGCGAAACGAGCCCCAGTCCGGGCAACTCGTCTTTGAGAATAGTATAGCACATTTTTGCGCCGTCTCCAACCAGCAAAACACAAGTTCCGAGATTTTTCAGCCGCGTGGAAAGCTCTTTAATGGTGATCGCCTCATCGGGCGCAAGGCGGATGAGCACGCCGTCCTTCCAGCGGAAGAGCGCGGTATAAACCTGTGAGCAGCGCGCGTCGAGCACCGGCGCGACCACGCAGTCCGGCCCGCAGAGGTTCCATGCGAGCGCCTCCAGCGTCGAAACGCCGGCACAGGGCTTTTCCAGCGCGTGTGCCATGCCCTTGACCGCGGAAAGCCCGATGCGCAGCCCGGTGAAGGAGCCCGGCCCTTCGGTGACGGCAAAGAGGCCGATTTCTGAAAGCGCAACGCGGGTCTGCGTAAGCAGGCTCTCGACCATCGGCATGATCGTCTGGGAATGGGTGAGGTTCACATTCCCGTAAAATTCCCCGAGCAGCTTGTCGTCCTCCAGGATGGCGCAGCTTGCCGACTGGGATGAGGTGTCCAGCGCAAGGATTTTCAAAACCGTTCCCCCTCGATGGTGATTTCCCGGGTGTTGTCGTCGATCCGCGCAAGGGTCAGCGCAATCGTCCCGGGCGGCAGCGCCGATTCAATGTTTTCGCTCCATTCGATGAAAAGCACACCGCCCTGGTCGAGATAATCGAAAAATCCAGTGGAGTAGAGCTCGTCGAAGCCGGAGACACGATACATATCGAAATGATAAAGCGGAATATTACCATTTGTATATTCGTGAACCAAAGCAAAAGTGGGGCTGGACACGTCGTCCACAAGCCCCAGTCCGCGAGCCAGTCCGCGTGCAAAGGCGGTTTTGCCCATGCCCATGCCGCCCCGGCAGGCGACGACGTCGCCCGGGCGCAGCTCGGCGGCAAAACCGGCCGCGAATTGTTCGGTTTCAGCGGTGGAATGGCTGGTGAAGGTGATCAATGCGCTGGCCTCCAAAAAATATAAAGTTTTCGCCCGCCTTTTTCAAAAAGCGGCAGGGCGGCGCCTTAGAATAGACCGGAGATGTGCCCGTCCGCGTCGACGTCGATGCCGAAGGCGGCGGGTGCTTTCGGCAGGCCCGGCATGGTCATGATGTCGCCGGTGAGCGCCACAATGAAGCCCGCGCCGGCCGAGAGCCGGATCTCCTTGACGTTGATGGTGAAGCCCTTCGGGCGGCCGAGCTTCGCCGGGTCGTCCGAGAGGGAATACTGGGTCTTGGCCATGCAGACCGGCAGGTCCGCGCAGCCGAGTTTATCAATTTCCGCAATCATCTTTTCCGCGGCGGCGGAGTAATTCACCCCGTCCGCGCCGTAGATTTCCTTGCAGATCGTCTCGATCTTCGCCTTGACCGGCAGCGCCGTGTCATAAAGGGTGTGGAAGTTGGCCGGGTCTTCGCAGGCGTCGATCACCGCTTTCGCAAGCGCGACACCGCCTTCGCCGCCCTTCGCGAACACTTCGGACAGCGCGAACCGGCAGCCGGTCTTGGCGCAGAAATCGGACAGCACCGCGATCTCCTCATCCGTATCGGTCCCGAAGCGGTTGATGGCGACCACGACCGGCACGCCGTATTTCTGCATGTTCTCAACGTGTGCTTCCAGGTTCACAAGCCCTTTTTTGAGCGCTTCCACGTTTGGCTCGGAAACCTGGGATTTCGGCACGCCGCCGTTATATTTGAGCGCACGCATCGTGGCGACCAGTACGATCGCACTTGGCGCGATGCCCGCGAAGCGGCATTTGATGTCGAGGAACTTCTCAGCGCCGAGGTCGGAACCGAAACCCGCCTCAGTGATCGTGTAGTCAGCCAGCTTGAGCGCCAGTTTGGTCGCCCGAATTGAGTTGCAGCCGTGCGCGATGTTTGCAAACGGGCCGCCGTGCATCAGGGCCGGAGTATTTTCGAGCGTCTGCACCAGGTTCGGTTTGAGCGCGTCTTTGAGCAGGGCTGCCATCGCGCCCTGTGCCTGCAGGTCACGGGCGTAGACTGGTTCATTACTATAAGTATAAGCAACAAGAATATTTCCTAAACGTTTTTTCAAATCTTCGAGATCGGATGCCAGACAGAGGATCGCCATGACTTCGGAAGCGACCGTGATCATGAAGCCGTCCTCCCGCGGCACGCCGTTGACTTTGCCGCCAAGACCGACGATGACGTTGCGCAGTGCACGGTCGTTCATATCGAGGCACCGTTTGACCAGAATCCGGCGCTGGTCAATTCCGAGCGAGTTGCCCTGCTGCATATGGTTGTCAAGCAGTGCGCAGAGCAGGTTGTTGGCCGAGGTGATCGCGTGCATGTCACCGGTGAAATGCAGGTTGATGTCCTCCATCGGCACAACCTGTGCATAGCCGCCGCCCGCCGCGCCGCCTTTGATGCCGAATACCGGCCCGAGCGACGGTTCGCGCAGCGCGATAATTGCCTTTTTGCCGAGCTTCTGCATCGCCTGGCCAAGGCCCACGGTGGTGGTGGTTTTGCCCTCGCCTGCCGGAGTGGGATTGATTGCGGTCACAAGCACCAGCTTGCCGTCCGGCTTGTCCGCCAGGCGGGAATAGATGGATTCTGCGAGCTTCGCTTTGTAGCGGCCGTATGGCTCCAGCTCGTCCGGAAGGATTCCGAGCCGCCCGGCAATTTCACTGACCGGCAGCATTTTGGCGCTTTGTGCAATTTCGATATCGCTCTTCATCAGATGACTTCCTTTCCTTCTGCTATTTACTGAATAGATTCTTTAATGTGTGCATATAGACCGACAGCACCAGCCCGATGCCCATATAGGAGGCGAGCACGGACGAACCGCCCGACGAGAGAAACGGCAACGTGATGCCGATGACCGGGAGCAGCGAGAGGCACATGCCGATGTTGACGACCACCTGGAAGGAGATCATTGAAAAGACCCCCACGCAGATGAGCTTGCCCTGAAGGTCCTGCGCCATCTGCGCGTCCGAAAGGACCCGGACGCAGAGCAGCGTGATCACCAACACCACGGCAAGGCTGCCGACAAACCCAAGCGACTCCCCGATAAATGAAAAGATGAAGTCGTTGTGCATTTCCGGTACATACCGGTGGCTGTCGGAAAAAATTCCCTTGCCCCAGACTTTACCCGAACCGATGGCAAGATTGGCCCAGTACTGCTGGTAGTAATCCCCCCGCGGGTCGGCGGCATGCGGCTGCAAAAGGATCAAAAACCGCTGCCGCTGGAAATCACTGAGGATAAAGAACCAGACAAGCGGAAAGGCGGCGATCGCCGCGGCGATTGCCCCAGCGATATATTTCCAGTTAATCCCCGCGGCAAAGACCATTCCGGCAAAGATCACGGCAAACACCAGTGCGGTGCCGTCATCCCCTTGGAAATGGACGAGCAGGATCGGCGCCGCTCCGTGGGCACAGACGGCGAGAATGTTTTGTGGGCGATTTAATTGCTCACGCAGGATGTATAAGTGGTAGGCAAGCGTGAGAATGAAGGAAATCTTGAGAATTTCGGTTGGCTGGAAGGTAAAGCCGCCGGGCAGCACAAACCAGGATTTATCATCCGGACGCAGCTCGGCTCCGACCCCAAAAAAGAAGGTCAGGATCACCAGCAGATAGGCGAGCGGCGCGTGCAGTTTCCACAGGCGGGCCATCTCGTGATAGTCGAGCTTGGAAAGGATGATCGCGGCAATGCCGCCCAGGCCGGTGGCGCCGATCTGGACGAGTATTTTGCGCAGGCCGATGTCGACCAGCCCGGAATAGGCGATCCCACAGATGAGCACGACGCTGAAAGCGGAAAGGGAAAGGCACAAAAACCAGAGCCATTTATCGGTCTGCCGGATATATGAGGCAATGGAACGAAAGAATTTTTTCATATGCAAATGCTTTCCGGCCTGAAGGAATTTCCCTGAGGCCTTGCGGGAGGACTTTTTTGTCGAATGACCAATCCCTATTATATAGAATCCTCCGGCAAATTACAACCGGCAGCCCCTGAAAAAAGCGGAAAACGGGGATGGGATTATCCGCTCCTGAAGGGCGTCCGCTTCCTTGACAGGAGACGGGACAACGCGGGTGAAAACAGATGGAAAAGCGAAAGCTGCTTGGTTAGGCAAAAATCTGCGCGGGACGAATCTTTTTACGCCGCGCATTTCGACATATATCGCCTGGTTAATTGACATTTTCCATTTTTTATGATAAACTTATTTGGTATAGGTACACAGATCGCTGCGCGCAAAAATATATTCGGACAAAGGATGAAACAGCCATTGCTTTTCTGATGGCTCAGCGGATATTTCTTGTCAGTTCCATCTGAAGAAATGTCCTATGAGGTAGAGATAAAATGAAATACGATAAATTTCAATATGACAGAATATTTGAAATTTTAAAGAACAAGATCGAATCCGGCTTGATGCCAAAAGGCACTGCGCTCCCCTCCTATGCCGATCTTTGCAGGGAGTACAAAGTCTCCAATAAAACGATACGCCGTGTGGTAGCAATGCTGATTGAAGCAGGGCTGATTGAGACGAAAGAGCGGCAGCTTTCTGTGGTTATTTTTGATCAGGCAAACCCGGAGAGCAATTCTGCGGACAATTTGGAAAAACCCGATATGCCGGTTATGACAGATATCCTAAAAACAGCGGAAATTCTCTGCTATCCGCTCATATGCCATGGGATTTCTCTGTGCGGCAAGAACGATTGGGATATTCCCGAAAAAATAGTTCGGCAATTGAATCCCAAACAGCCAAAACTCTTTTGGAAAAACTCGAAACGATTCTGGCGGTTTTTTATTGCCAGATGCGAAAATGAGTTAAGCCTTCATGCGGTTGACGCTCTCGGCTTTTTAGAACTGGAATATAGGGAAAGCAATTTTGGATCGCGTGTCGCGTATCAGCGGGCGCTCATCGATTTTATAAACAAAAGCAGAATCGCGACTCCTGCAAGCGATGTGATCAGAAATTTCCTTACAGAGATTCACAGGATTACGATCTCACGGCATGATTTTCAATGTTACGTTCCCGCCGATTCCCCCTTTCGTATCGGTGTTCAGGGCCTTGATAAATGGATGAAAACAGCGGAAGTGCGTTATTCCAGCATATATCTGGATATTCTGGGACTTATTGCTATCGGCTATTATCAGCCTGGAGACAGGCTGCCGTCTCATGCTCAGATGCAGAAACAATACGGCGTCAGTGTGAACACGACTACGCAGGCTGTCCAATGCCTGCAAAAATGGGGAGTTGTGGAAGCAACTCGAGGCAGAGGGATTTTTGTATCTGCCAATATACACGCGTTAAACGAGATCCCTTTGGACCCGCGGTTAATCGCCAGCCACATCAGAAGGTACTTTGAGTGTTTGGAGCTGCTTTCCCTTACGGTGGAAGGGGTAGCTTACCATGTTGCGAATCATGCCTCCCGCGCACAGATGCAGGATTTCATTCGGAATTTGGATGCCGCGAAAAAAAACATGGATTTATATCAGCCAGCGCCGATTATTCTGCTGGAATTTTTGACAGAGCAGATTCCATATGAAGCGCTGCAATCAATCTATCGGATTATACTCAAGAACTATCGAATTGGCCGAAAGATACCGGGACTGATAAACAGCGCCAATGCATCTGGAAAACTTGAGATACACCGCAAATGTGTAGAAGCTGCAAACACACTGCTTGTCGGAGATCAAAGCGCGTTTGCAAAACAAGCCTCGGAAATGTTCGCGTACACCCATCGGCTTATCATTCAAGAGTGCAAAAGACTGGACTACTGGAAAACAGTTAAGGATATCTATGACGGCTCTCAGCTATGGAAATAATTTTTTGGTGAACCCGGAAATATATCTGGTACAAATGTGGCGGGATTCTATGCCGAGGGGGCCGGAGGAACAAAATGAAAAGGGGAATGAACAGCAAAATCAAGAATGCCGGAGCGGAAGTTCTGCTGCGGCTCAGATGGGTGACCATTCTGCTGGCGGTACTTTTCATTTTTGAAACGTTGTTGTTTACCGCTACATATCGTCATTTGAACCAATCCATACAGAACGAGCGTGTCGAATCCATCAGTCAGATGAGCACCCTCATTTCAGAAAAGCTGCTTCTGCTGCGGCAAAATTATGAGGACAAGGTGAGGCAGGCGGCCCTGGTCATAGCGAACAACCATGTTCAATCGCTGGAGCAGGGGCGGGAGCTGCTCTTGGGCTTTGAGAACCTATACCTGCTGGCTGAGGACGGAACCTGCACTTCCCTTTCAGGAGAAAGAATCGTACCGCCCGAGTCGGAAGAAATCAAGAAGCTGAGAACCTCGGACGAAATCCGGACGGATTATTGCACCGTACAGACGAAAGGCGACTTTTGGGTCTTTATGGCTCCTCTGCGCAATGCCGCCATAGATAATAAAAAATTAATCGGCGTTTTAATGCTGGTGGATTCAAACACCTACGCAGAGATCGCAGCAACTGCGCTGTATGAGAATCTGGGAGCTTCCTATGTGGTGAATCAGCAGGGCGTGATTGAGCTGCGGCCAACCAAGGCAACCGCCAACGATTATTTTGGAGGATACAACCTGCTCCACACCCTGCGGGAAAAGAAGGTGGACGAGCAGCAGATACTTGCGCTGCAATGGGGGCTGGAAGAGCGGCAGGAAGTCGAAATTATAGCAAATATAGACGAAGAAACATGGCGGATACAAAGTTTCCCGGAAAGTGGGGGCAACAGCATCGTCATAGTAGTCCCCATTTCGATCACGGCCCGGACAACCTTTGACGCAATGCGCAGTGTGATCATTATGATTGGGCTTACCCTCTCAACCGTGGTGGCTCTGGCTCTGGTCTGGATTTTCTACTATGTGAAAAAGGGACAGCAAAGCGAGCTGGAGCAGGAAAAAACCAGATTGAAAAGCGATTTTATGAACAAAGTATCCCACGATATCAGGACACCGCTGACAGCCGTGATCGGATTAAACGATCTGCTGCTGCACAACGCGGACAAACCGGATATTGTGGTGGACTGTGCGCAAAAGGCGAAACAGTCCGGTGAATATCTTGTCTCCATTATCAATGACGTGTTGGATCTAAGCCGGATCGAAAGCGGAAAGCTGCGGGTTTCGCACACGGCTTTCGATATGAAGGAGCTGCTGGATACCGTTGTCCAGTTGGAAACTTATCCAGCGGGCGAGAAAGCGCTGAACTTCCGTCTGGTTTGTCCGGGTACATTCCACCGAGGTTTTTTGGGAGACGCCGTCCGCATCAAGCAGTGTCTCATCAATTTGATTTCCAATGCCATTAAATTTACGCCCGAGCAGGGAACCGTGACGCTTACATACCGGGAAGTACAGGAAAACGGGAATTACACCAGGGCCCGCTTTATCGTCGAGGACACCGGGATCGGCATGAGTGAAGCGTTTATGCGGCAGATGTTCCATCCCTTTGAGCAGGAAGAATCCTCTCTGATCTCCGCCAATGTGGGCAGCGGCTTGGGTTTGGCGATTGTGCACAGCCTTGTGACACTGATGAACGGCACAATCCAGGCGGAGAGTAAATTGAATCAGGGGAGCAGATTTATCATAGAGCTTCCCCTGGAGAAAACCGCGCTGAGCGAAACCAGCCCGGAAGATGGGCGCAACGGGGAGCTGCCCGCATATTTGCATGGCAAGAGAATCCTGTTGGCAGAGGATAACGAAATCAACCGTGAAATTGTCACAGCGCTTTTGACCGAGCTTGGCTTTGTGATCGACGGGGTGGAAAACGGCGCGGAAGCTGTGGAACGGTTTAAAAACTCCACCATGGGATATTATTCCATCATTTTGATGGATATCCAAATGCCGGTGATGAATGGCCTGGAAGCCGCTGCCGCAATTCGCGGATCGGCCCATATGGACGGACAGAGCATTCCCATTATCGCCCTGTCCGCAAACGCCTTTGAGGAGGATGTGGAGAAATCTCTCGCCTGTGGAATGCAGGCTCATATCAGTAAGCCGATAGAAATTGAGGTTATCAAGAAGTTATTTACCCGATACATACATTAAAGAGGAATTGACATATGAAAACGCTGCGTTTTTTCAGTCTGTTATTGGCGGGCGCCATGCTGCTGGGGTTGGCGGGCTGCGCCAACACGCCGCACAAATCGGAGATAGAGTCGCGTTTCTGCGCGGACAATGAGATTTTGACCTATGAGCCGGTGGATTTTGAGAAAACCGCCGTCACCATCGGCCTATATGCCCCTTGCAGTCTAGGACCGATAGAGCTTGCCATTGAGGCTGAATTCCCCGGCGTTGACGTCGTTGCGCTGAATCAGCCCAGCATTCCCGACATTCAGACGTACGCAAAACATCCCCGCGTTCAAAAGGACTTAACGGATATTATCATTACAGGGTTTGTAAAAGACGCGGCGGTAAGCGGCGAGATTTTTTACGATCTGTCTGCGGAGGATTTTACCTCCCGGTATAATCAATCCGTTCTGAACGATTTAAGCTCCGACGGGAGGCTCTATCAGCTCCCGATCAATAACTCGGTGCAGGGCATCTTTTACAACAAAAGCCTGTTCGAGGCGCACGGCTGGGAAATCCCGCAGACAATCGATGAATTTTACGCCCTGTGCGATGAAATTTCCGCGCAGGGAATCCGTCCCTTTGTCCCCTGCTTTAAGTACTCCATGGATGGGGTCGGGCTGGGATTTGGCAATCGCGCCGTCTTTTCCACCATGGAAAAGCGGGAGCAGTATGACCTGTTCTGCAATGGTCAAGCCTCCTGCAAAGGCTTGCTGGAACCGTATTTTGCAGTGCACAAAACGCTCTATGACCGCGGCATCGTGGTGGAGGACGACTTCTCCTCCAGCCTGACACAAAACCGACGCGCCCTCTACGCGGGTGAGATCGCCATGCTGCCGGAACAGTTGACGATGTTTTCCCTGTACGAGGACGAACAGCCGGCGTGTGAGATCGACTTTTTCGGCTACCCATCCGATATTCCCGGGGAGCGGTGGATGCAGATGTCGCCGGGGCGCAGTATGGCGTTGTCGAAATTATCCATGGAGGATCCTGATAAAAAGCAGATCCTGCTGGACATCTTTGCGTTCCTCAGCACCAATGAGGGACAGGAAGCCTTGCTGGAAGTCTTTTCGGGTCTGAGCAGCGTGAAATCCGCCCAGGCAAACTTGAGAGAAGAATTTTGGGACATACAAAACTGTATTGAAAACGGGCGGATCTTTTTTGCGGACAAAATTGGAAACGATCTTCATAACCAAACGATGAAGGCATACTTGGAAGGCAAGCTGACCCTGGAGCAGGTCATTGCTGAAACGGATGCTCTGATTAAAAATATTTCAGCCGCCCAGAAGCCGGAGGAGTCCATCGGAACCGCCACCGAGGACTTTACCATCCTGGAGACCAGCAGCTTTATTGCCGACGCCATGCGCAACGCAACCGGGGCGGAGATCGCCCTCATCCCCCACTGTGTTTACTACAAAGGAAATTTTGCGAAATTCTATGAGGGCGACGTGACCATGCTGTACCGCTTTTATCTGCGGGGGCTGGGCGCCGAGGACTATCTGACCACCTATGAAATCACCGGGGAAAACCTGAAGGCGCTTATGGAACATCCGATCATCAACGGCGAAGAAATAAACGCCATGTATGCATTTTCCGGCCTCGCGATGGAATACGCCCCCTGGCGTGATCAAAACGAAAACGTCATAAAACTGACTTTGGCGGACGGCAGTGAAATTGAAGATACGAAGCGCTACACCGTCGCCGCCTGGGCGACCTCCATTGATGAATCCTATATCGCTTCTGCTCTGGCTGTCCACAGCGAGCTTGGCAAAAACATTGATCTGGTCACTTCCGCCGTCAAACAGGAAGAAACCATCTCTCCTGCGAAGGATGGCCGGCTTACCCTGGTGTGGGATCGTGATTAGACGGTTTTAAAGCCCGTCCGGGTTTCGGGAGTCGTGTTCCCTTACTGTCCTGCTGGGACGGATTCACCCCATCGGCAGACTGTTTGAAAAGCATGCCCAGGGCATCAATCGCGCCACAGCAATCGGTATCGGCCCAATCAGGTCCATCCATAAATGCGTCACCATCAATTTCTCCGCCAAACTGGCTTCAAGGCAGAAAAGAAGAGCGTATTACCACCAATCCCATGATTTGTGGTAATACGCTCTATTATTTTATCCGCTTAGACAAGCGGTGATTTTATGCAGCGGTGTGCCTGAATTCCCTCAACTTTTACACAGGATTAATTCTCACTGGCCGCCTTTTGCTTGATGGCAGCCTGCGCCGCGGCGAGCCTTGCGATCGGCACGCGGAAAGGCGAGCAGGAAACGTAGTTGAGGCCGAGTTTGCAGCAGAATTCGACCGAGCTCGGGTCGCCGCCGTGTTCGCCGCAGATACCCAGCTTGATGTCCGGGCGGGTCTGACGGCCGAGCTTGCAGGCGCGTTTGATCAGCTTGCCAACGCCAGCCTGGTCGAGACGGGCAAACGGGTCGGACTCGTAGATCTTCTTGTCATAGTAGCTGTCGAGGAAGGAGCCCGCGTCGTCGCGTGAGAAACCGAAGGTCATCTGGGTCAGGTCGTTGGTGCCGAAGGAGAAGAATTCGGCTTCGGTCGCGATCTCGTCGGCGGTGAGCGCCGCGCGCGGGATTTCGATCATGGTGCCGACCTTGTAGGAAAGCTTGACGCCCGATTTTTCAATGATTTCGTCGGCGGTCTTGGTCACGATGCCTTTGACATAGGCAAGCTCCTTGACCTCTCCGACCAGCGGAATCATGATTTCGGGAATGAGCTTCCAGTCGGGATGTTTCTTCTGGACGTTGAGGGCGGCCTCAATGACTGCCTGGGTCTGCATCTCGGCGATCTCCGGATAGGAGACGGCCAGACGGCAGCCGCGGTGGCCCATCATGGGGTTAAACTCATGCAGCGAGGAGATGGTGTTTTTGAGCTCCTCCACCGGGATGTTCATCTCGCCGGCCAGCGCCTGGATATCCTCCTCGGCGGTCGGCAGAAATTCATGCAGCGGCGGGTCGAGGAAACGGATGGTGACCGGCAGGCCTTTCATCGCCTCGTAGATCCCTTCGAAATCGCCCCGCTGGTACGGCAGCAGTTTGGCAAGCGCCGTGCGGCGCTGCGCCTCGGTTTTCGAAACGATCATCTCGCGCATGGCCTTGATGCGTTCGCCTTCAAAGAACATGTGCTCGGTGCGGCAGAGCCCGATGCCCTCGGCGCCGAAGGAGAGCGCCTGCGCGGCGTCGCGCGGGGTATCGGCGTTGGTGCGCACCTGCATGGTGCGGTACTGGTCCGCCCAGCTCATCAGACGCCCAAAATCGCCGGAGATGTCCGCCTCGACGGTCGGGATGGCTTCACCGTAGATATTGCCGGTCGAACCGTCCAGCGAGATATAATCGCCCTCGTGATAGGTTTTGTCGCCAAGGGTGAACTGTTTATTTTCCTCGTCCATGATGATGTCGCCGCAGCCGGAGACGCAGCAGGTGCCCATGCCGCGCGCAACCACCGCCGCATGGGAGGTCATGCCGCCGCGGACGGTCAGGATGCCCTGCGAGTAGTTCATGCCCTCGATGTCCTCCGGAGAGGTTTCCAGGCGGACCAAGATGACCTTCTCACCGCGCTTGGCCCACTCGGTGGCGTCCTCGGCGGTAAAGACCACACGGCCGCAGGCGGCGCCCGGGGAAGCGGGCAGCGCGGAGCCGATCGGCTTCGCGGCTTTGAGGGCTTTGGCGTCGAACTGCGGATGCAGCAGCGCGTCAAGCTGTTTCGGGTCGATCATGCAGACGGCTTCCTTCTCGGTGATCATTGCCTCGTCGACCAGATCGCAGGCAATCTTAAGCGCGGCGGCGGCGGTGCGTTTGCCGTTACGGGTCTGCAGCATGAAGAGCTTGCGGTCTTCGATGGTGAATTCCATGTCCTGCATATCGCGGTAATGCTTCTCGAGACGGCCGCAGATTTCAACAAACTGGTTGTAGGCTTCCGGCATGATCTCCTTGAGCTGGTCGATCGTCTGCGGGGTGCGCACGCCGGCGACGACATCCTCGCCCTGCGCGTTCATGAGGAACTCGCCGAAGAGTTTCTTTTCGCCGGTGGCCGGGTTGCGGGTGAAGGCCACGCCGGTGCCGGAATTGTCGCCGGTGTTGCCGAAGACCATCATCTGGACATTGACCGCGGTGCCCCAGGAGGAGGGGATGTCGTTCATGCGGCGGTAATAGATGGCGCGGGGGTTATCCCAGGAGCGGAAGACCGCCATGATGGCGCCCATGAGCTGCTCTTTGGGGTCGGACGGGAAATCCACGCCTTTTTTGGCCTTATATTCGGCCTTGAACTGGCGGACCAGCTCCTTGAGGTCGTCGGTGGTAAGCTCGGTGTCGAGCTTGACGCCCTTTTTCGTTTTCATCTCGTCGATGAGCTTTTCAAAGTACGCCTTGCCGACCTCCATGACCACGTCGGAATACATCTGGATGAACCGGCGGTACGAGTCGTAAGCGAAACGGGGGTTCTGGGTCTTTTTGGCGACGACTTCGACGACTTCGTCGTTGAGGCCCAGATTGAGGATGGTATCCATCATGCCGGGCATCGAAGCGCGCGCGCCGGAACGGACCGAGACGAGCAGCGGATTTTCCATGTCGCCAAATTTTTTGCCGGCAATCTTTTCGAGCTTTCCAAGGCACTCGTAGATCTCGGCCTGAATGGCGTCGTTGATTTTCTTACCGTCCTCATAGTACTGGGTGCAAGCTTCGGTCGTAACGGTGAAGCCCTGCGGGACAGGCATTCCAAGACCTGTCATTTCTGCAAGGTTCGCACCTTTCCCGCCGAGAAGCTCACGCATTTTGCCGTTGCCTTCGGAGAACATGTAGACGAATTTTTTTCCCACTTTAAACCTACCTCCAAATAATTTTTTGGCCTTTACCATTTTTTTCTCGGATCAACCTGTATTATACCAGAGAATATGGGGCTTTTCCAGTGGTTCTATACAAAAATAATTGCCGATATTTTGACAAAATAACGGTTCCTTCTCTTGCAAACTGCCAAAAAAGTTGACATAATATATAAGTAGTAACTTCCTACATTTACAAAACCGGAAAGGCGGGGCGTTTTCCCCATGGATAATCGACGTACCTTTGCGATCATCCTCGCGGCGGGCGACGGCAAACGGATGAAATCCAGCCGTCCCAAGGTGCTTTGCGAGGTGCTGTTCAAACCGATGCTCCGGTGGGTGGAAGACGCCTGCCGCACGGCGGGAATCGAAGAAATTTACATCGTGGCGGGCAAAGACCCCGACTCCCTGCGCGCCGCGGTCACCCCCGCATGCCATTTTGTCCTCCAGCCCGAACGGCTTGGCACCGGCCATGCGGTCATGATGGCGCGCGACGCGCTTCTGCGGGGCGGCGATGTGGCGGTTTTAAACGGCGACGCGCCGTTTGTGAGCGCCGAGGTGCTTATCGGTGCGCTCAGCCAGCACCGCGCCGCGCAAAACGCGGTCACGGTCGTGACCGCCCGGATTGAAAATCCGGCCGGCTATGGCCGGGTTTTGCGCGGGGAGGACGGCGGGGTGCGCGCCATTGTGGAGGAACGGGACGCGACCGAAGCCGAACGCGCGGTGACGGAAATCAATTCCGGCGCGTATTGGTTTGACGCGGCGTTCCTCCGAGAGGCGCTCGAAAAGTTGCGGCCCCAGAATGCGCAGGGCGAATATTACCTGACCGATGCGGTTGGGATCGCGGTGCGGGAGGGGCTGCCGGTGGGCGGGTACCTCTGCGCCGACAGCGACGCGACGCTGGGCGCGAACGACCGCAAAGCGCTCAAGCAGCTCAATGAGATCGCGCGCCAGCGGGAGATCGACCGCCACCTTGAAAACGGCGCGGATATCCCGTGCGATGACGGGATTATCATCGCGCCGGGCGTCAAAATCGCGCCGGACGCGCAGATCCTGCCTGGAAGCATCCTACTGGGGACTACCGCGATTGGCGCGGGCAGCGTGATCGGCCCGAACAGCCGGATCGAAAATTCCACGATCGGCGCGGGCAGTAAAATTCTTTCCTCCTATGTCACTGATTCGACGGTGGGGGAGGACGCGCGCATCGGCCCGTTCACCCAGCTGCGCCCGGGAAGCCATGTGGGCGACCGGGTGAAGATCGGGGATTTTGTGGAGATCAAGAATTCCACGCTGGGCGAGGGCACTTCGGTGGCCCACCTGACCTACATCGGCGACAGCGATGTGGGGCGCTTCTGTAACTTTGGCTGCGGCGTGGTGACAGCCAATTACGACGGCAACCGTAAATACCGCACCGAAATCGGGGACCGGGCCTTCATCGGCTGCAACACCAATCTGATTTCTCCGGTGAAGATCGGCGCGGGAGCCTATACGGCGGCCGGTACGACGGTCACGGGCAAGGTGCCGGACGGCGCGCTCGCCATCGGGCGGGTGCGGCAGGAGATCAAGGAAGACTGGGCCGACAAAAATATCGGTTTCAAGAAGGATCAGAAGTGAGCGGAAAAAAGGATATGGAAAGGGGCCCGCGCAATGAATCTGCATGGGAAAGACATCAAGATTTTCAGCGGCAATTCAAATCCGGAGGTGGCGTTTCAGATTTCCCGCAGCCTGGGGCTTCCACTGGGCAAAAGCGAAGTGAAGCTTTTTTCGGACGGGGAGGTTTCGGTATCCATCAATGAGAGCGTGCGCGGGTCGGATGTGTTTGTCGTGCAGTCCACCTGCAGCCCGGTCAACGACCATCTGATGGAACTGCTCATCATGATCGATGCTTTCAAACGCGCGTCGGCCGGGCGGATTACCGCGGTGATCCCGTATTTCGGATACGCGCGGCAGGACCGTAAGGCGAAGGCCCGAGATCCGATTTCCGCGAAGCTGGTGGCCGACCTCATCTCGGCGGCGGGCGCCGACAGGGTGCTCACAATGGACCTGCATGCGGCGCAGATTCAAGGCTTTTTCGATATTCCGGTAGACCATCTGCTGGGCGTGCCGCTGCTCGCGCCGTATTTCGGCTCGCGTTTTTCCGGGAGGAAGGAGGAGCTGGTGGTTGTTTCACCCGATCTGGGATCGGTTACACGGGCGCGCAAGTTCGCCGAACGCATCGACGCGCCGCTCGCGATCATCGATAAGCGCCGCCCGAAGGCAAACGTCTCGGAGGTCATGAACATCATCGGCGATGTGCGCGGCAAACGGGCGATCATCATCGACGATATGATTGATACCGCTGGGACTCTCTGCAACGGCGCCCAGGCGATTTTGGAAAAGGGCGGCGCCACTGAGGTCTACGCCTGCGCTACCCACGGGGTGCTTTCCGGTCCGGCGTTCGAGCGGATCGAAAAAAGCTGCATCAAGGAACTGGTGCTGCTCGATACGATCCCGGTCCCGCCGGAGAAGCAGCTTGATAAGATCACAATGCTTTCGGTCGCGCCGGTTTTTGCGGAGGCGATCGCCCGAATCTATGAAGACAAGCCGGTTTCGCCGCTTTTCGGCTGAAACGGGCGCAAAACGACAGGAAAGAACGAGGCGGGATATGCTGCATATCCCGTCCTTTGGCATGGAGAATCAGAAATGTTTGGAAAATGGAAAACAAAATCTTCCGCCCCCGCCCCCACCGGGCCGGTGGAGTTTCTGGTGGTGGGGCTTGGAAATCCCGGCGCGAAATATGAGGCAACCCGGCATAACGCGGGTTTTATGGCGGTCGACTGTCTGGCGGAAAAGCTGGGGGTGAAAATCGACCGGCTCAAATTTAAATCCCTCACCGCCGACGCGATGATCGGCGCTCACCGGGTGCTACTGATGAAGCCGTCCACCTTCATGAACAATTCCGGCGAAGCGGTGCGCGAAGCCGCCAGGTTCTATAAAATTCCAGCGGAGCGGGTGTTGGTGCTTTTTGACGATGTGAGCCTTGAACCCGGGCGCATGCGTATCCGCAGGCAGGGCAGCGACGGCGGGCATAACGGGATCAAGAGCATCATATACCTGCTGGAGAAGGACACTTTCCCGCGCATCAAGATCGGCGTGGGAAAAAAACCGCATCCGGAATACGACCTGGCGGACTGGGTGCTGGGAAAATTCCCAAAGGAGCTTTCCGACACGCTGGACAAGACCTTCGAAGCGGCGGCCGAAGCGGCGATGCTCATTGTCGAAGGGAAAACCGATCTGGCGATGAACCGGTTTAACTCCTGAGAATACCCGAAAGGAAAGCGTAATGAAAGGTTTTGAACATCTCCTCGAAAACAGCGCGGCGTTCATGCGCGTCCGGAATGCGGTCGAAAAATCCGCCACGCCGGTGCTGGTGACCGGCCTTTCGGGGGCGCACAAGGCGCATACCATCGTGTCCATCGTAGGCCCGCTCGAAAAGAGCGGGCTTGTGGTCGTGCCCGACGAAGCGAACGCGGTGCGCATCTGTGAAGATATCAATATCATGGCGGGAGAAGGCACGGCGGCGCTCTTCCCTTCGCGGGAGATGACCTTCTACGATGTACAGGGCGTTTCGCATGAATATGAGCACGCGCGCCTGAGCGTGCTCGGCAGGCTCGCCGCGGGAAAGCTGCGGGTGGTGGTTGCCTCCGCGAAAGCGGCGCTCCAATATACCATGCCGCCCCCTGTGCTTGCAAAACGCACTCGAACCCTGCGTGCTGGGGAATCCTATCAGATGGACGAGCTGACAGCTTTTTTGGTTGGCGCGGGTTACACCCGTTCGGATCAGGTTGACGGCGTCTGCCAGTTTTCCCAGCGCGGCGGTATCCTTGACTTTTTTCCGCCGCATATGCCGGACCCGTTCCGTATCGAATTCTGGGGAGATGAGATCGACACCATCTCCACCTTCAAAATTGAAACTCAGCGACGGGAAGACACGGTGAAATCGGTGGATATCACCCCGGCTGCCGAAGTTGTGGCCGACAGCCCCAAACGCCTTTTGAAGCTGTTGGAAAAAGCGATCCCCGGTATCCGCGGCACCCAGGGGAAACTTGCAAAAGAAAAGCTGCGGCAGGAGATGGAAAAGATTGAAGGCGGCGTGATGCCGCAGAGCCTCGACCGTTTTCTGCCGCTTCTCTACCCGGAGCCGGCCACCATCTTTGATTATATGCCCGACGCGGTCTTTTTCCTCTGCGACACCGGAAACTGCCGCGAAGCGCTGAAAGCCGCGCAGGCCCAGCAAAACGAGGATATCAAAATCCTGTTTGAGGAGGGCGTGCTTTTTCGGGGATGCGACAAATATAACGGGGATTTTATAGATCTGCAAACGGCGGCGTCCCGCTCCAACACCGTGCTGCTTGACACCTTTGTGCGGTCGGTGGGTGACATTCCGCTGCGGGACATGGTTTCGGTCAACGCGGTGCAGCTCTCCTCCTGGAGCGGCGAGATTGCCACCCTGCGCGAAGAGGTCGGCCATTACATGGAGCAGGACTACTGCGTCGTGGTGTTCGCGGGCACCGACCGCGCCGCCGAAACGCTGACCGAGGATCTGCGCCGCGCCGGGATTGCCTCCCGGCAGGTGCGGGAGATCGGCCCGCTCACGCCGAAGCTCGTCTATGTGGTGGGCGCGAGCATGTCCGCGGGGATGGAATATCCCGATCTCCGGCTGGCGGTCATCTCCCAGTCGAAGGCGGTCTCACAGCAGAAGAAGGCCCGTAAGCCCCACCCGAAAGAAGGCAAAAAGCTCCGGGATATCAGCGACCTTTCGCCGGGAGATTATGTTGTGCACACCGCGCATGGTATCGGCGTATTCGAAGGGATCGTCAAGCGTGATATCCAGGGGATTGTGAAAGATTACATCAAGATCCGCTACGCCGGCACGGACACGCTGTTTGTGCCGGTCACCCAGCTCGACCTCGTGAGCAAATATGTCGGCGTACGGGAAGAAGCAAACGTCAAACTGAGCAAACTCAATTCGGTTGAGTGGCAGAAGACCCGCCAGCGGGTGAAAAAGGCCGTGGAAGACATGGCCAAAGAGCTGACTGAACTGTATGCGAAGCGCATGCAGGTGAAAGGCTATGCGTTTTCCAAGGATACCGACTGGCAGAACGACTTTGAGCGCCGCTTCCCGTATGAGGAAACCGATGACCAGCTGCGGTGTATCGATGAAATCAAGGCGGATATGGAGGCCACCGTCCCGATGGACCGGCTGCTTTGCGGGGACGTGGGCTTTGGAAAGACCGAGGTGGCGCTGCGGGCAGCCTTTAAATGCGTGATGGATGGCAAACAGTGCGCGCTGCTCTGCCCGACCACCATCCTTGCCTGGCAGCACTACAACACGGTGCGCCGCCGGATGGAGGGCTTCCCGGTTAAAATCGAGCTGCTTTCGCGTTTTCGCACGCCCAAGGAACAAAAGCAGATTCTGGACGAACTGCGCCGCGGGGAGATCGACATCGTCATCGGCACCCACCGCCTGGTGCAGAACGATGTGAAATTTAAGGACCTGGGCCTTTGCATCATCGACGAGGAGCAGCGTTTTGGTGTGCGGCATAAGGAAAAATTCAAGGAGATGCGCGCCACGGTCGACGTCCTGAACCTCTCCGCGACGCCCATCCCGCGCACCCTCAACATGGCGATGAGCGGCATCCGGGACATGTCGATCCTGGAGGAGGCGCCGCAGGACCGCCACCCGGTCCAGACCTATGTCATTGAGCACGACTGGGGGATCATCGCGCAGGCGATCGAGCGCGAAATGCGGCGCGGCGGACAGATTTTCTACCTGCATAACCGGGTTGAAAGCATCGACAGCTGTGCCTATAAGCTCCAGCAGCTTGTGCCGGACGCGCGGATCGTGACCGCGCACGGCAAGATGACTGAGGAGCACCTCTCGCGTGTCTGGCAGCAGCTGCTCGACTACGAGGTGGATATCCTGGTCTGCACCACCATCATTGAAACGGGCGTCGACGTGCCAAATTGCAACACCCTGATCATTGAGGACGCCGATTATATGGGGCTTTCTCAACTTTACCAGATCCGCGGGCGGGTCGGACGTTCTTCCCGCCGCGCGTTTGCATACCTCACCTTCCGCAAAGACAGGCAGCTTTCAGATATCGCAACCAAACGGCTTGCCGCCATCCGGGAATTCACCTCGTTCGGGTCGGGCTTCCGTATTGCGATGCGCGACCTGGAGATCCGCGGCGCGGGAAACATCCTGGGTTCGCAGCAGCACGGTCACATGGAGGCGGTTGGCTACGACATGTACCTGCGGATGCTTTCCGACGCGGTGGCCGAACAGCGCGGGGAAACCCCGACCGGCGCCGCGACCGAATGTATGGTCGACGTGCGGGTCGGCGCGCACATCCCGGAGGATTATATCGACAACCTTGCGCAGCGGATCGACATCTACAAGAAAATTGCGGGCATCGAGACCGAGGACGATGCGATGGACCTCATCGACGAATTGATCGACCGGTTCGGCGAGCCGCCGGAGGCGGTCAAGGGCCTGGTCGATGTGGCGCTCGTGCGCAATACGGCGTCGCTCATGGGAATCAAGGAGATCTCCCAGCGCGGCGACGCGGTGCTGCTCTACCCGGAGGTTATGGATATGTCCCGCGCGGGCAGCCTTGCGGTTAAACTGCGCGGCCGCGTGATGGTGAGCGCGGGCAATAAACCGTATATCACCGTCAAGATCGCAAAAGGCCAGACGCCGCTCGATACCATCCGCGAAGCGCTCGCCGCAATGAACGACGCTGCCCGCTGAGGGGGTACTTTCTTGCTTGCCCAAGAAAGTACCCAAAGAAGGGCATTCAAGGGGACCCCTGCGGCCCCCTTGAAAATCCCCCAGCCTTCCCTCGCAGAGCAGACGAAGCGTTCCGCGCTTATCGCACGGGACGGGTTTTCGCAACCGTTGCGAAAACCGGCTGCGCCGAAAGCGGACAAGCGGATTGAAAGAACGCTTCGCGTTCAAAAACCGGCGCGGCAAAACGGAATTTCCTGTCCAGCTATTTTGCAGATTATATTCCGGGTATAATAATTTTCGATGCGGTCAAATTTTTTGCAGGGAAAATTCATATGGACTTTTCAAATGGGAAGTAGTATAATATCAAAGTATGTAACGGGCGAACCCCCAATTAGGAGGAATTTGAAAAATGAATGTTGTGAAAAAGGGCCTTGCGTTTGGTATGGCGCTGATGATGGCAGGTTCCATGGCGGCATGTGCCGGCGGCGATACCACCTGGGCCGCAAAAGCGGGAGATCTGACCGTTCCGGCGGGCGTATATATTTCGCAGGTGATGAACGCCTACTATACGGTTGCGGCGGAGCTGCCGCAGGATACCAAAGATCCGCTCAAGGAGCAGATCGACGGAGTTTTGGCGTCGGATAAAATGATTTCCGATGCAAAGGCGAACCTCAATAAGTTCATTGCCGTGGAGCAGAAATTTAATGAGCTCGGCCTTACCATGTCCGATGCGGATACCACATTGGTCAACCAGATGGCAGATTCCTACTGGCAGTACCTTGGGGAAGCCTATCAGGCAAACGGTATCTCGAAGGACTCCTATGTCATGATGACTGCCAACGACCAGAAGCGCCAGCTCATTTTCAATGCGATTTATGGCGAAGGCGGCAGTGAAGCCGTACCGGAGCAGGAGCTCAAAGACAAGTTCTATAATGATTTTGCGAAGATTATTCTGATCCCGTTGAATTTCAGCCAGAGCGAGGATGCCGAACAGAAAGAATCCGACAACAAAAAAGCGCGCGAAATCGTGGACAAATACCTCAAGCAGGCCCAGGCGGGCAAGGATATGGAGGAGATTGTTTACGAAGCGCAGAAAGAAGTCACTGGCAATGAAGAACTCGAAAAACCGGAGCCCGGCACTTCTTTCAGCTTTTTGAGCAAAGAGAACACCAACTATGACCAGAAGGTGATAGACGCGGTGTTCGGCGCTGAAAATGGCGTGCCGACCGTGGTGGAAACCGAATCGAGCATCTACCTGTTCCAGCGGTACGATATCACGGAGAATGAAAATGACTTCACTTCACGCAAAGAGGCGCTGATCCAGCTTCTGCGCGCGGATGAATTCAATGCCAAGCTGGACGAGTGGGCAGCGGCTGTGAGCGGCGTGACCTATAACGACGCTTCGTTCAAGCGCTATACGCCGGATAAACTAAAACTGTAAAAGAGAAGATAAAAAAGCCTCCTGCTTTAAGCAGGAGGCTTTTTTCGGCTGTCCGTCTCCCTAACAACAGCCGGGCACACTTAAAAGTGCAAGTACATAATATCAGGAAATCTTCGCTTTGTCTGCCACCAGTCTGGTGTCAAAATGAATGAATCTGATACCAGGCTGACACCAGACTGATGGCATACAGGCAGGTGAAAAGATGCTAAACTGTCGTTGGAAAGGTGGTGACAGCATGGCGGTAATCAGAGGTTTATTCACCTTGAGAATTGACATACGGACACATGCAAAAATACGTAAGATTGCTGGAATGGAGCGCCGCTCTATGACAAATATCATTGAACTGATGCTGACGCGGGAGATCGAACAGTATGAATTGGAACATGGTGAGATCCGGCTTACAGACGATGATATCTATGGAAAACCTGACGAATAGCAAAACTGTCCGGGAAGCGCAAGAGTCGAGATGAACGGGCCTGCGGCCCGCTCTTGCGCGTCCCATCCCGTTTTGCAGCCAAACAGACAAGTGCTTTCCGCCCTATTTTTGAATCCGTTTGTCCGCTTTGCGCGCAGCGCATCGCCGCAATGGTTGCGGCGATATGCCCCGCGTGCTTTTTATCGCGCGGCTCACTTCGTGGCATCTAAGCAGATTGCGCACGATCTTTGCCGCAAAGCGGCAACAAAAGCGCGCGCAGGGCCGCGGGGTGTCCCCGCGCGTGTTCTTTGGGTACTTTCTTGCACGAGCAAGAAAGTACCTCGTGGTGCGCGGCGAAACGCGCAGGAGTGGTGCGCGGCGAAACGCGCGAATTTCAGGCGCGCGAAGGGCGCAATACCTGGGCGCGAACTCAGATTTTTTCAAAGAAGCTGGCGTCTTTCTTGCAGATGGGGCAGATAAAGTCCGGCGGCAGTTCTTCGCCCTCGTAGACGTAGCCGCAGACTTTGCAGCGCCAGCCGTGTTTTTCCGCGGTTTTTTTGTAGGACGGCGCATTCGGAGGCGTGGTGCCCTTGACCACCGTATGGTAGTAGTCATAGGTCATGACCGGTTCATCCGAAAGCTTTTTGGCTTCGACGGCCTCGCCCACAAAGAGCAGATGGGTGTCAAGGTCGAGCTTGTCAAGCACCTTGAAGGAAAAGACGGCAGCGGCATGCTGGGACGGGTAGCGCACGCCGTTTTCATCGACCGCGAAGGAGATGCCGTAATATTTTTCGGTGTCCCGGCCGCATTTGAATCCAAACCGGCCAATCATTTCCATATCGGCGGATTGGGTTAGCGGAACAGCGTTAAATACGCCGGATTTTTCGATGAGTTCGGTGGTGAAATTTTTTTTGGAGACGGCAACGGCAACTTTCGGCGGCTCTGCGGTCACCTGGGTGACTGTGTTGACGATGCAGCCGTTTTGCCTGCCGTCAAAAGCCGAGCTGAGCACATAAAGGCCATAGGACATTTTAAAGAAGGCTTGCAAATCCATTTTTCATTATCCTTTCTGTCACAATACAACAGCGCCGTATCGCGCGGCGACCTTTTCGAGATCTTCTTTTTCGATCTCACAGGAAGTGGAAACCACCAATGCTTTGCCATTGTAGTGAAGGAGTGCGTTTTCCAGCGCTTCGAGCGATTCCGATTCAAACGCAACCGGCATATCGATCATGTGGGCGTTGAGGGAGAAACGGTAGCCGTCGTCCGGCGTGTCCAAATGGATCAAGACCGCGTCGCAGCTTTCATGCGAAACGTCGAGCAGCGAATCGGCCATATCCACCTCACAGATGATCGGTTCGGAATATTCGAGGCCGTCGTCGAGGTAATAGACATTGCGTCCGGCCGCGATGATATCATAGTCGGCGGGCGGAATCTTCACCTTATCGATATCGAACGAATCCACCATGTGGCGCAGCGCTTCAATATATTCCGGATCGGTCCCGCAGCATCCGCCGATGATCGAGACCCCGCGGCGCATGAGCCGCGCGCATTTGTTGGCAAACTGAATGGGCGTAAGCGGAGGATTGCCCGCGTTTGGCTTGGCGATGAGCGGGATTTTGGCATACGGCGCGAGCTTTTCAAAGAGCGGCACCATATCCTCCGGCCCTTCGGAACAGTTCAGCCCAAAGGCGGCAATCCCCATGTCCTGCAGGGTGAGCATGCTGGCGAGCGCGTCGTCGCCCCACATCGTGTGGCCGTCCGCGCCGACCGTCATGGTGAGAAAGACCGGCAGCCCAGTCTGGCGCGCGGCGATGACCGCGGCGCGGCATTCGCAGAGCGAGGACATGGTTTCGATCACGAGCAGGTTGGCGCCCGCGTCGGCAAGCGCGGCCGCCTGTTCGGCATAGATGCCGATGAGATGCACGAATTCGGTTTCCCCGAACGGTTCGCACATCAGGCCGGTGGTGGACATATCGCCCGCGAGCAGGACGCCGCGCCCTTCAAGCGCTTCCCGCGCGATGCGGACAATTTTTGTGTTGAGCTCCTGCACCTGCTCGCTCAGGCCGTGCAGTTTCAGATTCCCCGCATTTGCAAGAAAAGTGGGCGCATAGACGATGTCACTGCCCGCTTGCACATAACCAAGCAGGGTTTTGCGGATGACTTCGGGATGCTCGCTGGCCCATTCTTCGACACAGACGCCGCTGGGCATCCCTTCCTTCATGTACTGGGTACCGGTCGCGCCGTCCAGAAGGAGCGGCAGCCGCAATCGATCTTTCCCATTCATGGCCATAAATTCCTTTCCGCCGTCGACCGGCAATTACATGGATTCTGGAACAGTAATTTTTAAAAGCGTTAATACATTGTGTAATACTGTTTTGACCGACATACAAAGGTTGAGCCGCGCCTGCATGACCGGCTCTTCCTCACCCTTGACCCGGCAGGCGTTATAGTATTTGTGGAAACTGGTCGCCACATCCACCGCATATTTGGTGAGCCGGGCGGGGTCGTAATTACGCGCCGCGTCGACGATTTCCTGCGGGAAGCGTGCCAGCGTGCGGATCATCGCGGTTTCTTCCGGGGTGGTGAGGTTTCGCAGCTCCGCGTCGGAGCAGCTGCGCGGAGTGATGCCCTCCTCGGCGAGCTTTTTGAGGATCGAGCAGATGCGCGCGTGCGCGTACTGGACATAGTAAACCGGATTCTGGCTCGACTGTTCGACCGCGAGATCGAGGTCGAAATCGAGGGTGGAGTTTGGCTCGCGCATATTGAAGAAGAAGCGGGCCGCGTCGACTGGGACCTCCTCAATGAGATCGGTGAGACTGATCGCTTTGCCGGTGCGCTTGCTCATCTTGACCGGCTGGCCGTCCTTGGTGAGCCGCACCAGCTGCATCAGCACAATATCAAGCTTGTCCCCATTGAGTCCGATCGCATCCATCGCGCCCTTGAGGCGGGCGACATGGCCGTGGTGGTCGGCGCCCCAGACATTGATGACCCGGTCGAAGCCGCGCACCGCGAACTTATTGTAATGATAGGCGATATCCGCCGCGAAGTAGGTCGGAAAACCGTTCGCGCGCACCAGCACCTCGTCCTTTTCACCGCCGTTCTCGGTGGCCTTGTACCAGAGCGCGCCGTCCTTCTCATAAGTCATGCCGCGCTCGGTCAGAAGCCGGATCGCGTCGTCGATCGCTCCCTGATGCAGCGTGCTTTCCCGGAACCACACATCGTAATGGATGCGATAGCTCTCGAGGTCGTTTTTAAGCTTTTCGATATTTTTCGGCAGCGCGTAGGCGGTCAGCGCGTCCTTACGCTCCTGTTCGGAAGCATCTAGGAATTTGTCGCCGTGGATGTCCGCGAATTCGCGGGCGCGCAGCTTGATATCCTCGCCATGGTAGCCGTCCTCCGGGAAGGGAACCGCGTCCTCGCCTTTATAAATCTGCAGGTAGCGGGCATTGAGCGAGCAGGCGAACTTTTCGATCTGGTTGCCCGCGTCATTGACGTAGAATTCGCGGGTCACGTCATAACCGGCCCAGTCGAGCGCCGCCGCCAGACAGTCGCCGATGGCGCCGCCGCGGGCGTTTCCCATGTGCATCGGGCCGGTGGGGTTGGCCGAAACGAACTCGACCTGCACCTTCTGGCCGCCGCCGAAATCGGTGTGGCCATAGCGGTCACCGCCTGCGCGGACCGATTTGACCACGTCCGCGTACCACTGCGCGCCCAGGAAGAAGTTGATAAAGCCCGGGCCCGCGATCTCGACCCGGTCGAAGGCGGTGCCTTCGAGGGCGATATTTTGGCAGATGGCTTCGGCGACCTTGCGCGGCGCGCATTTATAGGCGCGCGCGCCTGCCATGGCGACATTGGTGGCAAAGTCGCCATGGGAAGTGTCGGCGGGGATTTCCACAACAAAGGCGGGCAGTTCGCCGCAGACGGGCAGGCTGCCTGCCTGGGAGGCTTTTTCCAGCGCGGAACGCACCAGCCCCTCAATCGATTTTTTTGCGTCAGAAACCGGATTGGTCATGGGTTTTACACATCCTATTATTTATGATTTTCATTTATTGGGGTTGTTCGCGCACATTGATAAAAACAGCGTTTTCGCTGGCAAGCAGGGTGTTGACGTCGAGCGAATAGGCAAACTCCAGATTCCCACCGCTGTCGGTGAGGTCGGAAACGATCCGGTCGCCGGAAACGCCGATCATCATCGGACCGTAGCCGGTGTCATAATGGCACTGGTGGCGCACGCCGCGCTCTACGATGAGCTGGGAACGGGCGTGTCCTCCGGAACGGGTGAGGGTGACCTTCTCACTGTCCTCCACCTTGAGCACCGTCCGGGCGCCTTCAAATCCGGTGGCTTCCGATTCGTCATAAGCGATGTAATAATGCCCGTTGCGCTTATAGTAAGAGCCGGTCGTGAACAGTTCGACCTGGTCCTCGTCGCCGTCCTGGCGGTAAACGCCCTTGATTTTGATCACTACGTCTTTTTTCATATCCTGATTCCTCCCCGGGAAGGCGTTTCACACAGCGCTTTCTCGGATGTTTTTGGGATTTGCGGGCGGGGTCAGATTTCGACCGCGTCGATATCGATCTGAGTGACCTGCCCGGTCAGATCGCTGCCAAGGAAAATCCCGGCAATATCACTGAAGTTGTCGATTGAATCGGTCACATAGAATTCGCATTTTCCCGCTCCTTCAGCCAGCTGGTCCTCACTTGCCAGGAAGGACTGTGCCCAGCGGGCAACCTGCTTGCCCGGATCGATAAGGGTGACCTTGTAATTGAGAAGCTGGTTGAAGATGTCATAGATGATGGGAAAATGGGTGCAGCCCAGGATGAGCGTATCGACCTGCTCTTCGATGATCGGCTTCAGGTAACGCTCGGCCACCATGCGAGTGACCGGGTTGTCCGGCTGGATGAATCCATTTTCCACGAGCGGTACAAGCAGAGGACAGGCGCTGCCAAAAACCCGCATGTCAGCCGAAATATTGCGGATTGCGCGGCCGTAAGCCCCCGAACGGACGGTCGCGGGAGTGCCGACCACGCCGATGCGTCCGCCGGTGGAGGCCGCACAGGCCGCCTGCGCGGCGGGAAGCACAACGCCGGAAAAGGGGACCCCGATCGATTTGACCATCTCCGGCGTAATGGTCGCGCTGACCGTGCCGCAGGCGGCAATGATCATTTTGACGTCGAACTGCTGCAGGAAGTGAATGTCCTGTGCGGCGTATTTGCGAACGAGTTCCCGCCCGCGTGTTCCATAGGGCATCCGCCCTGTATCGCCGAAATAGATCAGGTGTTCGTTCGGCAGAAGCTTGCGCAGCTCCTTGACGGTGGTGAGCCCGCCGAGCCCCGAGTCAAAAATACCAATCGCCCTGTTGTCCATCGGGAAACCCTCCTTTCAGTATGGTGAATTTTTTTGCGTTTTAACAGTTTTTTTTCGCAATTGCAAGCTGGATCAGCCGGTGGATCAGTTCGGGATAAGGAATTCCAGACGCCGCAAAAAGCTTGGGGTACATCGAGATTGAGGTGAATCCCGGGATGGTATTGAGTTCGTTGAGGATGACGCCGCCGTCCGCCTCCGCGAAGAAATCGATCCGGGCAAGCCCGGTGCATCCCATGACCGCGAATGCCTTGACAGCGGTTTCGCGGATCTTTTCAGAGACTTCCTGCGGGATGCGCGCCGGGATATAAAGATCGGTCGAATCGTCGAGGTATTTGCCCTCATAGTCGTAGAATTCATGATGCGGGACGATCTCACCCACCACCGAGGCGGCCGCGTCGCCGTAGTTGCCGAGCACCGCGCATTCGACCTCGGCGCCGACGGCGGTCTTTTCGACCAGCACTTTGCGGTCGTACCGGAAGGCGCACTCGAGCGCCTCGCGCAGCGCCGCCGCGTCGCACGCCTTGCTCACGCCAACCGAAGAACCGGTGTTGGCGGGCTTTACGAACATCGGATACGCGAGCTTTTCCGCGAGCGCCGGCTCGATTTCACCAAAACGCGCACAGTCCGCCCGTGTGAGCGTGACCCATGGATTGGTGCGGATGCCGGCGCTCTCGAGCAGGATGTGGGAAACGTCCTTATCCATGCAGGCGGCGGAAGCGAGCACGCCGCAGCCCACATAGGGGATGCCAGCCATCTCGAAGAGCCCCTGGATGGTGCCATCCTCGCCGTGCTCGCCGTGCAACACCGGAAAGGCCGCGTCAATCTTTACATTCTCCGGGCCGCGCGGGGTGAAGCGGGTGATGCCGCCCGCCGCGCGGTCGGGGGAAAGGATCGCGGGGACAACATGGCCGCTTTCGAGCCATTTGTCCGGCTGGATGAGGCTTACGTCACCGGTGTATTCATACCAGCGGCCGTCCTTTGTGATGCCGAGCATGACGACGTCATAGCGGTCGCGGGGGATATTCTGCAGCACCGAGGTTGCGGAGCGCAGCGAAACCTCATATTCACTTGAAACGGAACCGAAAATGACTGCGACGGTTTTCTTTTCCAAAAGCGTTCCCTCTTATCTTAATCACATAATAATTCAATCTATATTCTAACATAATTCACAATAGACCGCAATTAGAATTATGAGGTGTTTCCAATGCGATTTTTGCATGTTTCGCCATGTTCGGGGCGGTGCGCGGGGGGATTTGCAACGGGCGGGATGCGCACGTTCCTGAAATAGTACCGTATGGTATTGGCACATCTAGTTCCGTTTGGTACTTACATAAAATATTCACAGGGGGGATCATTTATGTATTTCCAGCGGCTTAAGGACCTGCGGACCGACCATGACCTGACCCAGGAGCAGGTGAGCAAAATCCTGATGATCACGCAGACGGTCTATTCCCGGTATGAGCGGGGCTTTCGGACGATCCCGGTCGAGCACCTGCTGGTGCTGGCGGATTACTACAAAACCAGCACTGATTATCTGCTTGGACGCACCAATAACCCGGCGCCCCCGCAAAAGTGAACGCCCAGCGCCGGAAAACAAAAAAATATTCCCCAAAACCGCATAACAAAGGGCTTGACGAGCCATGCTCGTTATGATACAATAATTACACCTCTAAAAGGGTTATTTTTTTATGTCCAAAAACCAGTGTTTCCTTTACGAGGGAGGCAAAAAAATCCGGTAAAATCAGGAGGTGCCGAAAAATGAGAGTAAAAATTACTCTGGCCTGCACAGAGTGCAAGCAGCGCAACTACAACAAGATGAAAAACAAGAAGAACGATCCCGACAGGCTCGAAATGAACAAATACTGCAAATTCTGTCGGAAACACACCCTTCACAAAGAAACGAAGTAAGGATGAAAGGCGGGTCACATTATGGCAGATAACGCAGCCGCGAAAAAACCCGGCTTCATCGAAAGGGCAAAACGCTTTTTCAGGGACATTAAAGGCGAAGTCAAAAAGGTGGTCTGGCCCGGCAAAAGCCAGATTATCAACAACACCGGTATTGTTATCGTGGTTGTCCTGATTTCGTCCGTGTTCATCGGATGCTTCGACACGATCATGACCTTCCTCATCAAGCTTTTCCTTTCAATTCTGACGGGAACACCATTATCTTTTTAATGATGCCGGAGGAAACGGATCTTTTTGTGTGGGGAGGTAAAACATGTCTGACTCTATGAGATGGTACGTGGTGCACACCTATTCCGGCTATGAGAACAAGGTGGCCTCGAACATCGAAAAAGCGGTGGAAAACCGGAAGCTTCACGACCTGTTCGGCGAGGTGAAGGTCCCCACGCAGACGGTTACGGAGATTAAGGACAACAAAAAACGCGAAGTTGAACGCAAGATCTTTCCGGGCTACGTGCTGGTGAAGATGATCATGACCGACGACAGCTGGTATGTTGTGCGCAACATCCGCGGCGTGACCGGCTTTGTGGGCCCGGGCAGCAAGCCTGTCCCGCTCACCGAGGAGGAAGTCAGCCGTCTGGGCGTCGAGCAGAAGAATATTGAGGTCAACTTTGAAGTGGGCGATTCCGTCAGGGTCAACGACGGATACCTGGAGGGCTTCATCGGCACGGTCGACGAGATCGACCTGCCCAATCAGCTTGTCCGGGTGACCGTTTCGATGATGGGCAAAGATGTGCCCGTCGAGCTTGAACTTGATCAGATAGAGCCGCTGGATTAATCTTTTTTCAGAGGAAGCCGGTGAAAATCCGGCAGTGGCTCCGGCGCCACAACCCGCGCCGGACCGGTATGAGCCGGTGTGAACCGGCTTGTGGGAGGGGCGGCAATTTTTATCCGCCCCGAAATGAACCACTAATTTTGGAGGTGCTTTATCAATGGCTCAAAAGGTAGTCGGCTATATCAAGCTGCAAATTCCGGCAGGCAAAGCAACGCCTGCTCCGCCGGTAGGCCCTGCGCTGGGTCAGCACGGCGTCAACATCATGGCTTTCACCAAGGACTTTAACGAGCGTACCAAGAACGATGCCGGTCTCATCATCCCAGTCGTCATCACCGTGTACGCCGACCGTTCCTTCAGCTTTATCACCAAAACGCCGCCTGCGGCTGTTTTGATCAAGAAGGCGCTCAACCTGCAGAGCGGTTCCGGTGTCCCCAACAAGAACAAGGTTGGCAAGATCACCCGCGACCAGCTCGAGAAGATTGCGGAAACCAAAATGCGCGATCTGAATGCTGCCGATATCGATTCCGCGATCAGCATGATCGCCGGTACCTGCCGCAGCATGGGAATCGAAGTAGCAGACTAAGCGCCCGGGTGGGAGGAAAAATCCGCTAATTACCACTCTAAGGAGGAAATGATTCAATGAAACACGGTAAAAAATATTCCGACAGCGCAAAGCTTGTTGAAAAGCTCAAGCTGTACGATACGGCCGAAGCCTTGGAGCTTTGCACCAAGACCGGCAAAGCAAAATTTGACGAAACCGTCGAAGTCCATGTCCGTCTGGGCGTTGACTCCCGTCACGCTGACCAGCAGGTCCGCGGCGCGGTTGTCCTGCCGAACGGAACCGGTAAAAAGGTTCGCGTAGCCGTCTTTGCAAAAGGCGACAAGGCGCAGGCCGCCACCGATGCCGGCGCTGAGATCGTCGGCGCCGAAGACCTGATGGAGCGTATCCAGAAGGAAGGCTTCATGGAGTTCGACGTGGTCATCGCATCTCCTGACATGATGGGCGTCGTCGGCCGCCTCGGTAAAATCCTCGGTCCCCGTGGACTGATGCCGAACCCGAAGGCCGGTACGGTCACCCCGGATGTCGCGAAGGCTGTCACCGACGCGAAAGCCGGTAAGATCGAATACCGTCTCGACAAGACCAACATCATCCACTGCCCGATCGGTAAGGTCTCCTTTGGCGCTGAGAAGCTCCAGGAGAACTTCGACACCCTGATGGGCGCGATCGTCAAGGCGAAACCGGCCGCTGCGAAGGGCCAGTATGTCCGCTCCTGCGTGGTTGCCACCACCATGGGCCCTGGCATCAAGATCAATCCCGGACGTTTCGTCTAAACTTCTGAAAAAAGGAAATCCCCGCCGCTGGCGGGGATTTTTTTGTTGCGCCGGGACGGGGAGCGTTGATCCGTCCCGGTTTTTATTTCGGCGCATCGGGATGCTCCTTCAGATATTTGAGGCCAAGACGAATCAGTTCGGCAGTGGCCTCGGCGCGGGTCTGATATCGGTTACTGAAACGGAAGTCCTCAATCTGCTCAAACAGCGCCTCATCGACTGAGATCGTAAAACGCGGCTTTTCCGTTGCCATATCTTCACCTCCCATTTCATTATACAGAAGGATGTCCTTTTTGCAAGTGATTCACTGAAAAAAGCTTGACAGTGAACCGGTGAACTGATATAATGTAAATATGCAGTGAACCAATGAACCAAAGAGGGGATAGCATGACAAAAAAGCAAATTTTCGTGACATTGGACCCGGAAACCGAGTCCGAACTGGAAACGCTTCAAAAAGAGCAGTTCCCAAATATGACACGAGCTAAATTGGCTGAACTTCTCATCCGGCATGGATTGACCGGCTGGGATGGAGAACAAAAGAAAGAAACGCATATCCCCTGATAAATTGTTTTACCTGTGCTCCATGTTCGTCTCCCTGATGAACGGCGCAGCGTGATAAAAGCCGCCGCAGGGCGGCTTTTATTTTTGCCTTTTCAAAAATACTTGACATGCCCCCACAAAGATGCTAAAATATAAAAGCTGTCCAAAGACAGCAGGTGTCGTAAAGACATAAAGGGTTTGTCCCGCCTGCCGAGGAGATGCGCTCAATACCGTCATCGCGCTGCGCGTATGAATGTTTGATGCTCTTCCCGGCAATGGGAAGGGCTTTTTTGTTTCTTTATAGATTCGTGCAAATGACTTGGAGGTGAATAAATTGCCAAGCGAGAAAATTCTCGAACAGAAAAAGCAGACAGTTGCAGAACTGACTGCGAAACTCAAAAACGCTGCTGCGGGCGTCGTGGTCGACTACAAGGGCATCAATGTGGCCGATGACACCAAGCTGCGTAAAGAGCTCAGGGAAGCCGGCGTGGAATACGCGGTCGTCAAGAACTCGATGCTCCGCTTCGCTGCGAAAGAGGTCGGTTATGAGGCGCTCGATTCCGTGCTGGAAGGCACCACCGCGCTTGCGACCAGTGAAGGCGATCAGGTTGCCGCTGCGAAGATCCTCACCAAATACGCGGAGGACAGCAAGGGCAAATTCGTCGTCAAAGCGGGCTTTGTTGACGGCGGCGTGATCGACGCCGCGAAGGTCGCGGAACTGGGCAAACTGCCGAGCCGCGAAGCTCTGCTCTCGATGCTGTGCAGCGCGCTGCAGGGCAACATCAGAGGTCTGGCCGTCGCGCTCAATGCGATCGCCGAGAAATCTGGAGAGGCCGCTCCCGCCGAGGAAGCCGCTCCTGCTGCCGAAGCTCCGGCCGAGGCTGCTCCCGCCGCCGAATAATCGGACGGCACATCATTTTAAATCATATTTGAATTAATAGGAGGTAACTTATCATGGCTTCTGAGAAAATTTTGAAGTTTGTAGAAGATATCAAAACCCTCACAGTCCTCGAGCTCAACGAGCTGGTCAAGGCGATTGAGGAAGAATTCGGCGTTTCCGCCGCCGCTCCGGTTATGGTCGCGGGTGGCGCTGCCGCCGCTGCTCCTGCCGCTGAGGAGAAGAGCGAATTCGACGTCATCCTGACTGCTGCCGGCGCTTCCAAAATGGGCGTCATCAAGCTGGTCAAGGAGATCACTGGTCTCGGCCTCAAAGAGGCGAAGGATCTGGTCGACAACGCGCCGAAGCCGGTCAAAGAGGCTGTTTCCAAGGCCGACGCCGAAGAGATCAAGAAGAAACTCGAAGATGCGGGTGCTTCTGTCGAACTCAAGTAATTTATCCGTCTTTCAAACGCCTCCCGCAAAAGCGGGAGGCGTTTTTGTTCGCGTCCTCCAAAAAGGCGGCGGCCGCAGGAATGCGGCCGCCGCCTTTGGGTTTTATGCGGATAAAGTTAGCCTTGCGTGGGCGGAGTGGGTGCTGGGGGCTCTTTCGCGGCAAGTTTTTTCGCACGTTTGGCTTCGCGGCGTTTCTGCATGGTGCGGGTCAGCTTCACAATTGCGAGCACAATCACAAGGATGATCACCGCCCAGAAGAGCAGGACCGGGCCCGCCTCGATCACAAAGAGAATCAGCCCTTTGCAGGAACGGAGCAGATTGCTGACCGAACGCTGGAACGCGGCGGAGACCTCCTCGCCGAAAGTCTTGGGCGCGGTGGTCACATTTTTATATTCGACGACTTCCCGCAGTTCTATGTAGAGGTAGGAATAGGCGACCTGCTTATCCATCCGTCCCAGCTGCGCGGTGAGCGACTCGATCTGGTAGCGCACTTCGGCGAGCGCCTGTTGCAGGGTGATGACGTCCTCGAGTTTTTCCGCTTTGGCAAGGATGTCGAGCAGGGTCGTCTCCTGGACTTTAAGCGAATTGAGGCGCGCCTGTGCGTCGAAGTAGGTGTCGGTGATGTCGTCCATGTTTTCGCTGCGCGAGACGACGTTGCAGAGGGTCCCAAGGGTGTTCACTGTTTCGTCAAGCTTTTCCGCCGGGATGCGCGCGGTGATGTTGCCGTAGCGTTCATAGTAGTCGCCGCGGTAGGTCATACTGATGCCATCGGCGCTTTGACTCTCGATATAGCCGCCCTTTTCCTTGACGAGTGCGGTAATTTGTGTGATTGCGCTGTCAAATTCCTTGGTTTCCAGGGTGAGATAGCTGTTTTTGATGATTTTGCGGTCGGCAAGCACATCGCCGCCGCGCGCCGCGTCGTCCTCGGCGTAGTCCGCGTCGGCGGACTCAGCCACCGCCATTTCTTCGTCGTAAATATCCCCGGAATAGAACCCGTTGTCTGCCGCCAACGCCTGCGGAGCGGTGGAAGCCATGCTCATGGCGGCGGGCGCTGCGGATGCCGTCGCAGTAGAATCATAGCCTGAACCGCCGCAGGCTGAAAGCAGGAGCGTCAGCACGGTGAGCAGTACCAATGCGATAGAAGCATATCTTTTCATCATTTTTTCCTCCTTAACGATTGGGCCCTTCACCCATAGAGTGAAGATTTCCCGGCCATTTCCTGCATCTGTACAAAGAAAAAACTTCCGGCGGGTAAATGCGCGCCGGAAGTTTTCCATTTTATCACCTTGCGGGAGGCTTGCGGCGGCGCATCTGGTAACGGCGCCGGTTGCGGTTGCGGATGATCATCAGGACGATATACAAAACGACCAGCACAATGAGGAAGGTCAGCACAAACTTGAACAGGAAATTGCTGGTGAAAGATTTGACCTTATCCACATAATAGAGCCATTTGCTTTGCTCAACGCTTTCAGCAGCCACCAGACGCACCCGTCCGACTTCCTCGCCGGCGAGCATCAGTTTGACATGGCCGATCTCCTCGCCCTTCTTCACCGGCGCGTCGATGAACTTCTCAGTGTCGGGGCTGTTTTCGCCTTTTTTCCCTTTCACCGGGACCTCGGTGTACTTTTTGTCAATCTCGACGAAAGTCTCGAGACTGTCCTCAGTGGTTTCGTTGGGCACCAACGAGGCGAATTTATCCGCGGCCAGCAGCTTGATGTGGTCTTTGTCCCATGAGAGCCGCACACCGACCTCCGCGACCTCCTCGCCGATGTCCATCAGCGTCTTGACCCGGAAGGTTTCGAACGCCCAGTTGTAGAGCCGGTTGGTATCAAACCAGGCGAGGTTGGTCTTATAGCGCTCGCCGTCCTCATTGGTGATCGGGGCACCGAGTACGACCAGCAGGTAGCTGTAGCCGTCGCGGGTGGCGACCGATGCGAAGTTGCGCATATTGAGCTCGGTGAGCGCGCCGGGGATGACTCCTTTGAGTCCCTCGTAGTAATAATCGGTGTCGCTGGGGTTCTGCATCTGGTTGTTGGAAACCCAGGAGATGCCGTTGGGGTAATTGGGGGTTGGCTGTGAAGTGTAGGTGCGGGTGGTGACGATATCCACAAAATCCTGGTTCTGCATCGCGTACTGGACGATCAGCGCCAGGTCATAGGCGGTGGATTTATTCTCCTCCGCGTAAAGCCCGGTGGGATTGGCAAAGTTGGTGTTCTTTGCGCCGATCTCCTTGGCTTTTTTGTTCATCAGCTCGCAGAAATATGGAATGTCCCCGTCACCGATATAGTCGGCAATCATCATCGCGGCCTCGTTGGCCGACTGGAGCATCATGGCGTACATCAGATCCCGGATGGTCATCGGCTCGCCCATGTAGATGCCGCCCAATTGGGTGACGCCCAGGTTATAAAGCTCGTTTTGGATGTAGGCTTTTAGTTCGGTGGTTTCGGTGTCCGGGTCGGCGACCTCTTCGAGCGCAAGGATACAGGTCATGATTTTATTGAGCGAAGAGGGATTCATCTGCGCCTGTTCGTTTTTGGCAAAAACCTCGGAATTCGAATCGAGGTTCAGCATATAGACCGCCTGGCAGTAGAGCTCATCGGCGAAAGGCGGCGGGTAGTTGGCCGCTGCGGAAGAAGCGGACGCCGGAGTGAGCAGGGCCGTGCAAAGTATAATAACGGTCAGAAGGGACGCGATTTTTTTCCTCATATCCAAATACCAATCCTCCGCTGCCGGGGCGGGAATCAAAGACGCGCAGCCTTGCGGCGGGATTCAGGCGGCGCCAAAAGCGAAACTGCAATTGACAATCCCAATTGCAGGAACAGAAAAATTGTGCTAGAATAATACCCATACATATGGTAGAATAACCGATATCTACAAATAGTATACCAAAAACCCGTCCAAAAGAAAAGGGCATAAAGATGAATTTTGTCGAATAAACGGAGGGAATGTCAATGCTGGATTTCGCGGATAAAAATTATGGATTTGATACCCTGATGGTGCACGCGGGCACCGAGCCGGACCCGGTCACCCATGCGGTGAACCTGCCGCTCTATCAGGCGACCGCCTACACCTTTGACAGCACCGAACATGCCAAGGAGCTGTTCGAGCTGAAAGCGGCCGGGAACATCTACACCCGGCTTATGAACCCGACAGTCGATGCGATGGAGCGCCGTGTGGCGGCGCTTGACGGCGGCGTGGGCGCGCTCGCGATGGCGTCCGGCCATGCGGTCATGTTCAACACCTTTCTGAACCTCGCTTCGGAAGGGGACGAGATCGTTTCCTCGATCTGCATCTACGGCGGCGCGATCAACATGATGGGGATTACGCTGGGCAGGCTCGGCGTGAAGGTCAAATTCGTCGATCCGGACGATCTGGGCGCGTGGGAAGCGGCCGTGACCGACAAGACCAAAGCCTTCTTTGTCGAGGTGGTCGGCAACCCGAACGCCAATGTAGCGGATCTCGAGGCGATTGCCGCCATTGCCCACAAGCACGGGATTCCGTTCATCGTGGACAGCACTTTCACCACCCCGTACCTTATCCGCCCGATCGAATTCGGCGCGGATATGGTGGTGCATTCGGCCACCAAATTCCTGGGCGGCCACGGCACCTCGATGTGCGGCGTCATCACCGACGCGGGCACCTTCCAGTTCAAGGGGAACCCCCGGTTCCCGCTCTTCAACGAACCGGACGTGAGCTACCACGGCGTGGTCTTCGCGGACACCGACGCGCCGTTTATCACCCGCCTGCGCGTATTGATGCTGCGCGACCTGGGCGCCTGCTGCGCGCCGTTCAACGCGCTGATGATCATGCAGGGGATCGAGACCCTCTCGCTGCGCATGCGCCGCCATTCGGACACTGCGCTCGAAATCGCGGAGTATCTGGAACAGAACCCGAACGTTTCGTTTGTGCATTATCCGGGGCTTGCCTCGAATAAGTATTATGAGCGGGCGCAGAAATACCTGCCGAAAGGCGCGGGCGGCGTCTTTACCTTTGGGCTCAAGGGCGGCCGCGAGACCGGCGCGAAATTCATCGACTCGCTGCGGCTTTTCACCCATGTAGCCAACGTGGGCGACGTGCGTTCGCTGGTGATTCACCCGGCGACCACCACCCACAGCCAGCTTTCGGACGAACAGCTCGCGGAAAGCGGGATCACGCCGGAGACGATCCGCCTTTCGATCGGCCTGGAGGACCCCAAGGACCTGATTGCCGATCTCGAACAGGCGATCAACGCGGCTGTGGGAAAATGAGAAAAAATTGATCCTATGGAGGGGAACGGCGGATTGACGCCGGAGAGAATATGATCTATGTAACCGGAGACATGCATGCCGATGCGACCCGGCTGAAAAGCAGGGCGGCCAAACAGCTAAAAAAGCAGGACACCCTGATCGTCTGCGGCGATTTCGGGTTTGTGTGGGACGGCTCCAAAAAGGAGCAGAAGATGCTCAAGTGGCTTGGCAAACGGCCGTACAGCGTCCTGTTTGTCGAGGGAACCCATGACAATCTCGACCTGCTCGCGCAGTATCCCGAAGTGGACTACTCCGGCGGGAAGGCGCGCCAGATCAGCGGGAACTGTTATCAGCTGCTGCGCGGGGAAATCTATACGATTGAAAGCGACGCGATTTTCGCCTTTGGCGGCGGCGAGAGCATGGATATGGATACCCGCGTGCAGGGGGAGACCTGGTGGCCGGGGGAACTGCCCACCCAGGAGGAGCTCGGCCATGCCCGGGAGAATCTGGAGAAGCACGGAAACGTGGTGGACTACATCGTCACCCACACGGCCTCGTCGATTGTGAACAGCTTTCTGGATATGGACAGCGCCCATGTCAACCAGCTGGCGGCCTTTTTTGATGAGGTTTCCCAGCAGGTCCGCTATAAGCACTGGTTCTTCGGCAGCTATCATCTTGACAAGGTGATCCCGCCGAAATACCATGCGATGTATCAGGAGATTTTGCCGCTCAAGGCGCTGTGATTGACGCGGGAATGCGCCCTTCGCGCGCCCGGACCCCATTTCTTGCTCGTGCAAGAAATGGGGGAAAGAACACGCGCGGGGAGTTCCCCGCGACCCCCGCCGCCGCAAAGCAAAGCGGCGGCCGTGCCCTTAGACTTCGAGACTTGTGCCGCTGCCCGCTCCCCAATAAACGGTCAGCTCAGGACTGAATGCGGCGTTTTCCGCTCCCCGGTTATGGGATGGCGGAAAATGTGGGCCGCGCATATTGAACGGATGGTGGGAGAAAAAGGGTTGCCTTGCCTGGAGCTGTTTGCAGAGAAACCGAAAGCCCCCTGCTGAAAAGCAGGGGGCTTTGTTTTCGCCTTGACGGGTTTGCGCGGCGGCGGGGAAGGAGGACGCTTGGGGAGACGCCGGTCCCCCGCCGCCACGAGCCCGCAAGGCAAACAAAAAGACGCAGATACGGAAACTTTTCCATACCAGCGCCTGACCTTCCTAAAACCACCTCGATACCCGTGCCCCGGTAAAAAATTGTCTCCCTCTTGCGAAAAACCGAAAAAGCAGGTATAATAATGTGGCAAAGTGCGGTAACGTTGTATATGGAGGGCCTTCTCCGTGTACAGGCGGTACGGAGTTGCTGCTCCGTACCGCTGCTTTGCATATCTTGTTTGCCTTATGCCTATTATAGCGGAAGATAAAGGAAAATGCAAGTGGAAAAGGACGGGGAGGCCCGTCCTTTTTTGTGCTTTACCTGCTTTTGCGCAAACGCCGGAGGCATTCCATAATCCGTTTGCTGAAGAGCATCCCGCAAAGCCCCAGCGCCGCGGAGATGCAAAAAACGACCACCGCGCGCAGATAATTGCCGTCCATCAGCGCGTCGGACGCAAAGGTCAGACAGAGGATGGTCGGCACCCGCGCGGCGAGCGTGAGCGAAAGGTAGCGGCGCAGGGTGAGCGGGGTGAGCGCCGCGATGTAGGTAAAGACGTCCTTTGGCATCGCGGGGATGAGGTAGAGGATGAATACGATCATGCCCAGCCGGTCGGCGTCATAGAGGAAGGAGAGCTTCTGCTGTTTTTGAGGTGGAAAGACCTTGTCAACCAGCGGCTGGCCATATTTTTTGACCGCCGCAAAGACGAGCGTACTGCCGCAGAAGATGCCAAAAAGACAGATGGCCAGCCCGCCGAGCGCGCCGTAGGTGAGGCCGGCGGCAATCTGGATGGGCAGGGCGGGGATGATGCCGGAAATGACCTGCAGCACCTGGATGCAGAAAAGCGCAAGGATTCCGAAAACGCCGAAAGAGGAGAGCTTTTCACGGAACGCCGCCATATTTTCCGGCTGTGTGAGGTTCTGGATCACCGGATAGTATTTCCAGATGAGCCAGCCGCACACGCCGAGCAGCAGGACGGCGGCAGCTGCGCCGAGGATCAGAAGTGGTTTGCGCTTTTTCATGGACGCCTCCGAAAAATTCAGAAAATACCCGGGCCGCGCCAAACGGAAGTTTGCCGCGGCCCGAACTGCGTTTATGGTTATTTATAATATGCCACCGCGCCGCCAAACATGTTCTGGAATTTATTTCCGGATACGTTCTGGTAGAGGTCGGGGGCGGTGCGCTCGCTGTGGCCCATCTTGCCGAATACCCGTCCGTCCGGCGAGGTGATGCCCTCGATTGCGTCGAAAGAATTGTTCGGGTTAAAGCGGATATCGAGCGACGGTTTTCCGTCGAGATCGACATACTGGGTTGCGATCTGGCCGTTTTCAGCGAGCTTCGCAATCAGATCGCGCGGCGCGACAAACCGGCCTTCGCCGTGGGAGATGGGGATGGTGTGGATATCGCCCACCTGCATGCCGGACAGCCACGGGGACTTATTGGAGGCGATGCGGGTGCGCACCAGCCCCGACTGATGGCGGCCGATCGTATTGAAGGTGAGGGTGGCGCAGTTTTCGTCCATATCGCGGATCTCGCCATAGGGCACCAGGCCGAGCTTGATGAGCGCCTGGAAGCCGTTGCAGATGCCGCACATCAGGCCGTCACGCTTTTGCAGAAGCTCCATGACCGCGTCGCGGATCATGGGGTTTCGCAGGAACGCGGTGATAAACTTGGCCGAGCCGTCCGGCTCGTCGCCGCCCGAGAATCCGCCCGGCAGGGCGATGATCTGGCTTTTGGCGATGCTTTCGGCAAAAGCCTGCACGCTCTGGGCGATATCGGCGGCCGAGAGATTGCGCACGATGAAGATTTCGGCCTCGGCGCCGGCGTGCTCGAAGGCGCGGGCGGTGTCGTATTCGCAGTTGGTGCCCGGAAAGACCGGGATCAGCACGCGTGGCTTGGCGATGCTGGTTTTGGCGGTGATCCGCTCCTTCGCCTCGCAGCGGTAGGCAGGAACCTCCTGCTGCTCGGCGGGCAGCAGATAGGGAAATACTTTTTGTAATTTTTCCTCCCAAATCTCCTGGATGTCATCGAGCTGGATGAGATCAAAGCCGTAGCGGATGGCATACGCGCCCGAGACAGTGCCGATGCAGGGCAGGCCTTCGAGTGGTTCGTTGGCTTCGAGGATAAAACCGCCATAGAGCGGCTCGAAGAGCGCCGCGTCGTCGAAGGTGGCGGAAAAGTCGAAGCCGAGCCGGTTGCCGAAGCACATCTTGGTGACGCCCTCGCAGACGCCGCCGTAACCGAGCGTCCAGGCGGCGGCAACCTTGCCGCCGGCGATGAGCGATTCGACCGTATCAAAGACCTGTTTCACGCTGTCGAAGTTGGGCATCCGGTTTTCGTCATAACAGGGAGTAATGATATAGACGTTATGTCCGATTTGTTTAAATTCAGTTGAGACGATATTTCCGGTATAGGCGGTTGAAACCGCGAATGAAACGAGGGTTGGCGGCACGTCGAGCTGCTCGAAGCTGCCGGACATCGAGTCCTTGCCGCCGATCGAGCCGGTCCCAAGGCCGAGCTGGGCTTCCAGCGCGCCGAGCAGCGCGGCCATCGGCTTGCCCCAGCGTTTTGGATCATTTTTGGTGCGCTCGAAATACTCCTGGAAGGTGAGCCAGCAATGTTTATAGCTGCCGCCCGCGGCCACGACCTTTGCGACCGATTCGACCACCGCGCAGGCCGCGCCGTGGTACGGGCTTGCCGCCGAAAGGTCGGGGTTGAAGCCCCAGCCCATGACCGAGGCGGTGGTTGTCTCGCCGCCGAGCACCGGGATTTTGGCGGCCATCGCCTGCGCCGGGGAAAGCTGCGTTTCACCGCCGAACGGCATCAGCACGCTGCCCGCGCCGATCGTCGAATCAAAGCGTTCAACCAACCCCTTCTGGGAACAGACGTTGAGGTTTTGCATGGCTTTTGCCCATTTTTCCTTGATTGGGCGTTCCGAACGGAAACGTTCGAACTCGCGCGGGGAGGTGATTTCGATATCGGTGTACTTGGCCGCGCCATTTGAATTCAGGAAGGCGCGGGAGAGGTTGACGATGGTGTTGCCGTTCCAGCGCATCACCAGGCGCGGAGCCGCCGTGACCTTTGCCACGACGGTGGCCTCCAGGTTTTCCCGGTGGGCGGCGGCAATGAATTTTTCGACGTTTTGGGGCGCGACGACCACTGCCATGCGTTCCTGTGACTCGGAGATCGCCAGCTCGGTGCCGTCGAGGCCGTCATATTTTTTCGGGACCGCGTCGAGATTGATCTCGAGCCCGTCAGCCAGTTCGCCGATCGCGACCGAAACGCCGCCCGCGCCGAAGTCGTTGCAGCGGCGGATCAGGCGGGTGACCTCGCCGTCACGGAAAAGGCGCTGGAGTTTGCGCTCGATCGGCGGGTTGCCTTTCTGGACCTCGGCGCCGCAGCTCTCGAGCGACTGCAGGGTGTGGCTCTTGGAGGAGCCGGTCGCGCCGCCACAGCCGTCGCGGCCTGTCCGGCCGCCGAGCAGGATGACGATGTCGCCCGGGTCGGGGCATTCGCGGATGACGTTTTTGGCCGGCGCCGCGCCTACCACCGCGCCGATCTCCATCCGTTTGGCCGCGTAGCCGGGATGATAGACTTCAGCCACATGCCCGGTCGCAAGGCCGATCTGGTTGCCATAGGAGGAATAGCCAGCCGCCGCGGTGGTGGTGATCTTGCGCTGCGGGAGCTTGCCTTTCATCGTTTCGGAGAGCGGGACGGTCGGGTCGGCCGCGCCGGTCACCCGCATCGCCTGGTAGACGTAGCTGCGCCCGGAGAGCGGGTCGCGGATCGCGCCGCCCAGACAGGTCGCGGCGCCGCCGAACGGCTCGATCTCGGTCGGGTGGTTGTGCGTTTCGTTTTTAAAGAGCAACAGCCAGTCCTGGTCCTCGCCGTCCACATCGACCTTGATTTTTACCGTACAGGCGTTGATCTCGTCGCTCTCATCGAGGTCGGCGAGCTTTCCCTCGGCCTTCAGCGCCTTCGCGCCGATGACGGCGAGATCCATCAGGGTCATCGGTTTCTCTTTGCCCGCGTAAAGTTTTTCACGCAGCGCAAGGTATTTGTTGAAGCTTTCCTGAATATAGGGGGAATCGATCCGGACGTTTTGGATGTTGGTGAGGAAGGTGGTGTGGCGGCAGTGATCCGACCAGTAGGTGTCGATCATACGGATCTCGGTGATGGTCGGGTCACGTTTTTCCTCGTCACGGAAATACGCCTGCAAAAAGGCGATGTCCGCCTCGTCCATGGCAAGACCGTATCGCTTCACAAAGTCCGCGAGCCCTTTTTCGTCGAGCACGGTGAAGCCAGAGAGCGTCTCGACGGTGGTGGGGATCTCATATTTCACATCGAGCGTTTCAGGCTTGTCCAAGGAAGCGAGTCGGCTCTCGACCGGATTGACGAGATAGTGCTTGATGGAGGCGAGCGTTTCGGGGGAGATTTTGCCGCTCAGAACATAGACCCGCGCGGTGCGCACGAGCGGCTGTTCCCTGGCGGTGGAAAGGGAGATGCACTGCGCGCAGCTGTCGGCGCGCTGATCGAACTGGCCGGGCAGGTACTCGACGGCAAAGACCTGCGCATCCGGCCCGAAATCGGGCAGTCCGTCATAGGTCACATCGACCTGCGGCTCGGAGAAGATGGTGTCGCGCGCGGCGTCGAAGTCCGCCTTGTCAATCCCCTCGACATCGTAGCGGTTGATGACCCGCACGCCGGTCACACAGTCGAGCATCAGGGCGGTGCGCAGGTCACTGAGGACCCCGGCCGCTTCGACGGCGTATTCCGGCTTTTTTTCCACATAGATTCGATAAACGCTCATGTAATTCCCTCCAACTTCTGTATGTCCAGCCGCCGGAAACCGGCGGCCGTTTCATGCTTCCTTCTTTCAGTCAATCGGCGAGCGCGCCTTCACACCAGTCGGAATAAGCCGCGACAATGCTGACGGGGCGCTCCTGTCCGCGCAGGTCGCCGGGCGACAGGACCCGCACAGGTGTGTAATTTTCGGTATATCCTTCGTAAAATCCGTCTTTGAGACGGTTTTCAAACAGGACGGAGGCTGTCTGACCAACCTGCGTACGCAGAAACGCGGCGCGCGCGTCGTCGGTCGCTTTGATCATCCGGCTGCTGCGGGACTCCTTGTCCGGGCCCGGGACCTGGTCGGGCATCGCGGCTGCACGGGTGCCGGGCCGCACCGAATAGGCAAAGACGTGGACCTTTGCGAACCCGATTTTTTCCGCAAATGCGAGCGACTGCGCGAACTCCTCCTCGGTCTCGCCGGGGAATCCGACCATGAGGTCGGTGGTGATGGCACAGTTCTCGAAATGCCGCCGCAGATTTGCAACGATCGCGGCGTACGCGGCGGTGTTGTAATGGCGGTTCATCCGCCGAAGCGTCGCGTCGCAGCCGCTTTGCAGCGAGAGGTGAAACTGCGGACAGACTTTCGGCTGGCGGCTCATCCGTTCGATGTCGGATTCACTCAGCAGCTCCGGCTCGAGCGAGCCGAGCCGCACCCGGCTGATCCCCTCGGCCGCGCAGGCGCATTCAACCGCGTCGATCAGCCGCAGGCCGAACTCCTTGCCGTAACAGGAGAGGTTGATCCCCACGAGCACCACCTCCCGGTAACCGGCCGACGCAAGGCCGGAAAGCTCGTTTTGCAGGTCGGAAAGCGGCTTTGAGCGGACCGGCCCGCGCGCCGTTGGGATGATGCAGTAGGAGCAGTAGCGTTCGCAGCCGTCCTCAATTTTGACAAAGGCGCGGGTGCGTTCGGAAAAACGGTCGGCGTGCATCGTCTCAAAGGATTCGCCGCGTTCGTGCGGGGTGATTGCGACAATGCGTTCGCCGGTGGTGAGGTTTTGTTCGACCAGCCCGACGATCCGGCCGCGGGAGCGCGCGCCGGTGATGACGTCGGCTTCGGGGAGGCGTTCGGCCGCGTCGGGGAACGCCTGCGGAAAGCAGCCGGTCAGCACGATCCGGGCGGCGGGGTTCTGCGTTTTGAAACGGCGCAGCATCTGGCGGGTCTTTTTGTCGCCGGTCGCGGTGACGGTGCAGGAGTTGACAAGGTAGATATCAGCTTTCGCGGTATGCGGGACGATCTCGTAGCCGCCGGCCGAAAAAAGCTGGGTCAAAACCTGCGTCTCATATTGGTTGACCTTGCAGCCCAAGGTAAAAAAAGCAATTTTCATTGGTAACTCCATCTAAAAAAGTCAAATATTTCATATGCAAATTTCACAATTGAAAATTGATATTAAGCGGATTATACACATATTATAATGAATTTTTGGAACAAATACAATTAGCAGTTGACTTAAATAAACCGGACTGATATAGTGTATTTGTGGTAAAAATAGAAATAAGTATGTCTGGGAAGAAGGAGGACATCACTATGAAATCCGTAATGATCAAACTTGACACCATCAACGACGTGAAAAACTTTGTGAACACTGTTTCGAGATACGATTTCGACGTGGATCTGGTTTCGGGCCGCTATGCGGTTGACGCGAAATCGATCATGGGCATCTTCTCGCTCGATCTGGCAAAACCGATCAAGATGGAAATCTATTCGGACGACTGCCCGGAATTTTTAAGCGAAATCAAAAGCTTCGCGGTGGAAGAATAAGCGAGAAACGGAAAAAAGCACGAAAAAGCAGCGGCGCGGCCGCTGCTTTTTGTTTTTGCGGCATGCGGGCCGCCTCCGGCGGCATTTTTGCGGCTGGCACGCGCATACACATGTATTACTTTACAGGTGAGAGGTGTGCGCGAATGAAAAAACGGATCATGGCAATCCTATTATGCGTATTGATGGTGATAAATGGGACCGCTGTATTTGCGGAGGACCAAGCGGATCTGGGTGCGCTCGAGGCGGCCGCGAAAGCGGACGAAAGCCTGCCCGCGAAATCGGCCATCCTGATCGAGCAGCAGTCGGGGCGGGTGCTTTTTGAGAAAAACGCGGACGAACAGCTTCCGCCCGCTTCGATCACCAAGGTGATGACCCTGCTGCTTGTGATGGAAGCTTTGGATTCCGGGCGCATCCGGCTTGACGATATGGTGACCTGTTCGGAGCACGCCCAGTCGATGGGAGGCAGCCAGATCTGGTTCGAGGCGGGTGAACAGCTTTCGGTTGACGACCTTCTGAAGGCCGCCGCCATTTCAAGCGCGAACGACGCCTCGGTGGCTCTGGGTGAATACCTGGCGGGCAGCGAGGAGGCCTTCGTCGAGCAGATGAACGCGAAGGCGCAGGAGCTCGGCATGACCAACACCCACTTTGTGAACGCGACCGGCTTAGACGCCGAAGGCCATCTGACCACGGCGCGGGACATCGCGGCCATGAGCCGGGCGCTGCTTTCCCACCCGAAGATCACCGAATACTCAAGCGTTTGGATGGGGGAACTGCGCGGCGGAAAGACCCAGCTGGTCAACACGAATAAACTGGTCCGCTTCTACGACGGCTGCACCGGTCTCAAAACCGGAACGACCGACGGCGCGGGCAGCTGCCTTTCGGCCAGCGCCACCAGAAACGGCATGTCGCTCGTCGCGGTGACGCTCGGCAGCCCCACCTCAGCCGAACGGTTCTCAGCGGCGCGCGGCCTGCTCGATTACGGATTTGCGAACTTCGCGCGGGTGGAACTGCCGGTTGTGGAAGGGGTGGAACCGGTGAAAGTCAAAGGCGGAGTTGATCCGTTTGTCGAAGTGGTGAGCGAACAGCCCGAAGCGGTGGTGGTGCGCTCGTCGGATAAGGATAAGGTCGAGCAGCAAGTGGAGATCCTGCCGGATGTGCAGGCCCCGGTCGAGTCCGGGCAGCTGCTCGGCAAGGTGGCTGTCAGCGTGAATGGCGAAAAACTCTGCGAATATAACCTTGTGGCGGCCGATGCGGTTGAGGAGATGACGATTGGGCGGGCGCTGGCCCAGCTGCTGAACCGCCTTATCCAGATGTAACTTGTAAAAGCCCCGGAACAGGCGGGCCGCCCTGCCGCCCGGGGCAACCCTTTCATTCTGAACGATCCATGCGGAAACTTGCTGCGGATTTTTGAAAAAAGACAGAAGGCGACTTGAAATAACGGGCAAAATAGGGTACAATGTGTGCAAGAAGAATCCTAGCCAATCCACAATGGGTTGTGCGAATTGTACAATGTCTTCCCGGAAAGTCCAAAAGGAAAGGAATGAAGCGAGCATGGCAGTGAAGCTGAACACCAAGCATCTGAACGGCTTCGTCAGCGACCATGAACTGCAGGCGATCGCGCCGCAGGTCTCAGCCGCGCATCGGACGCTGACCGAAGGTACCGGCCTCGGCAGCGATTTCCTCGGGTGGGTCAACCTGCCCCGCGATTATGACAGGGAGGAATTCGCCCGCATCAAGGCGGCGGCCAAAAAAATTCAGTCGGATACCGATGTCCTGGTGGTCATCGGCATCGGCGGCTCCTATCTCGGCGCACGCGCCGCGCTCGAACTGCTGAAAAGCCCTTTTTACAACAACCGGAAAAAGGATACCCCCGACATTTATTTTGTCGGCAACAACATCAGCGCCGACTACCTGAACACCATTTTGGGGCTCTGCGAGGGCAAGCGGGTGTCGGTCAACATCATCTCGAAATCCGGCACCACCACCGAGCCCGCGCTGGCGTTCCGTGTTTTCCGCGAATTGCTTGAGCAGCGCTATGGCAAAGAGGAGGCAAAGGGCCGCATTTACGCCACCACCGATAAGGCGCGCGGCACCCTCAAGGAGCTCTCCGACCGCGAAGGGTATGAGACCTTCGTCATCGCGGACGATGTGGGCGGGCGCTATTCGGTGCTGACCGCGGTGGGCCTTCTGCCGATGGCGGTCGCGGGCATCGACATTGACGCGGTCATGGCGGGCGCGCGGGAAGCGATGGACGCGCTGGCGGCGGACGATCTCGAAAAGAACGACTGCTACCGCTACGCTGCGCTGCGCAACATCCTCTACCGCAAGGGGAAGAAGATCGAGCTGATGGTCAGTTACGAGCCCGCGTTTACCCTGATGAACGAATGGTACAAGCAGCTGTTCGGTGAAAGCGAAGGCAAGGACGGCAAGGGCCTTTTCCCGGCCTCGGTGGTCTTTTCGACCGACCTGCATTCGATGGGTCAGTTTATCCAGGAGGGCAGCCGGCTGATGTTCGAGACGGTCGTCAGCATCGGAAGGCCGCAGAGGGATTTCTTTGTGAAGGACGACCCGGAGAACCTCGACGGACTCAACTTCCTCTCGAACCAGAACATGTCAGTGGTCAATGAAAAGGCGATGCAGGGCACCATCCTGGCGCATACCGGTGGCGGCGTGCCGAATATGGTGCTCGAGATCCCTGAAATGAATGAACACGAGTTTGGCTACCTGGTCTATTTCTTCGAGAAGGCTTGCGGCATCAGCGGTTACCTGCTCGGGGTGAACCCGTTCGACCAGCCGGGCGTGGAAAGCTACAAGAAGAATATGTTCGCGCTGCTTGGCAAGCCGGGTTATGAAAGCCGGAAAGCCGAGCTGGAAGCGAAACTGAAGTGAAAAGCAAAGGAAAATTTGTAGGATTCGCCGCAGGGCGTTCAAATAAAAGCATTTGGAGGAATTTCACATGATAAAATTAATCGTCGGCAACAAAGGCTCCGGAAAAACCAAAACCCTGATCAATATGGCAAACGACGCGGTCAAAACTTCCAAAGGCAATGTTGTGTGCGTGGAGAAAGGAAACACCCTGACGTTTGATATCAGCCATCAGGCTCGGCTGATCGATATCGACCATTATGCGGTCAGCGGCTTTGACGCATTCTATGGCTTCTTCGCGGGCCTTTTCGCGGGCAATTATGATATCACTGAGGTTTTCGTCGACGCGACCTTTAAGGTTGGCGGCAAAGATTTCCTGGCGTTCGCGCTGATGGTGGAAAAACTGGTCAAGCTGACCGATGAAAACGGCGCGACCATGACCTTCACCGTTTCCTGCGACAAGGCGGACCTGCCGGAGCGTATCCACAAATATATCATCTGAGATTGACGCAACAAAGCGGCGCGGGGAAATCCGCGCCGCTTTTGCATGCGGGGCGGAGGGGTGGCCGCGCCGCTTTTGCACTTGATATGTGTCCGGAATGTGAATTCTGTTCAGGCCCATAGACATAGTAGGAAATAACTGTTATATTACAGATGGCGGGTCAACCGCCGTCCCAAATCGAAAAGGAGGAGTTCCGTGAAAAAACTACTGGCGCTTCTGATCAGCGCAATGACCATCCTGTCCTTCTGCGGATTCACCGCGGACACCGACCCGGCAAAGGTTTATCAGCAGGCCTATGAAAAGAGCGTGGCGGCGACCAAGCAGGAAGCGAAGGCTGTCATGGATATGCAGATGGAGCTGGGCGAGCTCACCATCCCGATGAAGATGGACATGGACATGAAATGGAGCCGTGAAGGCGGAAAATATCTGATGTCCGCCGCCGGAAGTATGACGGCGATGGGCGAGACCATGCCGTTTGCCTATTACTATACGGACGGCTGGTATTACATGGATATGATGGGCCAGAAGATCAAGGCGCCGATGGATATGGAGCAGATGATGGAGCTTTCCAAGCAGATGATGCTCCAGTCGCCCACAGCCGAGCTCTTTGATCAGGTGCATATGGACGAGGTTGGAGAGAACTACCGGATCACCTATAAGATTGGCAACTCGAAGATGAAGGAATTCATCGGCCAGGCAATGGGTATGGTGAACACGATGGGCGGCGTGTCTGACGCGGCAGCGGCGGACACGGCTGAAATCCTGCCCGGCACAATGAACGGCCAGATGACCGTCGACGGGAAAGCCAACATCCTGAGCGAGCGGATGTCGATGAACCTGTATATGAAGATTGCGGACGAAACGGTCAAATGCGCGATGCGGATGAAGGCGTCCTATGAGCCTGTGGGCAAAGATTTTGCAATCACCTTCCCGGACGACCTCGCAAGTTACCAGGAGCAGGTGGTCCCGGCCGCATAATCGCGGGCAAAACTGGAAAAGGTAAAACCGTGCCGGGCCATTCCGGCACGGTTTTTTACAATTTTCACAAATCTGGAGGAACTGCGGTTTTTGGCAGGTTTTGTATTGACAAGACGCAGCAAAACAGATATAATAAACTTCGTGACATTTGCAAGGGACAATTGCGCCCGGATTTGCAGATGCGGACCCGAAAAGCGAAAAACCGAATGGAGGCAAAGCATGATTGTCGATCTCTCCAAGCTGTTTGACGAACTGGGCGGGACAAAGGCAATCGAGGCTGCGCTCGACCTTGGCGAAGTAAAGCGCTGGGGTGAAAAGCTGTTCGCGGGGCCTGTCCATGTGACGGGCAAAGCGCAGAACCGTTCGGGAATCGTGACAGTCAGCTACCAGGCGGATTTCATCCTCGATGTGGTGTGCGACCGGTGTCTTACGCCGCTCACCAGGAAAGAGCAGATGGAATTCTCGCACATCGTGGTTTTATCCCTGAACCGTGAGGACAACGATGAGTTTATAGTAATACCGGACGGGAAGCTCGATTTGGCGGAGCTTGTTACGGCCGATATTCTCCTCGAGCTCCCCACCTCGATCGTGTGCGATGAAAACTGTAAAGGGTTATGCCCCATATGCGGAAAGAACCTCAACGAAGGCGCCTGCGGCTGTGACCGCACGGAGCGCGACCCGCGGTTAGACAAGCTGAGGGAACTTCTGCAGGAATCGTAACAAAAAGCGTGCCTGTGCTTTTATCAGGCACAAGCCGCCATCATCATAATATTTTGAAGGGGGTGCCACCAAATGGCAGTACCGAAGAGAAAAACATCCAAAGCGCGCAAAAATAAAAGACGTTCCAACGTTTGGAAGCTGGACGCCCCTGCATTTTCCAAATGCACACACTGCGGAGAGCTGAAAGCTCCTCACAAGGTTTGCGGCAACTGCGGTTACTACAAGGACAAAGAAGTAATCAAGGTCGAAGCTTAATTCCTGTGGTTTAGACGGAGGTGGATGGTATGCCACCTCCGTTTTTTCGTGATTTGTGATTTTTCTGCCAGTGTAACCTTCACCCAAGCTGAAAGGGGAAATCCATGCCGGTTCTCATCCAGAGCGTCGAGCGCCGTTCCTATGCCGAACGCGCGGGCATCCGTCCGGGCGATACGCTGCTCACCATCGACCAGAATCCGGTCAACGACGTGCTCGACTATCGTTTTTATATGACCAATCCTGTGATCGAGCTGCACCTCCTGCGTGGGGGCGCGGCTTATTCGGCGCAGATCAAAAAAGGCGAATACGACGACATCGGGCTGGAATTTGAGACCTACCTGATGGACAAGCAGCATTCCTGCAAAAATAAATGCATCTTCTGCTTTGTCGACCAGATGCCCAAAGGTATGCGCGAAACCCTCTATTTCAAGGACGACGACAGCCGGATGAGCTTCCTCTTCGGCAACTATATCACCCTGACCAACTTGACGGACGCGGATATCGACCGTATTATAAAGATGCACATCTCCCCAGTGAACGTCTCGGTGCACACCACCGACCCCGCGCTGCGGGTGCGGATGATGAAAAACCCCAACGCGGCCGGAAGTTTACGGTACCTGAAACGGCTGACCGATGCGGGTATCAAGGTGAATACCCAGCTGGTGCTCTGCCCGGGCTACAACGACGGCGAGGCGCTCGAAAAGAGCTTAAACGACCTCGGCGTGCTTTACCCAAATTTGCAGAGTATCGCCTGCGTGCCGGTCGGGCTGACCCGCCACCGGGAGGGCCTGCCCGCGCTGCGGCCGTTCGACGCGGCGGGCGCAGCCGACACGATCGAACGTATCCACCGCTTTGCGGGTCGGATGCAGGCGCTGCACGGCGAACGGGTCGCGTACCCGTCGGACGAATTTTTCCTCAAAGCGGGCCAGCCCATTCCGGACGCGGCCTATTACGGCGAATTCGCCCAGCTCGAAAACGGCGTGGGGCTCATCGCGCTTTTAAAAGACGAGTTCGAAGCTGCTTTTGCATCCGACGGATGCGCCGACGCCGCATTCGACGGCGCTGTCGTCACCGGGACGGCCGCCGCGCCGCTCCTGCGGGAGCTGGCCGGAAAGGTGTCCGAACGATTTTCGAAGGTGCATATCCGGGTCTACCCGATTACCAACCGTTTTTTCGGGGAGACTATCAATGTGGCCGGGCTGGTGACCGGCGGCGATATCGTTTCACAGCTCGCGGGAAAGCCGCTTGGGGAAAAGGTGCTGCTGCCTTCGGTAATGCTGCGGCACGAACGGGACAGATTTTTGGACGATATGCCGGTTGGGGAGCTCGCGGAAAAGCTGGGCGTCCCAGTTGAGCCGATAGACAACGACGGGTATCAGCTATATGATGCCATGACGGGAAGATAGAAAGGAAGTGAGCGGTATGGCAAAGCCGCTGATTGCGATTGTGGGCCGCCCCAACGTGGGGAAATCAACCCTGTTTAATAAGCTTGTGGGCGCGCGGATCTCGATTGTGCAGGACACGCCGGGCGTGACCCGCGACCGGATTTATTATGAATGCGAATGGCGCAGCAAAAAGGTGATGCTGGTGGATACCGGCGGCATTGAGCCGTATTCAGAGGATGTGATCCTCTCACAGATGCGCCGGCAGGCACAGCTTGCCATCGACAGCGCCGATGTGATTATCTTTGTCACCGACATCCAGACCGGCGTGACCGCTACAGATCAGGAGGTCGCCGTTATGCTTCAGAAGAGCGGCAAGCCGGTGGTGCTCTGCGTCAATAAATGCGACCGGCTCGGCGACCCGCAGCCCGAGTTCTACGAATTCTATAACCTGGGCCTCGGCGACCCGATCGCGGTGTCCTCCACACACGGACATGGAACCGGCGATCTGCTCGACGCCTGTTACGAGCATATTGACTTTGGTCACACGGAAGACTATGATGAAGAGTATATCAAGGTTGCTGTGATCGGAAAGCCGAACGTCGGCAAGTCTTCGCTCATCAACCGGATCGCGGGTGAGGAACGGGTGATCGTCTCGGACGTTGCGGGAACCACCCGTGACGCGACCGATACCGTCATCGAAAATGAAACGGGCAAATACGTCTTTATCGATACGGCAGGCATCCGCCGTAAATCCCGCGTCGACGAGGAGATCGAACGCTACAGCGTCCTGCGCGCGTATATGGCGGTCGACCGCAGCGACGTCTGCGTCATCATGATCGACGCGACGGTCGGGTTCACCGAGCAGGACAGCAAGGTGGCGGGCTACGCGCATGAGCAGGGCAAAGCGAGCATCGTCGCGGTCAACAAATGGGACGCGGTCGAAAAGGACGGCAAGACCATGCAGGAATTTCGCAAAAAGCTGGAGAACGACTTCTCGTTTATGTCTTACGTCCCGTTTTTGTTCATCTCGGCCAAGACCGGACAGCGGGTCGATAAACTGTTTGAGCTGATCCAGTTCGTGTCCAATCAGAACGCGATGCGCATTACGACCGGGCGGCTCAACGACATGCTCTCGTATGCGACGGCGCGCGTGCAGCCGCCGACCGACAAGGGCAAGCGCCTGCGGATCTTCTACTGTACCCAGGCGACCACCAAGCCCCCGACGTTTGTATTTTTCTGCAATAATAAGGAGCTGTTCCACTTTTCCTATCAGCGGTATCTGGAAAACCAGATCCGCGAGACATTTGGGCTCGAAGGCACGCCGATCCGGGTGATCGTGCGGGAACGCGGCGACGGGAAAGACTGACGCGGCTCTGGCAACTGTTTTGAGGATGATGGTTATGAGTGATTTTACAGGGAAATTCTGGCTGTTTTCCATACTGGTGGCGGTTATCGCCTATCTGATCGGGAGCGTAAGCTTCGCGGTGATTGTGTCGCGGCTGGGCGCGCAGGACGATGTGCGCCAGCATGGCAGCGGCAACGCGGGGATGACCAACATCCTGCGCAATTACGGCAAAAAATTTGCCGCCTTCACCGCCATTGGCGACTTTGGCAAGGGGATTGTCGCCGTGCTGCTTGGCCGGATGATCTTTTCGCTGGCGGGCATCTCCGCCTTTGACGGCGGTTACATAGCGGCGCTGTTCGCGGTGCTGGGACATCTGTTTCCGCTTTATTTTGGCTTCAAAGGCGGGAAGGGGGTGCTCACCGGACTTGGGGTCATGCTGATCCTCAATCCGCCGGTGGTCACCGTCATCATCCTGCTGACCGTCCCAATTGCCTGGTTCAGCAAAATTGTCTCGCTCGCGTCGGTGATTGGCTATGTTTCATTCCCCATCCTGACCGGGCTCTATGATTTCTGGAAACACAGCCCGGATATCTGGTTCAACCTGTTCTTCGCGCTGCTGATCAGCGCATTGGGGCTCATCATGCACCGCGATAACATCAAGCGTCTTTTGAACGGTACGGAATACCGTTTCGGACAGAAAAAATAGAACTGAAAAGACAAATCCCGCATAGGAGGTTTTAGAAAATGGCAGAGATCATGATCCTGGGCGCGGGCGGCTTCGGCACCTCGCTGGCAGTCATGTGCGAGAAGAACGGCCACCACGTGACGCTTTATTCCCCTTTTCAAAAGGAAATTGAAGTCCTTTCGGCCGAGCGGGAGCATAAAAAACTGCTGCCTGGCGTGCACATCCCGGAGACGATCAAAATGACTTGGCAGCTGCCGGAAAAGGTCGATCACGATCTGGTTATTGTTGCCACGCCATCCTTTGCGGTGCGCGGCGTATGCGCCTCTATCAAGGACCGTATTGTTCCCAAAACGGTGGTCGCCTGCGTGGCCAAGGGGTTTGAGCTTGAGACGCTCAAGACGCTTGACACGGTGATGGGCGAAGAACTGCCGCAAAATGGGATCGTTATGCTGTCAGGACCTTCGCATGCCGAGGAGGTCGGCCGCGGTGTGCCGACCACGATTGTGGCAGCATCCCGCAGCCGTGCGGCCGCGGAATTCGCGCAGGATACGCTGATGAACCCGGCGCTGCGTATCTATGTCAACGACGACGTAACCGGCGTCGAATTGGGCGGCGCGCTCAAGAATGTCATCGCGCTGGCGGCGGGCATCGTGGATGGTCTGGAGCTCGGCGACAACCCGAAGGCTGCGCTCATGACCCGCGGCATCACTGAAATTGCGCGGCTGGGCGTGGCGATGGGCGCCAAGACCGAAACCTTTGCCGGGCTTTCCGGTATTGGCGACCTGATCGTGACCTGCACGAGCATGCACTCGCGCAACCACCGCGCGGGCATCCTGATCGGTAAGGGGCGCACCGCGCAGCAGGCGATTGACGAGGTCGGCATGACAGTGGAGGGTTATACCGCCACCAAGTGCGCGCATGAGCTTGCGGACCGCACTGGCGTGGAAATGCCGATTATGCAGCAGGTTTACGCGGTGCTTTATGAAGGGAAAACCCCGGAGGATGCGATCCGTGACCTGATGGGCCGGCCAAAGCGCCACGAATCGGAGGTTATTTGGCTGCTGAGCCGTTGATTGCACATTGCGTTGTGCGGTCGCTTTTGCGCCTTCCAGGCGCCCCGGGGCCATTTCTTGCTTGTCCAAGAAATGGCCGAAAGAAGGACACGCGGGGACACCCCGCGACCCCGTGCACGCCGTGAAGGCTGCCTTCGGCAGAAACGGCGCGCAATCTGCTTAGGCATAACGTTGTGTCCCGCGTGATGAAAAGCACGCGGGACGGGTTTCCGCAACCATTGCGAAAACCGGCTGGCGCCGAAAGCGGACAAACGGATCGAAAGAACGCTTCGCGTTCCAAAAGATGCCGGTGGACCTTCTCCCTGTCCAGCAATGCGCGATAGCGCAATCGCCGCCGAAGGGCGGCGATTCATGGGCTTACTATGATAAGATTTTACGCCAGAATTCATGCCAAATCCGATCTCTTTAACCTGATTCAGGTTAGAATGGGAACATACGGAAGAAAACTGCTATCATAGGACTGGGAGGCGGTTGTATGTACCCAAGAATCAAAGACCTTCGAATTGAAAAAGGGATCGGGATTGCCGCGCTTGCGAAAAAAATCGGCATTCCCGCGACAAAATACTGGCGATACGAATCCGGGGAACGGGAAGTCACCATCCACGTGCTCATAAAGTTGGTACAATTCTATAACGTGCGCGCGGATTATCTTTTGGAGCTGAGCGATCGCAGATAAACGAAAAAAGCCGGTATCCATTCGGATACCGGCTCATTTTATCGGGAAATCAGATTGCGCGCGTCACTTTATTGGAACGCAAGCAACGGGTGCAGGCGTGGATGTGGCGGGGAGTACCGTCGACAATCGCCTTTACGCGCTGTACATTGGGTTTCCAAGTCCGGTTGGACCGGCGATGGGAATGGGAAACCTTAATTCCGAAAGTAACACCTTTTCCGCAGATGTCGCATTTTGCCATGTGTCTGCACCTCCTCTATCTGGAACAAATTAAAATTCTCTTTCGGGGTCAACATTAGCATTCTATCAGATTCCCAAAATAAATGCAAGCATTTTTTTGCTTTTTTTTCAGGAAAAGGAAGAGTCAGATCAAATTCCGGCGAAATCCGCTTGTAATTTTGGCGGGCACCCGGTATAATAATCCTATTGTACGATGAGATAGTAGCGCAATTTTCAGATAAAATCAAGAACAAGGAGTATTTTATGGGACTGTTTTCAATGGGCACACAGATGGCCATGTATGTAATTTTTGCAAGATTGATCGTTTTATTCACTTCCATGCCGGTGCATGAATTTGCCCATGGCTGGGTTGCGCATAAGCTGGGCGACGACACCGCCTATTATCAGGGCCGTCTCGATTTTAACCCGCTCGCGCATCTTGACCCGTTCGGCACCATCCTGCTGTTGTTTACCGGGTTCGGCTGGGCAAAGCCGGTGCCGATCAATCCCCGCAACTTCACCCGCAAGATTTCGCTGCGCGGCGGTGTGGCGCTTACTGCGGTGGCGGGCCCCGTGGCGAACATCATCCTTGCATTTTTCATCCTGTTGCTCTTTAAGATTCTCGCCTATTTCATCCCGATGGGCAACGCTGTTTCAATCATCGCGCAGATCCTTTCGCTGATGGTTTCGATCAACGTGTCGCTTGCGGTCTTTAACCTGCTGCCGATCCCGCCGCTTGACGGCTACAACATTGTGTCCTATTTCATTCCGGCCAAGTGGGAATACACCATCATGCAGTACCAGCAGTATATTTTCCTGGGTCTCATGGCGCTCATGATGTTCACGAATATCCTCAGCGGCCCGCTCAACATCCTCACCGGGCTGATCTATAAGCTGCTCAATTTCGCGACCGGCTTTGTCGATCTGATTGCAATGATGCTCTGAGCCGTATAAAACCCGGTCCATCCACCCAAAATGTCAGGGGAGCATAATGGAAAAATTATCGTTTAAAACTGCTGAATTTGAAGGGCCGCTCGACCTGATGCTCTTTTTGATCCAGAAGCACAAGCTGGATATCTACGACATCTCGATTTCCGCGCTGCTCGAGCAGTATCTGGAATATATCCGTTCCCTGCAGGACGCGGATCTGGAGGTGGCCAGCGAATTTCTCGAAATGGCCTCGCGGCTGGTGTATATCAAGACCGTCTCGCTGCTGCCCAGGCACGAGGAGGAAAGTGTCCAGCTCAAAGCCGAGCTGCAGGGCCAGCTGCTTGAATACCAGGTCTGCAAGCAGGTCGCGGCGAAGCTCGGCGAGCAGAACCGGCAGCACCTGACCTTTGTGCGCGTACCGATGAAGCTCCCGGCGGACACGACCTATAAGCTTACCCATCCCGCAAGCGACCTTTGGAACGCCTACCAGGACGCGATCGGAAAGGGCAAGCGGCGGCTTCCGCCGCCCGCGCAGGCCTTTTCCGGCATCGTTTCCCGGCGGGTGGTATCGGTCGGCAGCCGGATTATCTTTGTGCTCAAAAAGCTCTACCGCCGCGGAAAGGCCTCCTATGCGAGCCTGTTTGAAACAAGTACCGACCGCAGCGAGCTGGTTGCGACCTTTCTGGCGGTGCTTGAACTGATGAAGGCAAAACGTATTTCGGTGGACGAGGAAGGCGAAGTGCATTTCGACCGCACCCACCATGACAAAGAAATCCCGAAAGAGGAACTGACCTATGATTGACCTGCCGCAGAAACAGATCCTGTCAATCCTGTTCGCCGGCGGCGAGGCGGTGGAGATCGAACGGATCGCCCAGGCCATCGGCGCGGACGGGGATACGGTGATCAGATATATCCCGCATATCCGCGACGCTCTGGAGGATGCCGGGGTCCCGTTCAACGTGCTGCGGCTTGGGGACAAGCTCCAGCTCGCAACGCTGCCGGAATTTGCTCCGGTGATCCGCGAGGCGCTGGAACTGCGCCGAAACATCCCGCTTTCCCAGGCCGCGCTGGAAGTGCTGGCCGTCATCGCTTATAACCAGCCGGTCACCCGTTCGTTCATCGAGCAGGTGCGCGGGGTGGATTCCTCCGGCGTGGTCAATTCGCTGCTCGAAAAGGAGCTTGTGGAGGAGGCGGGGCGGCTCGATCTGCCCGGCCGGCCGATCGCCTACAAGACCACCTCAAATTTTTTGCGTTGTTTTGGGCTGGAATCGCTCGAAAAACTCCCGGCGCTGCCCGGTTCCGGGGATGAGGAAGCCGAACTGCTGCCGGACGACGTACTCGAAGGACAGGTCGCTTTCGGGGAGATCGAGGAAGACGGGGCCTGACCCCAAAGACGCAATCCGCAAAGGGGGTGTGACGCATGGCGGTTGTCGGTTATACGCTGCTGGGAATCCTCGCGGCGGTCCTGCTCCTGCTGTGCATCCCGGTACGGCTCGAAGTCCGATACAAAACCGGGCATGTCCCGGTTGCGGTGCTGCGCTGGCTTTTTCTGAGGTTTGACCTTGCGAAGCCGGAGGAACCCGCGGCAAGAAAGCCCGCAAAGCAAAAGAAATCCCAAAAGGAAAAGACCGAAGCCGCGCCTGCCAAGCGCCCGCCGATGGAATTTGCGGAGCTGCTGGGCATGATCCTCGACCTGCTTTCGTCGCTCAAGGGGAACACCGGGATGCTGGTGCGCAGCTTCAAGCTTTATAAGATCAGGCTCTCGATGGTGGTGGCCGAAGGCGACGCGGCCGACACGGCGATCACCTACGGAAGGGTCAATGCCGCCGTTTACGGCGCTTACGCGCTGGCGCAGTCGTTTTTGCGGCTGGGGCGGCCGGAGATCGAGATCCGGCCCGACTTCACCGCCGAAGAGGGCAGCGTCGATTTTGAGGTGGGCGGCAGGCTCACGCCGATTGCCGCGCTCGGCACGGCAATCCGGGTTGGGGTGGCTTTCCTGGTGAAAACCATCCGACGGAAAAAAGCAAAACAGACCGCCGAAGCGCCGCCGCGGCCCGCGGCGCCCGTCAAGACAAATGAACATCAGGCGCCTGCCGAATCCGAAAAGGAAGAGCAGGCGGTCAAATAGGAGGTTTTTCGTATGAGCAACGGCAATCATCCGATCAATGGGCTGATGGACAGCTCCCTGCAGAACCTGCGTTCCCTCGTGGACGCGGACACGGTCATCGGCGAAGCGATCACCACGCCGGACGGCACGGTGATCATCCCGGTGTCGAAGGTTTCGTTCGGCTTCGCATCGGGCGGCTCCGATCTGCCCACCACCAAGCAGGGCGACCTGTTCGGCGGCGGCGCGGGCGGCGGCGTTTCGGTGCAGCCGCTGGCTTTCCTGGTCATCAAGGACGGCCATGTCGAGCTTCTGCAGATCAACGACAACAAGAACACCGCCGACCGGGTGGTCGCAATGGTGCCGGAGATGGTCGACAAGCTCGGCGTGCTCTTCACCAAGAAGGATAAAAAGGACGGAGAATCTGCCAAAGCGAAGCCAGCCCCCGCTCCGGACCCGCTCGACGATATCCCCGGCCTGTAATTTTGGATGGGATTGCCGCATAAAATGACCTGTACGGATTCTATGAGACAAGGTGCAGGTGATTTTATGTTGCGCAGAATTGCGGCGGCCCTGCTGGCGCTGATGCTTGCGGGCGGGATGTTTGTGTGCGGCGCGCGGGCCGAAGAGGTTCCCGCGGCGGCGCAGACGATCCCGAATACCAGGGATTATGAAACCAAGGCAAAGGGCGCGGTGGTGATCGACGCGCAGACCGGCCGGGTGCTTTTCGCGCAGAACGCGAACCTTCGACTGCCGATGGCTTCCACAACTAAGATTATGACCGCGCTCATCACCCTTGAGCAGGAAAACCTGGACGAATACTTTACGGTGGACCCCGCTGCGATCAAGGTGGAGGGTTCCTCGATGGGCCTGCGGGAAGGCGATCAGGTTTCGCTTTCCGCGCTCGCTTACGGGATGCTGCTGCCGTCCGGCAACGACGGCGCGAATGCCGCCGCGGTGCGCATAGCGGGCAGCAAGGAGGCGTTCGCAAAGCTGATGAACGAACGCGCCGCCGAAATCGGCCTGGAGGACACCCATTTCGTCACGCCGTCCGGGCTTGACGACCCGGAGCATTATTCGAGCGCCTATGATATGGCGCTGCTCGCGCGCGAAGCGCTCGGGAATCCGCGCTTCGCGGACATCTGCTCCCAGTATAAGGCGGTTGCCCAGTACGGCAACCCGCCCTATAACCGCTGGCTGCAAAATCACAACAGGCTGCTGAGAAGCTATGAGGGCGCGGTCGGGGTCAAAACAGGCTTTACCGACACGGCGGGACGCTGTCTGGTGTCCTGTGCGATGCGCGGGGGCGTCAAGCTGATCGCGGTCACGCTTGGCTGCCCGGACGACTGGAACACCCACGCAAATCTCTATGACCGCTATTTCGAGCGGCTTACCCCAACCGATGTGGAACCGGCCATCCCGGAGGTAAACGTCCCGGTCGCGGGCGGCGAAACGCTTTCGGTGAAGGCGGTCTATGAACCGCAGCAGAAGATCCCGCTGTTCGAGGGCGAAAGCCTCACAGCGCAAACCGTCCTGCGTCCGCTTCTGTTCGCGCCGGTGGAAAAGGGGGAAGTGCTCGGCAGAGTGGTGCTCTCCTGCGACGGGCAGAAGCTTTCGGAGATTACGCTGGCAGCGGCAAAAAGCGTCCCGGCACGGGAAGACGACGGGAATTCACTGATCGGATTTTTCCAGAGGCTGATCGGGTTTTAATACATAACGTAAAAAAGAAGATAATATACACGAGACGTAGAAAGACAGGGAATTTATGGCACAGGCAAAAGGCATCCGTATCCAGAAGGTGCTCTCGGACAATGGGATCATGTCCCGCCGCAAGGCGGAGGAAGCGATCCAGCAGGGCCGTATCACGGTCAACGGACACCCGGCCGTGCCCGGCAACCCGGTCAACCCCATGCGGGATGTGATCGCGGTGGACGGCGTGCGCGTCAGGCTCCAGAAGAAAAAGAAAAATTATTACATCATGATGCATAAGCCCCGCGGGTATGTGACCACCACCTCGGACGAGATGGGGCGCAAATGCGTGACCGACCTTTTGGAGGACGCGCCTGCGCGGGTCTATCCGGTGGGACGGCTCGACCGCAACAGCGAAGGCCTGCTGCTGTTCACGAACGACGGCGACTTTGCCAACATGGTGATGCATCCCTCGAACCACATCACAAAAACCTATCGGGTCACCATCCGGCCGGACATCACCGACGAGCAGGCCGCGAAAATGTCCGCGGGGATCGAGCTCGACGGCAAGATGACCCTTCCGGCGACCGTTCTGGTGCTTGAAAAGGGAGAAGGCCGCGCTGTTTTGCAGATCACCATCCAGGAGGGACGCAACCGGCAGGTGCGCCGGATGTGCGAAGCGGTCGGGCTTACGGTGGCGCGGCTCAAGCGCACATCGGTCGGGCCGCTCAAACTGGGGATGCTGAGCCCCGGAGAGTGGCGGGAGTTAAAGCCCAGCGAATTGACCGCGCTGCGCAATGCCGTCAGCAAGAAGTGAGCGGGAGGATATAGAAATGTTTCTGATCAGACGGATCGCGGATCCGCGCCTTTCCGGGCGGATCTGCCAGAGCTTCGGGGTTGACGCGCCGGGCGCGTTCGCCTATGGCGCCTTCCAGAATGACAACGTGCTGGCAACCGCCGTGTTCCTCACCGGCGCGGGCGGAAATGTGACGCTCTGCGGTGTGGATACCGGCCGCCGGACGGATATCGGGCTCATCGATGGGATGGCGCGCGCGGCGTTTTCCGCGCAGCGCAAGTGCGGCGCGCGCACCGGTCAGCTTGGGGACAAGCTGACGGACGAGGTGCGGCTTGCGCTCACCAAACTCGGTTATGCGGAGCGGGAACCGTTCGATCTTGCGGCGTTCTTTGCGAAGAAGGCCTGCTGCGGCAGATAAAGCGGATATTATGAGACAGGCGGGCCGGCGGCCGGCCTGTTTTTTATCATAATGAGACGCTGATACCGGAGACGATCTTTTTTGTTCCGGATAACAGCGTAAATTATGTGAAAATATTATTTTTTCCCTTGTTATTTCCAGCACAAACGTGCTATACTTTAACGTGGTTACATTTTGAGATTTTCGTCAAGGGGAAAGATCAAAATGAAGGATTTTTGTGTTAGTTTTAGTTTTAGAATAGGAGGAAAACAACATGAGTGACCAGGCAATGTCACTGGCCGACGCACGCAAGGATGCGCTGAAGGCTACCGCCGCCCGTGAAAGGCTGACGGCCCTGTTCGACCCCGACTCCTTTGTCGAGGTCGGCGCTTTGGTGAAGACCGGGTGCGACGGCACAGGCGTGATCACGGGTTATGGCCTCGTCGAAGGCTGCCCTGTGTATGCGTTCTCCCAGGATTCCACGGTGAAAAGCGGTGCGGTGGGCGCCGCGACAGGCTCCAAGATCAGAAAGATTTATGATCTGGCCTACAAGACCGGCGCGCCGGTTGTCGGAATCTATGATTCCAACGGCGCGGCCGTCGATGAGGGCCTTGACGCAATGGCCGCATACGGAGATATGCTGCATTGGTCGAACAACCTTTCCGGCGTTGTGCCCCAGATCTCCCTGGTGCTCGGCGTCTGCGCGGGAAGCGCCGCGATGATCGCCGCTTCCGCCGATTTTGTCGTGATGAGCGGAAAAGGCGAGTTCTACCTGACCACCGCGGACGCGGCGAGCGCGAGCAGCGCTGAAGAGGCCGCCAAGACGGGCGTCGCCCATATTGTCGAGACGGAGGAAGCCGACGCCATCAAGGCGGCGCGCACCCTGATCTCGATGCTTCCGTCGAACAACCTTTCCGCTCCGCCGGTCTGCGATTTCTCCGCCGTTTCCGGCGCTGAAGCAGCGCTTTCCGCCGCCGCCGCGGACATCGGCGCCGCGGACATCTTCGAGATTGCGAAGAACGTCGTCGACGCGGACAGCCTGGTTGAACTGCAAAAAGAATATTCCACCTGCGGCGCGAAGGTCGGGCTTGCGACCCTGGCCGGTTCCACCGTGGGCGTTGTGGCAGCATCGAACGGCGGCACCATCTGCTCGGGCGGCGCTTCCAAGATCGCCCGGTTTGTCGCCATCTGTGACTCCTTCCAGATCCCGGTCGTGACCTTTGTCAACGCCGCGGCGTTCGCTCCGCTGCCGAATCACGGCTTCCGTGGCGGCGTGCGTGAGGTTGCCAAGCTCGCGCATGTCTATGCCGAAGCGACCACCCCGAAGATTGCGGTCGTGGTTGGCAAGGCTTATGGTTCCGCATATATCGCGCTGGCCGGGCGCGGCGCTTCGGCCGACCTGACCGTTGCGTGGCCCTGCGCCACCATCAGCGCGCTCTCTCCGGAAACCGCCGTTGCGTTTATGTATGGCGACCGGATCACCGCCGACAAATCCCGTGCGCAGGTTGAGGCCGAGTATGCCGCAAACGACGCGGGCGCGCTCGCCGCTGCCGCCAAGGGCCACATTGACGATGTGATCGATCCCGCCGAAACTCGCGGAGTTGTTCTTTCCGCGATCGATATGCTGGCTGGCAAACGGATTACCCCCCTGCCGAAGAAACACGCGAATATCCCGATGTAATAGAACCCCCACGGGCACAATACGCTAAAGAATTTGAAGGAGGAAACGATCTATGAAAAGGTTTAATATAACGGTCAATGGCAGAGCTTACGACGTCCAGGTGGACGAGCTGGCAGCGGGCGCTCCGGCGCCTGTAGCCGCGCCCGCGCCGGCCCC
>NZ_QSBX01000039.1:0-17232 GCF_003465835.1 Anaerotruncus sp. AF02-27 | reverse complement strand
CGAGATGCCTCGGCTCGTAGCTGGCTGCCACTCTTCCGAGGCAAATATATTGTAACAGGGGAACAGCTTTTTGTGGCACTTTGGGCAACGTACCCACCCGTTTACAATCATATATCTCTATACCTCCATTATAGCATATATCCCTCCAAATTGCAAGTTGCATCTTTTGTAATACTAATATGCTCTTTCATTTTTTGCGCCATTGCCCATACATCATTTTCTTTCATTAATTCGCAGATAAATGCCAAATTGCAAGCCATATGCTTGTAATGAGATATTCCGCTCTCGTTATCCTTGCTTTCCGGATTCTCCATAAACGCCAACGCATGACGCATCAAAGCGTCTATGTATCTGTCAAGCTCTACTTCCTTCCAGCTGTCAGAATCGCCATACTTCGCTACTCCGTAGGCTCTGACCTCTGCTATGTCCCGAATGATCTGCGGCGGCACAAGATGGATCTGAGGCTTGCCTGCGTCGGCCTTGATAGTCTGGTCCCTCATGGCTTGTCCTCGTCTGTTTTCTGCTGTCTGAATAAGCCCCCGAACAGCAGCTCCGCGATCACCCTGCCGACTGTCAGCGCAAAGCCCGCAAGAATAAAGCAGGAAAGGGCAAAGAGAACATCGGATGTTGCGCTAATCATGGGTAGCCTCCTTTTGCGATTTCGGTATATAAATTCTGTTTTCGTGTTTGCGTTCCACCTTGCGCACATCTCCAAGGAGCCGCTCCAAGGCCTTTATTTCAGGTTGATTATTTATGACATATTGTTCTATGGGTTCAAGTTCTTCCGCCGCGTCTTTGGCGTTTCTGCGCTTCTGGCGGGCTTCCCGGAGCCTTGTGGCGGCTTTTGCGGTATCCCGATAATTGAGGTTGTCCAGCTCTAATGAGTGTAGGATGTCTTGGGTAATTTTCTCCTGTTCCTCCTGTTCTGCTCGCCGGATGTGATAAATCTGAGCGCTGTCCCGGAGAAAGGAAAGAAACTCCTCAATCGTCTTGCTGGTGTACATCGGTTCCAGTCTCCTTTTCTTTCAGCGCGGCCATTCTGTCAACCGCTTCGTCGATCCGGTATGGGGTACTGCCGCAGATATCTATTAGAGGTGTTGACCATTTGCTTTTGTCAATATAAACTACGGCGTATCGGCCATTATACGCTCGCGCTTTCGCGCTGTTTTTAAATTTGCCATTTTCGAGTGTTTGCTCTATCATAGCGATTATTGGCAACTCTACCAACCGCCCGTCGTCATGGGCCTTTTTCAGCGCGGCGAATTCCTCTGCCGTGCCGATGTCCTCGTAGTAGGCCAGTTTTTTAGTTACCTTCATCCCCCAGCAGGACATACAGTTTTCGTGATTACAATATTCAACCTCACACATGGGATTCTTGCTGATAGTTAGTCGTTCCAGAAGTCATTCCTCCTTTGGTTTCTCGCGGTAGGTTCGCCATGTTCCGCCGTAGCCGTTCCGTGTGTCATACCATGCACCCAAATTGTCCCAAAGGCGGACGGCGTTTATTTGATCGTCCCATTTTACAAGGCGATAACCCTTCCAATTTGGTTTTTTATCAAATTCAGCCCACACAGGTTCCCCGTCCATCTGCCGCAGTTCCTCCAGCGTCAGTGGCTCCGGGTTCTCGCGGGCTGCTTTCTCGCGCAGAACTTCGAGCGCCATATCAAAAACCATCCTTGCACCGGGTATTGTACTGCCGCTCTTTCGATGTTCAAACCACTTGATTGCTTCACTGGTCGTCATGTTTCTCACCTTCCTTTCCCTCCCGCATTTTACAACCGCAGTTGGGACAGTAATTTAGCGCTTCACCCGCGTCAAAATAAGCGTGACATTTTGAACATCTTAATACATCTATCAGCATTCCTTCCCGTCCGGAAAATGGGTTTCCACACTCTACCTGATAAGGTTCCCACCGACCATGCACTACCGGCGCGACATCGGCGACGGGAGCCTCTAAAATACACTCTAAAATTTGCGCAGCCCGGTGATTTCCGTCAATCTCATGGCGCTGCCCTATTGCGCCAAACAGCGCTTCCCGCTCTATGTATTCAGCCATCAGTGCTCCTCCTTTGGTGGTTCGGGTAAAGGCATCCAGTGGGTAATTGCCCCCTTTGCGGTTACACTGCTCGACGGGGCTGTAATAACAGTCACTCCATCTGTCGCTAAAACCGTACCGTTGCATTTAATTTCTTTTGGCAGCCTATCCTTTACGCTGATCCACTCCATCTATTTCACCTCCCGCAAATCGCGCCCGCATATGGGGCAAAAGTGCGCTGGCGCTCCGTCAAGCTCATTATAGTCATCATCAAAAGTGAGCACGTCTTCGTTCAAGCAATATTTGCACCCTTCCAGCCGTTCCCGCTCATTCCGTTCCCGCTCATTTTGTAAGGCAGCAATTTTAACAAGCTCAATCTCAATGGAATGCTCGCACCTGCTCTTGCCGCAATGATTCGGCATTTTAAGATGCTCACGATAAGATTCAATTCGACACTTACAGCTTTTGATTGCCCGGTCTATTTGCTCTTTTGTCAGGTTATTCATGCCCGTCCACCCCCAGCTTCATAAAGCATCCCCAAAATGTTTGGGACTTCTTTCCACTGTGATGTCCAAATAACGGTTTCTGGCCAATTGCTTTCCAGACTTTTTCCGCTGCGATGTCGTATTCCGACCACTTAAAGATCAACACCCCATCTGGTTTCAGCACCCGCATACATTCGGCAAAACCGTCATGTAGCATCTGCGGCCAATTATCATCCAGCTTCCCGTATTTTTTAACCAGCCACGCGGTTTCTTTGGCCCCCGTGAGGTGGGGCGGATCAAAAACGGCCAGGGCGAACGAATTGTCCGGGAAAGGGAGCGCCGTAAAATCACATAGGATATCCGGGTGGATATTCAAGACGCAATTCCCAGCGTTTTTCCAAAGATTGCGATATTCCTCCCGGCGCTTATCGCAATAGATAGCAGCTGGATGGTGCTTGTCGAACCACATCGTGCGAGATCCACATGTCACATCGAGTATCTTTTTATCCATCCTTATCCACCTCATCCAATATCTCCCTCAGGTCTACACACTCGCCGGGTTTGATCCACGACAGCAAATCATTATTGATATCGTAATAATCATCATCTGTGTACCATCCGATCTTGAGTCTTTCCGGTTTTTCTTTGTATGCCTCCAAATCTCCGTCATCGTCACGCGCAACCCACGGCGTACCCTCCGCTACTCTCCCGTGCATGATTACGATATCCTGCTCGGTGTAGTGCGGGCGGCGGATGATCTTTAGCTCGCCTTGGATGAGTTGGCAAAGATGGCATCCTGGGATCGCTACGTCGGGTCTGCCGTATACAGTTCCATCCTCCTCTATGTAGGCTCGCGTATAAAGTGTGTCAGAATCTGATCTAACCTCAAATTTTTCGCCTATTTCCAGCGGCGTTTCATCTCCGCCGAGTATGTAACAAATTCGTGGTAATTCTTTTTTCATGATCTATCCTTTCTCCCTGCTACGCCGGGCGGTTTGGTTTTGGTTTATGGCGTTTCATGAGATTCTCCGGATCTGTTTTACGCGGTTTTTAAGCCCGTAAGAGGCCTTTTCCATGTCACTCGCGAAATCTTCTTCTAGTATCCGGGTCACTTCATTTTCAAGCCGCGTGAGCCGCTCGTCGCCAAAACCAAATATATTGTTCAGAGCCACGGCGCATAGGTTTAAGGCAAAGTCGAAGCCCTCCGTCGTCGCCTCATGAAGTTCCGCTGCCTTTCGTTGCTGCAACTTTACAGCGTAAGCATTTTTCATTATCCCGCCTCCCATTCTCGGTAAATTTCGATCCACTGGTCAAGTGGCATTGTTACCAACCACTCGCAGTGATTCTTGCGGTGCATCACAACAGGCATTTCGCCTTCCCGTGCGTCCCGCTTTGCCTGCGCTATAGCGTCCTCAATGCAAAGCCGCTCGACCCGTTTGCACTCGATATGGATTCCCGGCAGTCCCACAACATCGGCATCCCCATTGGCTCCGCTGTACTGCTGACCGCGTCTGCAATCATATCCCAGGTCACGCAGTTTCCGGGCAAGCTCCCGCTCCCCTGCGGCTCCTTTTTGGCGGCTGTTCATTCTTCGTACCTCGTCTCGTACTCGCAGAACCGCTGGAACTCCCCTGTAAACGAAAGCGTGATGTATCCTGTTGAACCTTCTTTGTTTTTTGCGATAATGAGCTTGCGGTCTGAGTTTTGCTGTTCCCGGTCAGTCTCGTGTAACAGTAATATCACGTCCGCGTCCTGTTCAATCTGCCCGGATTCTCGAAGGCTTGTCATGTCTGGTTCTCCTTTTCCCTCCCGATTGAGCTGGGACAGCGCCACAACCGTTATTTTCGACTGCTGCGCCATCGTGTGCAGATCCATCGAGATGTTCGTGACCCGCTCATAAAGCCCCTTCCCTTCGCTTTTTATGAGCGAAAGATAATCGATAAAGATCACATCTGCCCGCAGCTGCACCGCCTTCGCGCGAATCTGCGCCACCGTCCAGCCCGCCGCCTCCACGACAAACAGCCGCAGGTTTTTGAAACGGTCGTACGCCTCCGCGATCCTTGACCAGTCAGTCACGGTTCCTTCCTTAATCGATGACAGCGGCGTACTCGTGAAGTTCGCCACAATCCGATCCATCAGCTTCATGCCGGACGTTTCCAGACTGAAATAAACCACATTCATTGTTCGTGCCATTGTAAGCATCAGCTGCAAAGTCAGCGCCGTCTTGCCCGCAGAAGGCCGTGCGCCGACGATCACATAGTCCCCCCGGTCAATGTATGTAAGCCGGTCAAGCCGTGAAATCCCGGTCTTGATATAGGTTTTTGGCTTCATCTTGGTTTCGTAGAAACGCAGGAACAGATCCTTTGCGGAAAGCTCAGTCTTTGCATCCGTCTCATTGAGTGCTTCGTTCGCCCGCACCGCAAGCGTCCGGCATTCATCGAGTTCTTCTCCTTCCAGCAGGGCCGCTTCCAGGGACTGTGCTTCTCGGTATGCCCGAATCCGGCGTGCCGAGCTTTTCACCAGCCCGATATAGCTTTGAAAGTTTTTGACGGTCGGGGCCGCCGCGCACGCTTCGGCTATCAGGGGCTTGTACGCCTCATCCAGCCTCCCCAGCACCGTGAGCACATCCACCGGCTTATTGAGGTCATAAAGCGCCTTACAGGCCGCATAGACGTTGCGATACTCCACGATCTGAAAATCTTCCAGGCCAATCTGTAAAACCGCCTCCGGCAGAACCGTTTCCGGGCTCATGATGATTGCTCCGATCACTGCCTGCTCCGCTTCTTTGTTTGGGTTAATCAAGGCTGCGCCACCTCCCTGTTTCTTCGCTCTTTGGGATTTCATCCTCCCATCTGTGCCCATTCAGCCATGTCGCCGGATGCGGAATATATTGTCCGCCGTCCTTTTTCCAAGCCGGGCTTTGTTTCTGCCTCTCCAGCGCATTCAGGAGTTTATCCAATAAGGCGCTGTCGGCTTTCAGCTTTTGATATGCTTTCAAAGCGTCCTGCTTTGCAATCTTTTTCGGATAGGCTTTCCAAAAATCGTCGAAGCCATATATATATTCTTTTTTATTATTAATACTTGTATTATTATGGTTGATCTTTTTGTCAATAGGGGTCTTGATCTTTTCGTCAATACCTATTGATCTTTTTGTCAATACCCCCTGATCCAAAACGGGATCAAAAACGATAATTCTGCGGCCATTCCCCGCCTGCTGATCGACGCTGACTTTTATGTACCCGCACTCCTGTAAATGACTGAGCCACCGTGAGACGGTTTCCTTCGACACTTTATAGAGCCTCGAAAAATAACCGTTGCTGGCCCAGGAATATCCTTCTGCCTGTGATAGGCTTGTGAGCTCCGCGAACAGCAGCTTTTCGGCGGGTTTGAGGCGGTCGTCGTACCGGACACATGCCGGAAGCACCGCATAATAGTTCGGTTTTTCCATCTTGTCCTCCTATGCTTTCCACCCGAGTTTCCTGCACATCTCCTCTGTCAGCTGAATCCAGGTGATATGATGGAGCTTATCAAATGGCTCCTGCCCCATTGCGTGCACCTCATTGTGGCACTCCCGGCAGAGCGGCTGCACCCGCTGGCCCTCATGGTGGATATCTTCCCGGTCGCGGCCCATCCCCACGCGATCCCATTCGTGGATATCCGCATGCTTTCCGCAAACGGCACATGTCCGGTGCATTACACAGGCGTACAGATACCGCTGCGTGTCCTCACATAGATTGAGAAGCGTGTCCATGCAGGGAATTCCATACTCGATACAGAGTTCGATCATCCAGTCGATGAAATCCCGGGCCGTTGACATGTCTGCCGCATTATGCGCCCCATCGGATAAGCTGAACAGGTCGATCCCACAGAGCTGGCAATAATGATAGGTCAGCTTCCTGCGAACAGAATCCGTCGAGATGTCGAGCAGATAGTTCATCTGCAAGGCGCACAAGAATTCGTGCTGCCTGCGTTTATCGCTGTGCCGGATTCCGGCCACAAAGTCCGCAATGTCCCCTGACAATGCGAAAATCTTGTTGCGTTGGCGCGGGCTGATGCTCCTGCCGTCCGGGACCACCAGCCGCACCGTTTTCACCTGATGCTCGACGACTTCGTGCAGGAGGCGTTTATCCGCCTCCAAAACCAGCTTTCCGCCGCCAAAGGAGAGTATCTTCGCTTCAGTATCCATCAGAATGGCAGGTCGGAGGAATCCGTGTCAACCGGCCCATAGTCCGCGCCTTTCGGGACGCTCTGACATCTCACCAGCGTTCCGTAGGTTGTGGATTTTTTGATCTTATCCTGAATCCACTGCGGAAGCTTGTCTATCAACGAAAGGCTCGCGGCGTCGTCCAGGGCAAAATAGGCGAGTTCGCTAACGACTGGCGGAGTCGGCATCCCTTTGGGGATAGACATGATGCTTTTGATGTTGGCATAGACGTTCCCGTTGCGCTCGTTGTGAACGATAGAGAGCTGGCAGGGCTTGCCGAGGACGTTTTGCAGGTCGAAGCCGTCCAACTCCTCCTGCGTGAAGTTCTTGCCGCGCCATGCCTCCAGATGCGTCCGCAGGTTCGCCTTTTCGCTCAGGGAAAGGGTGTATTCGTTGCTGATAACACGCGGCTTCTCCTCCCCGTCAATCTCGATTGTCTCGTCCGTCACTTCCCATGTGAGCAGCACTTTTCGCTGAGTTTTGTCGTATTTCTCGGAATACTGATCCCCAAGGTCGATGATGGAGATACAATTGGCAATATGTACGCCCTCAGAAACAGGTTCAAACGATCCGCCGGATTTTGCGCTTGCAATGATTGGCATGGTTATTCCTCACTTTCAAATTTCAAGGGGCATTTCCCACCCCGTCCATATTCTTCGTATACAATGGGTTCATCCGTAATGATACAGACCTTGCGGGATGGATTGCGTGCGTCCCGCAGGCAGAATGGGCACCACATGCAGACCGTCCGATCCTCCGGGAAATGAACGGTTACAACGGCGTGCCCGGTCGTGTAGAAATCAACTCCGTTCTTCATTTTTATCGGGCTCCGGCCCGTATTTTCTTTCCAGTTCTGCAACCTTCCAGCGAAGATAATCTATCTTGCTGTCTCTCTCAGCCAGCGCCGCGTTCAGTGCTTCAAATACTTTGTCCAGCATAACGTCCTCCTTACAGGCAATAGCCCATTTCTTCCAATTCCAGACGGATAAAGTCAAGCCTCTCCTGCCTTTCTGCCGGGAGGCGGTCGTCCTCATAGTCAAACCGCGACGCATACAGATCCCGGTATTCCCAGATCAGGTCATTCGCCCGCTCCTGCTGCCGCGTTCTGGTCGGCGGTTCCAACAATAGATCCCGCAGCACTTGACTTTTCCCGCCTTTCGTGTTTTAATAAACGTATCTTCAATTTCCATTGTTTGCGCTCTGTCGAGGTGCCAGCCTCGCAGGGCGTTTCTTTTTTATCCTCGGTATCAAATCCTCTACGATCGCTGCGCTGACCGCCAGATACAGGCAAAACGCCGCGAAAAGCATCATCCAAAACAATCCGTCCGCCGTCATGCTTGTCCTCCTTTTCTGCCGCCGCTCCCGGTTTTTACGAATCACTTCTTCCCGGTGTGCCGCATAATATTTGCGATGGTATTCCGTCCGATCCTCCCAATGCCTTTTCCGGGATTACCGATCCCGCTCGCTCTGTATCCTGCGTTCGTTTTCTTCACAAGGTAGCGCATCTGCCGGATATGGACAGGTCAGACAGGAGTATTCATTCTTGTAATGGTCGCAGAGCTTCATGTGAGATCAACTCCTTGTCCATCAGGTCAGCACAGCGTTTCAGGTATTGCGCCTGCGTCATTCCCGATGTCCTACACTGCTCCTGAATGCGGTTTGCAAGCCCCTCTGTGAGCCGCACGGAGAATTTTAATATCCCTGTCCCCTTCCCGCTTCTGCGCGTCTCACGGGGCTTTACGGGGTCGATAAGGTCATAGTCCCAATCTTCACGGTCATAGAGCGTTCCGACGTTGCAGCGGTGATATTCGCATAGATCCTTCATCTGCTCCGGCGTGGGGTTCGCTTTGCCGGTTTCGTATCGGGAGTAGTCCGGGACGCGAATTTTCAGGGTGCGGGCAAGTTCTCTTTGTGGGCGCTGTCCGCGTAGTTTTTTTAGGTAGTTCACTTTCACCATCCTTTTTCTTTTGGGGTGCTTGTCCGTCAAGTCTCTTGCTTCTCAAAATCTTCGCATGAAACATTTTTAAGGCATATCATTTCGCTGCATTCGTGCATTCCGCCAAAAGGGATATATACATTCCATTTTCGCCTTGCCCCGAACTTGCAAACCTCGCAAAACTTCTGTTCTTTACAGACCTTTACCACGTTTTTCAGGGAGTTGAGATTACCTTCTAGCGACCTTGCTTTAGCTGTTAACTCGTCGTTTTCCTTTTCAAGTGTTTTGTATTTTTCTGCGAGCGCTTTCCCAGCGGCTTTTAACCTTTCGTTTTGAGTTCTCAGGGATTTCCAAAACATGTTGCTCTCCTTCCAGCCATTTGATCTTTGCTTCCTGTTCCTGCCTATCCTGCCATTCGGTTTGCAGACGGATAAACAGCTTTGATACATTCATCATGCCGTGGATTCTTCCTTGATCTTCTCCAAGAATCCATGTCGGACAAGACATTCCGCGAAAAGCCGCATTGTGTTTGGGTATGGCTCGCAGTCTATGAGCTCTTCACGTAAAACCTTCCCGGTTTTCAAGTCCAGCAAAACCCTGATTTTCTTTGTGTACACATCGGGTTCCATACAGCTTTCCGTTCCCACTTTCTTCACCTCTCAATCTTTAGGGCGGCTGCGATCAGATCCGCGATTCGCTCGTTATCGCCGTTGTATGTGCCGCACATGAACTTGCGCATTGTGCCATAATTGATTCCGGCTTTTTTCGCGATATCGCGATAGGTCAATTTTTGCAGCCGCTTTTGACGGTCAATTTCAGCCAGAAAGTAATCTGATACGATGGTAAACACCTCCTTTTTGTTGTCATCGCCCACGCTGCAATAAAGTTGCCGTAAAGACATACCTCGCACCACACGGTATCCGCACGTCACTTAAAATCTCGTTGACGCATAAGCGGGTTAACCACGCCCGCGAAGCAGACAAAAACACTTGGCCCGTGAGATCGTGCCTTTGCGGCAGCTTTATTGCAGCGTAAACGGGTTTTTCTCACAATCTGCGCAAATGTTGCTTTTATTTTTGTGAGAAAAGCTATTGAACGACCGCGAAAAACATGTTATTCTGTAAGTGCCAACCAACTGAATAACCGCTCCAGTGAGGGGCTTGGTTTTTTGTGGGGTTTAATAGCTTAGTTATATTATAGTTCTCCAAATCGAACCAGTCAAGAGTTTTGGTACGATTTAGAGAACTTTAGCTGTATGAACAATTATTTTCAACAAATGTAGTAAAAATGACGGAGGCTTGAAGCATGGAAAATTCTTTGGTCGGAACTCCTTTTGAATCGTTCCTTGAAATGCAAAGAAGTATTAAGGCGGGGGAAGTTCGGGTAATATTTAGCAGTTATGCTAGATCACGCATGAACGATGCCGCTTGCTATCTCAGTAAAAACGCAAGACTTTTAATGTTTTTACCTTATTTATGCTCCATCGGTTTTTTGTCCGTAGCAATATTTGTCTTAAAGCTCTCATGGGTCTACATCTCATTTTTTCTTCTTTCAATCATCGTTACCGTCTTTTATCACGAAGGCCTAATTTCCCTATCGGTTGTCTTGGTGCTTTCTTCTATCTGTTTATTTGTTTCTGCACCCAATTGGATGCTGTGTATGTTCATATCTGTTTTAGGGGCCATGATTGGAGTTAATGTGTGGTGGAGTAAGGTAAGAAAAATACTATATTCATCTGTATTATTTGACGCGAACTTGCTACAAGAATTGTTTGAAAGCGGCGTTCTCGCTTTAAAAGATCCACAGGGGAATTTTATTATGAGACATATCGAAAGCGTTAGATAACTTTGGCAATTTTTCTCTTGAATCTATTCGAAACTAAAATGAATCAATGATAGCGAAATGGCGGGAGGGCATATCCATGACAAAATGTTGGAAGTGCGGAGCTGACAATGACGATGATTATCAATTTTGTAAAAGCTGCGGGCAATATCGTTTTGCCGGAAAAGGCTATCTGATTATTAACCAATCTGGCAAAGCTCGATTTTTAAAGTTTCGAACCTTTATGTTAATATTGCTTCTAACCGTCGCGGCCTTTGGCTATATCCTGTATTTAAACAACTATAATTACGCTGCCGCCGAAAACTATTATTTTCTCGCCACAGATTTACAAAACCAATTAGACCCCTTGCAAAAAGAATGTGACGAGTTGTCCCAGGCCAACCGCGATCTGTTAGATTCTATCTCTGTGATGTATACCGCCGAAGAGGTCGAATCTTTGCGGCAGGTTTTCCGGGATGAAATGATAGAAGATTTAAATTGGCGAGATCAAAACGGAGATTTAATTACCACGGAAGAACAATATTGGAAATATTCTGATTGGTTTGCAAAAAATATAAACTTCATGGGATAACGCAAAAAAGGACGGTGTAATCATGTCTATTCCTTTAATCTATATATCGGTTTGCATAACTGCTTCTGTGGCTTCAATTGCAACGGTAAGCAGAGGCGCATTTTTTAGCCAGGTGGTTAAATTTATTCTGTCTGTCCTATCGATTATAGTTTTAATAGCTATGGCGATTGTAGCGACAATAAACTTTTCCTGGGTTCATATTTTGGGACTTGTTGCGACTTACTTGGGGTCATTATGGATTGTCTCTTTTGTGTGGGTATCCATATTCTATAGGCATAAATGAAAAGCCCCGCCGAAGCGGGGCCAGGGGTGACAGAATGTATCTTGACAAAACATACTATTCAATTTTACAAACAATATCAGATGAAAATTTAGCTTTCCCTGACATAAAGGAAAGGTTTCCAAAAGTAGACGAATTAGAGTTAAAGGAAATTTTATATGCGCTTGAAAAGGCCGATTACATTAACCATCATTTTAACGGGGATGCTTCCGTCATACGGAACGGTTCGACATTTTCGATTTCTCTTGAAGGAAAGCATGCAATAATGGAATACCTAGAAAATCTGCATTCTGCAAAGATACAAGAAAAATCATCTAGAGATTCTAGCGTTGCCGCGAAGGCGGGTGTTATGTGCTGCATATTAACAGCAATAAGTGTATTAATCGCGGCGCTAGGATTGTTAAAAACAGCACTTGGAATATGATCATCACAATATTAATTGTGGTAATGATTGTAGCGAATACCATATTTTCCGTGTCGCTTCGTTCATCAAAGAAACGGTTTAATCTTTTAAGCAAGTTATTACCACCTTTCGAAGTCAAGCAATCAGTAGCCTATTAGGGCCCTGAAAATAGGGTCAGCAATAGAAGCTATTAACGCTATCAGCGCAAGGTAAAGTGGGAAATCAGGATGTTTCTCGGGGAACGATAGTTTGGGTTTTTGTTCTTCTGGCTCTTGTTCTTCTTGATCAAATAACTGTTGCAGTCTCTTACGATCCTCTTCGGAGGGGCGACATGTATCATTGCTGGGGCAGTTGGCGCAATCAGGGCAGCGCCCTTTTCTGTTGTCCATATTCCAAACTCCTTTCCGCGTGGATGAATTGTGTGTTGTTAATTATATTATAGTTCTCTAAATCGAACTCGTCAATATGGAGGTTCGCCCATGTTTTTTGATATTCTCAGTTCATTATGTTCTGATGCTGGCATTACCCCAACGAAGCTGGTTATGGATCTAGGAATAAGCAAATCCAATGTAACAAATTGGCGGATAGGGAAGGTTCCTAAATCTGATACTGTCCAAAAGATAGCAGCATACTTCGGCGTGTCGACCGATTATCTCCTGGGCAATACAGACATAAAAAACAAGCCCGCCGCCACAGAGGACGACGAGCTTTTGAAGAATCCTGAAATGCGTGAAGCTCTTATTTGGTTCCGCAGTCATTCTCCGGAAGATCAAAAACGAGCTCTGAATCTTCTGAAAGCTCTAGATATTCCTCCAGAACCGCCAAAAGATAAGTAACGTCTGAATGCCGTTTATGTTGTGCCCTGCCAACCGCAATAAGCCATTCTCGTTCTGTGTCGGTCAAGGGCATTAAGTTATCAGCATCGCGGTACGTGTCGCGCCTCTCTCCACGGGGCGCGTGGATAGAAATATGGCGTGCAGGCGCATCACTTTGGATGTCTTTATAGCTCTGTTTGCTCATGTCGTCAATCCTTTCTTTGAAATGTAGAACGTATGTTCTTTTGTGATTTGATTTTACTACTAACAGTTGTTATTCGTCAATGGAAGTTTTACACGATAATGGCAAATAATATTGGTGGATTTAGGGATTGACACAAGACATTGTGCTGAATCAGGTTTAGCATTTAACAGATATAGTAATCGTTCTGAAAATTTTGGAGGGTATTATGAAAAAGGCAGTAATCTATGCCCGGTTTAGTTCGGACAACCAGAGGGATGAAAGTATCGACGCACAGGTGAGAGCCTGTCAAGACTATGCAGAAAAGCACGATCTTGAAGTTATCAAAATATATGCGGATAAGGCGCAGTCTGCGACCAGCGACAAGCGCCCCGAGTTCTTGCGGATGATGAACGATGCAGAAGATAGCATTTTTGAGGCAGTGATTATCCATAAGCTGGATAGGTTCAGCCGGGACAGATACGACCACGCCTATTATAAAAGAAAATTGAAGCGCTGCGGAATTCGTCTGTGCTCTGTGTTGGAAAATCTTGACGACAGCCCCGAAAGCATCATTTTGGAATCGGTGCTCGAAGGAATGAGTGAATATTATTCAAAGAATCTCGCGCGTGAAACTATGAAAGGCTTGCGGGAAACAGCCCTTCAATGCAAGCATACAGGAGGAACCCCTCCCCTTGGCTATGACCTCGCATCCGATAATACCTATATCGTTAACGAACATGAAGCTGAGGCGGTAAAGATCATTTTCACAATGTACGCCAACGGCGAGGGATATTCTAAAATTATTGATCGCTTAAATTCGTTGGGATATAAAACGAAACGCGGTACAAGCTTTGGTAAAAATAGTTTATCTGATATTCTTAGGAACGAAAAATATATAGGAAATTTTATTTACAATCGTTCTGCCAGCTATGGACGATCGGGGCCGCGAAATACCCACGCAAACAAAGCCGACGAAGAAATTATTCGCATTCCAGGTGGAATACCGGCTATCATTGACACTGATCTTTTTTACAAAGTGCAAAACAAGAAAAGAACGAACGTTGGTCGGCCCGGTGCGGGCAAGGCAAAGCATGATTATCTTTTGTCTGGAAAAGTTGTTTGTGGGAAGTGCGGCGGATCTATGGTCGGAGAGAGCGCCAGAAATAAAAAAGGTAGCTACGACTATTTTTATGTCTGCGCTACCAGAAAAAGAAAGCGCACTTGCGACAAGCGGGCTGTTGCCAGCCACCGTGTCGAGTCTACAGTTATCGAATATTTAGAAAATGAAGTGTTTTCAGAAAAGAAACTCCCGGAGGTTGCGCAAAAACTTTTTGATTCGCAGGAGAAATCGAAAGCCGAAATTTCAGATAGTCAGAAATTCTTAAAAAGCAAACTGACCGACGTATCTGCTAAAATCGATAATATTATGCAGGCTATCGAAAGCGGCATATTTACCACAACCACTAAAGGGCGATTGGTGGAACTGGAAACTCTAAAAAATGAGCTTTTGGAAGAACTGCATAAAAGCGAAAATGAATCCAACAGGGATATTATGCCTTTGGAGAATATCGTTGCGTCACTCAAAAAATATCAAAATCTTTCCACACTCCCAACTTCTACGCAGCGGGAAGCGATTGAAATATTTGTGGACAAGGTAATTTGTTACGACGACTCTGCCGACGTGACAATCAATCTAAATATTATTTTGCACAATAAAAATTCCGAGTACCCTTCCGATCTTCCTGCAAGGGAAGGTTCGGAAAGATACTCGGATGTAAGTGGTGGAGCCGAGGGGAATCGAACCCCTGTCCGAAAACCCGTCCATATAAGTTTCTCCGAGTGCAGTCGGTTCTTTAAAATTCCCTTGCCGCGTCGCCAGCCGACAGGCTACGCAGCTCGGTATCCCCTGATACAATCATGCGTACGAGGCCGCTCCGCAAGATCGTTCACCACTAATCGACGCCCTATCCGCGGCCGTGGTACTCCGCGGTAGGACGACGGCTTAATTAAGCCGCAAAAGCTAAAGTATCGTTGTCGTTTACTTTAAAAACGTCATGTTTTATAGAGGTCATGCTCCTCTACTCGCTACTCATACTTCAGAATCCCCGTCGAAACCTTTACGACCCCATAAAGAGGATGGCAGTCATCCTCCGGATCATTATAGCAGAAATTAATTTCTTTGTCTATCGCGCAGAGCACGGTCAATGTCGCGCTGCGCATCGCGACGTGCCATATCGTCGCGTTTGTCGTGCAGTTTTTTGCCTTTGCAGAGTCCCAGCTGCACCTTCACCTTGGAATCTTTGAAATAGAGAGACAAAGGGATCAGCGTATAACCCTGCTGAGCCACGAGCGCCGCAAGTTTGGCGATCTCACGCCGGTGCATCAGGAGTTTTCGCGGCCGATAAGGATCCCGGTTGAAGATATTGCCCTGCTCATAGGGGGAAATGTGCATCTGCTTGATGTAAAGCTCCCCGTGATCGATGTCGCACCAGCTGTCCTTCAGGTTGCAGGAGCCTTTGCGCAACGATTTCACTTCGGTGCCGCAGAGTTCGATCCCGGCTTCAAAGCTGTCCTCCACAAAATATTCATGCCGCGCCTTGCGGTTTAAGGTGATCGTTTTGGTGGAAGCGCGTTCCAATAGGCTCCCCTCCTTCTGTCATGCGCGGATGCGCAGTTTTGTCATTTGAATACCCACAGCCGGCTGATGATGAAATTGAGCGCCATCGTGCAGCAGGTGGAAAGCAACATCGCGAAAAGGTCGCTCAGCCCCAAAAATTCCACAAACACCTTGATGAGCACCACACTGACCGCTAAAACGATCAGGTTGGTGGCGATAAAACGCACCATCTGCAGGCTGAAGAACCGGTCCTTCGTCTGGAAGGTCCACTTCCGGTTGATCAGGTAGCTGTTGAGCATCCCGGCACAGTAGCCCACGCATTTCGATGCGTAGACGTTCACGCCGAGAAACAAAAGCAGCGCGCCGACGGCCATATCCACCAACGTGTTCCCCACGCCGGTGATCCCGAACTTGACAATCCGTTTGAGTTCCTCGGCGCCGCGTCCTTCTAGTTTTGACATCCAAATTCCCTCATATCTCGCTTCTGCCTTCGAGCGCACGGTAAAGGGTCACTTCATCCGCGTATTCGAGATTCCCGCCCACCGGAATGCCATAGGCAAGCCGGGTCACCTTCACACCCATCGGTTTTAAAAGCCGCGCGATATACATCGCGGTGGCTTCGCCTTCGACGGTCGGATTGGTGGCCATGACCACCTCGGCGATCTCGCCGGACCCCATGCGGGAAAGCAGTTCCTTGATGTAGAGCTGATCCGGCCCGACCCCGTCCATCGGGGAAATGAGCCCATGCAGCACATGATAAAGCCCATGATATTCACGGGTGCGCTCAAAAGCGATCACGTCCTGGGAGTTTTCCACCACACAGACGATGCCGCGGTCACGGGCCGTATCCGAACAGATCGGGCAGACCTCGCTCTCGGTTAAGCTTTGACAGATTTTGCATTTCTTAATCTTGTCATGCGCTTCCAAAATCGCATCCGCAAATTCCTGCGCCTTCTCCCGCGGCAGCGACAGGACATGAAACGCCAGGCGCTGCGCACTTTTGCGGCCAATCCCGGGTAGCCGTTCAAACTGTTCGATCAGTTTTGTCAGTGGTATTACATTGTATGTCATCTCTTTGAAAGGTTAAACCACGCCCGGAACGTTCAGCCCGCCCGCGATTTTGTCCATCTCAGCGTTGGTTGTATCCTCCACCGTGCGGATCGCTTCGTTGACCGCAGCCATGATCAGGTCCTGCAGCATCTCGATGTCGTCCGGATTGACCACTTCCGGTTTGAGGATCAGCTCCTTGAGCTCTTTCTTGCCGCTGATGGTCACTTCCACCATGCCGCCGCCAGCGGTGGTTTTGAAGTCCATCTCTGCCAGTTCTTCCTGTTTCTTGCGCATATCCTCCTGGATCTTCTGCGCCTGACGGATCATTGCGTTCATATTGTTCGGGGCGCCGCCGCCCATGCCTTTCGGAAGCCTTGCTTTCATCTTTATGATTCCTCCCAATATTGTTTACTTGAGTTCGAGCGGAACGTTCAGTTCGCTCGCCTTCTTCAAAAGTCCCTCGAGCGGGTCGTCCGTTTTCTGGGCGACGGTGTGCTTTTGGGGATTATAGGGTCCCAGATTGTATTTGCGGCCGGTGACCGCGAGGATCGCGTCACGCAAGCTCTCCTTTGCCGCGATGCTGGTGCGTAAAAGCTGGCGGAACATGTCGTTCGCGCAGTCGATCAGCATCAGGTCGCCGCTCGTATACGCCCGCGAATCGATCATCGCGCCGTAGAGCGCGCCGTTGTGCGGCTGCAGCTCGGAAAGCACCTTCGCCCAGTCGGGAAACGGCATCACTTCGGAGGTTCCCGGTTTTGGCGCGCTTGGCGCTGCCGCCTGCCCGGACAAATTCGCCGTTTCGCCGGCCTG
>NZ_QSBX01000038.1:0-17345 GCF_003465835.1 Anaerotruncus sp. AF02-27 | reverse complement strand
CATCATAGGGCTTTGCCCGCATATGAAATACCCCCGGCTATGCCGGGGGATTATTATTTGAAACGCAAAAATACCCGCACGCGGCGGGCATCTTTGCAGGGAAACAATATTATTACCCGGGGCATCGGGTGCTGCAAGCTTATCATACTTTAGCGTGCTAATACAATGGGATATATCGTGAATGCGTAATAGAACCAGAAAGATTGTGAGTTGTCCTAAATATTCGTGTGACCGCAAACGATATCATAAAGCGAAATTCATGGCTTGATGTGTGTCTGAGCAGAGAAAACAGCCAATTGCTTTAGCGGACGTATCACTGAAGCAGTGATACGTCCGCGGCCGATCAAATGGTTTTTTAACAGCGGGCAGCGAGTGATTAGAAACGCGCTTAAAGCGCGGAGGTCTGTTTGCGTTTCCAGGCGAGCATCGAAAGGAATTCGTGAACGCAGCAGCCGCCGAGATAAGCTGTGATCTGGGTGGGATCGAAGGCGGGAAGCACCTCGACCAGGTCGAAGCTCACGAAATCGAGGTCCCGGATGCTGCGGGCAAGCTTGAGCCCTTCGTAGCTTGTGAAACCGCCCACCTCGATCGTCCCGGTGCCGGGGGCATAGGCAGGATCAAAGAAATCGATGTCGAAAGTGAAATGGGTTTTCTTGTCCCCGACCGTTTCCAGGATTTTTGCGGCCGCCCAATCGATCCCGTTTTCATGCAGATCGTGGGCGGTGATGACTGTGAAGCCGAGATCCTCTGACTCACGGATAGTTTCGATCCCGTAGATTCCGCGGATGCCAACCTGGATCGAATGCCGTGTATCGATCAGGCCCTCTTCGGCCGCCCGCCGGAACATGGTCCCATGAGTCAGGCGGTTCCCGTTTTGGATATCGTTGGTGTCGAGGTGGGAGTCAAATTGGACGAGCGCGACCGGCCCGTATTTTTTTGCGATGGCCCGCAGCTGCGGCAGCGTGACAGAATGGTCTCCGCCAAGCCCGATCGGCATCACACCCTGGCCGACAATCTCGTCGTAGACTTTTTCAATCTCTGCGTGACAGGCAGGCAGAGAGCAGGGATCGGTGTTGACGTCCCCGTAATCCACGCCGGAAAGGTAGTCGAAGATATCCACTTCCAGATTGGGATTGCCGGAACGCAGCATGATCGACATTTCACGGATTGCGGCGGGCCCGAAGGCGGCGCCGGAACGGAAGGTCGCGCCGAGATCGCAGGGAATGCCCACGACCGCAAAATCAGCGCCGGAAAGATCGCCGTTCAGAAACGGCAGCTTCATAAAGGTGCGGATGCCGGTGAACCGTGTGTAGATTTTTGGGTCCAACGGGCAGTATTTTGGCTGTTGTGACATATGATTTCCTCCAAATGTATCAATTCGGTCAGACCAGTACTCCGGCCATGACAAGCAGATGCATCACGCCCGCGATCAGCGGGATCGCGATCAGGGTGCGTTCCAGGAAGATGACCACCATTTCCCAAACCTTTACTGGCAGGCCGGAAATGATCATCACGGCGCCGACCTCGGAGAAGTAGATGATTTGGACGAGCGAAAGCACATGGATAAAAAAACGGGCGGCAAGGCTGATTTCCATTTCAGCGATCAGCAGGTTTGGCAGGAACATCTCCGCCACGCCGATGAGAGTAGCGGGGGCGATGACCGACGCATCCGGTACGCCGAACAGGTTGAGGAGCGGAACCATCGGATAGCCCAGCCAGGTAAAGACCGGTGTATACTCCGCGAGGATCATTCCGATGGTGCCGACCGCAAAGACAATTCCAAGCGCTTTGACACAGAGGATCACGCCCTGGGAAAGGCTTTGGAACATCTCCTTCCAGAAGCTCGGCGTTTCGGAGGCCTTCGAGACCGCGCGGTTGAGCGCTTCCCGCCAGATCCCGTGTTCGTATACCATCTTTTCTTTGCGGGCCGACTCCGGCTGCTCAGTCCCGTCGATATAGATGTCCGGTTTGCGGGAGAGGGGCGGGATGCGCGGCATGATAAAAGCCATGACAAAGGTGATGACGAAAGTCACGGGATAGATGATGTAGAACAGGTTCATGATGCCGGCGGTCTGGGCGCAGACGGCGGCAAAACTGACGCTTACCACCGAAAAGGTGGTCGAAATGGTCGCGGCTTCCCGGACGGTATAGCCCTTGGCTTTATAGATGCGGCTGGTCAGGTAGCAGCCGACCGACGAAGTGCCGACAAAGGAGGCCATCGCGTCGAGCGCACTGCGCCCAGGCAGCTTATAAAGCGGGCGCATCAGCGGCTCAAAAAGCGTCCCGATGAATTCCATCGAGCCGAACGCGGTCAGCAGAGAGATGAGCGCCGCGCCAAGGGAAATGGTCCAGAGGATGGTTTTGAGAATCCCAACGATCGATCCGCCGGTATCCGGGCCGATGATCCATTCCGGACCGCAGTTGAAGATGTACATGATGGCGAAGACAGCGGCAAGGACGTAGCCGATCGCCTGATAGGGGGAAACATCGGAATAGAATTGATAAGCCTTTGAATCTTTTTTGGTGCAGAAACGGCTGATGAAATAGGCAATGGAGTTCCCGACGATAATGGCAATGATGAGATAGACCCCGAAATCCCCCAGCAGACCTTTGAGAAAATCGGTGATCACACCAAAGACGATGTTGGTGGAATCCCCCTGTTTGACCGGACAGAAAAAGACCAGACACCCAAGGAATGTGTAAAACAGAAACCGCAGCAGTTGTTTTTGATAGACAGCCGGGTCCATACCGGAAAGTTTTGTGTTGTTTTCTTTAGACATGCGTATCCTCCTCTCATAAATAAATGGGTCGCACACCCAAACTTTATGTCGGAAGGCCGTCCCATTCGCGCGCATGGTTGGCCGTCAACACCCTATTCGTCTTTGGTTTGGTCGCGGATTCCAAGCCGTTCGAGCTTGCGGTAGAAGGTTGCTTTGCTAATGCCCAACGCCTGGATCGCTTTCTGCTTTCCGCCCGGCAGCCCTTCGAAATCTCGGAGCGCCTTGCGTATGGTTTGTTTTTCAATTTCCTTCAGGTCATAAATCTGCGGCGGACGGCTGAGCTTCTGCCGGATTGGATGGGGCAGGCTGGACACAGATCCCCGCCGGTCAAAATCATGCTCGCAGACGATGGCGGAAATGGTATTTTCGAGTTCCCGCACGTTCCCTGGCCACGGATAGGCGATAAAAAGCTGGATGACATCCCGCTCAAAGGCCACCATCTTGCCGGAACGGCGGTTGGCGGCGGCAAGCAGCTGCCGCACCAGCAGGGGGATATCCTCCCGGCGGCTGCGCAGAGGCGGAACAAAGATAGTGAAGGACTCAAGTGCATAACACAGTTCTCCAAGAAACCCTCCGCTTTGGGCCAGCTGGTGCAGATCCTGGTTGGAGGAAGCGATCACTCGGACAGTCCGGTTGGGATCTTCGATCGTTGCAAGCAGCCGCTGTTGAAGATGCGGCGGCAGAAGGGTGATTTCATCGATGAAAAGCGTGCCGTTGGGGGCGGTTTCCAATGCGCTGAACAGTTCCCGTTCAAGCAGGCTGTCCGCGGTGATGTGGCAGGGAATTGTTTTAAAAGGTTCCTCCCGGCGCTTGCTTTTATAATGGATGAGCGACCCCAGTACTTTTTTTCCACTGCCGACCTCCCCAAGAATGAGCACGTCGGAATCGAGCGCGGCAAAGCGTTCACATTGCTCCCGCATGGCGATGGTGCGGGGGCTGCTCCCTTCGAGAAAGTGGACGTTGAAATCGTCCAGGAAGCTGAACTCATAAAAACCGTCCCGTTTCCGGTCAAGCCCCTGGAACAGGAAAACCTTGCAGAGTTCATTGCGCTCGTTTCGCAGGATGTGCACCTCCCCTGAAAGGGTGAACTGCTTTTCCCGAATCCGCACAAGATATTCCGCCGCGCTGGTGCCGAGGATACTGGTGCATTGGATAATCGAAAACTGTCGGATTTTTTCCAGGTATTGGATTTGCGAAAGGGAATTCGCAAGCAGCAGCTCTGCCTTGTGATTGAGATACTGCACATGGTTTTGTGAATCGAGCAGGATCACCCCGTCGCTGATCAGGTTGATCAATTTTTCCCGAAGGCTGGAAAGGAGCTCTTCCTGCCGGGAGATGTCATATTCCCGCGCCTTGCTGGCGATCAGGTCGGCGATATTTTCCAGGAAGGCGATGTAATTGTCGATGTTTTGGCAGAGCGCTTCCTTGCGCGCAAGATCGGTGGTGGTGATGGAGATCACACCGATCGCGGCCCCGTCCAACAGGATGGGACAGGTGATTTCCACCTTGTCGTCGCAGTGGTCAAGGTTGCTGCATCCAGCGCAGCGTTCATGTTCGCGGGGATGATCGATAAGGAGTGTCTGCCGGTGGGTAAGAACCCATTGGTAGGAATTTCCCTGCCGGTAGAAGTCATGGGCATACTTGCCGGTGCCGGAAACACGCAGCAGTTTATAATCAATAATGTCAACCTCCACATGCAGAAGGTCTGCGATGACTTTGACATATTGATCGACGCTGGGTTTAATTTTGGTCAGGCTGAACAGGTTCATATGGCCACCCCTTGATTTTTATTATAAAGATAACGATATTGCGCGCAACCGAAAATGCGCCCTTTTGGATTGATAGTTGTGCCCAGACAGAAAAAGGTCTCAAAACAAAACTTTCCCCCACAGCAATTCAAGGATAGAAGAATATAGTTTGTATGTAAAGTATGCACCAGGAGCCTGCTGTTCTTCATCAAAAAACGCCCGGGTTTTAGAACCCGGGCGAGGACGCATTTCAATTTAGATTTCCCCACCGCAATCTGGATGGGGACGAATGAATCCCGGAACTTGTAGGATTGCGCATCCATAAAACTGCGCACAGCTCCGAATCCTGCGGACGTCTCCCTGCAAAAACACCCGCTTTACGCGGGTGTTTTTGCAGGGAGACGATTATATTTCTAACATCGGTGCTACAAGTTTACCATATATTAGCATATCGCTGAATTGGATATATCGTAAATATGAATCCAAATTTAAAAGATTGTATGTTCGCCTAAATTTTCAAGTGGCCGAAAACGATTCCCTATGGCAAAATGAATGGGTGTGGGGATGAAACCATTTTGGCACTGTTCAGACGTTTTCCGTTCTGTGTCTGCGGCGGAATGATCCGGCTTTTTATTCCGAGAGGATCTGCCCATTGGTGGAGATGACCACCACGTGCCAGGGTAGGAATTTGCCGCTTGCCTGCAGTGCGCGCTTAACCGCGTTTTCAATTCCACCGCAGCAGGGGACCTCCATACGCACAACGGTGACGCTGTGGATGTCATTTTGCCGGATGATTTCGGTGAGCTTCTCGGCGTAATCGCCTTCATCCAGCTTGGGGCAGCCAATCAGTGCCACCCGGCCACGGATGAAGCGGCGGTGGAAGTCGCCGTAGGCAAAGGCGGTGCAGTCAGCGGCGATTAGCAGATCCGCGCCGGTGAAATAGGGCGCGTTGACTGGGGCAAGTTTGATTTGCACTGGCCACTGGGAAAGTTCGCTGCAGGCAGGCTCCGCGGCTAAAGCGGTCTGCTCGGGCGTGCGGCGGATGTGTTTGCTTTGACTGCCCGGACAGCCGCAGGGGAGCGGCGCGGCCGCTTGCTTGGCGGCCATCACTGCCGCGTGGTCGTAAGCGGGGGCCTCCCGTTCCTCAAAGGTGATCGCCCCGGTGGGGCAGGCCGGAAGGCAGTCGCCCAACCCATCGCAGTAGTCCTCGCGCAGCAGTTTGGCTTTGCCGTTTACCATCCCGATGGCGCCTTCATGGCAGGCCTCGGCGCACAGGCCGCAGCCGTTGCATTTGTTCTCATCAATTTTTATAATTTTGCGTTTCATCATGCAAACCTCTTTCTTTTCCAAAGCCTCTGGTTTTCCGGTTTCTCTGTGGAATATTGTCTTGCGGCAAAGATACTATAACATAAGGGGGGCCGTTTGTATGTTGCAGTTGCAACGTACAGCGTTTTTTGATATGCTGAAAAGAATGAACCGCAAAGGGGGCAGAAATTTGGAGCTGTTTGGGGAAATCGGGGAACAGGAACGGGATTCCATGCTGCGGTGTCTGGGCGCGGTCACCCAGAAATACCGGAAAAATGAATATATCTTCCTGGAAGGGGAACGGCTGCACCGGATCGGCGTGGTGATGTCCGGGATGGTGCAGATGGTCAAGGAGGACGTCTGGGGGCAAAAAAGCATCCTGCTTTCGATCGGACCGGGCGAGGTGTTCGGGGAGAGCTTTGTCTGTGGGGAACAGACCGGCAGTATTGTTTCCTTCCCGGCCGCGAGCGACTGCACGGTGCTGCTGCTGGATTTTTACCGGGTCCTGCACACCTGCGGCGCGTCCTGCGAGTTTCATCAGCGGCTGATCGAAAATATGGTGAAGCTCCTGGCACGCAAAAATGTCCTACTGATGGAAAAGATGGAGATCATCTCAAAAAAAACTCTGAGGGAGCGGATCCTTGTCTGGGCATCCCAACAGGCGCAGAGAAACGGCTCGCGGAGGTTCATAAGTCCGATGGGACGCACCGCGCTGGCTGATTATCTCTGCGCGGACCGCAGCGCGCTGAGCCGCGAGCTGGCCCGTATGCGCGCGGAAGGGATCATCGACTTTGACAAAATCAATTTTGAGTTGAAGGAATAAAGGGAATTCCCCGTTACACCGGGGGATTCCCTTTGCGGGATTTACGGCCTGGAATCAGGAAAAACGGCATATTTCCGGCGGGCGGCTTCTGCCGCGCCGCATCGAATGTGTCACAGAAAGCGCATGAATAGCCAATGGTATCAAATTGGAAACTATCGCACAATAAAGTGCTTACTTTACAGCGGGGATATTCGGGCTTATCATGAAAACAAAGGCGGTGAAAAGCCGCCGGAAACATCAGACGCAATGGAGGTCATATCATGAACGAAGTCGTAAAATTCCTGTCCGAAAACCCGGTGCAATATCTTGCCACGGTAGGCCGTGACGGCAAAGCAAAATGCCGCCCTTTCATGTTCTGTTTTGAGCGGGAAGGAAAGCTCTGGTTCTGTACCAACAATACCAAAGAAGTCTATCAGGACATCCAAAAAAATCCGTACATTGAAATTTCAGTTTCCAGCGCCGACTTTGCCTGGCTCCGCCTGAACGGCAGAGCGGTGTTTGAAAATAACCGGGCGGTCAAGGAGGGCTGTATGCATAATCCAATCGTCCAAGGCCAATATCAAACCGCTGACAACCCGGTTTTTGTGGTGTTTTATCTGGCGGATGCCCATGCGGTTATCGCTGACTTTTCCGGCGAGCCGCCCAGAGAGTTCAACCTTTGAGAAAATGCTGGAAGGCCCCGGCGCACAGCGGCAAATGCGCGCGGGCTGTCCGCGGCGTGAGATTCTAAAAAGACAGGGGTGAATGCATGGAACGTTTGGAACAGATCGAATATTGTATCCGGATGCTGCTCCGTGATCTGCCGCAGTATGCTGCGTGGGCGGAAAGCTTCCCGCCGGACGAACCTTCCCGGCGCCGGCTGCTGCGCAGTCTGATGAATCTGCGTCCCGCATGGCCCCTGCGGACGGATTTTCTCGCGGCGCAGGATGAAATCCTGCGCGCAGAACGGGAGGAGAAAGGTGTGGTGGATGCCGCGGGCCTGCCGGTGACCTGCGCAGACCCGCGGCTTGCCTTGTGGCGGGGCGATATCACCAGGCTTCGGGCCGATGCGATTGTGAACGCTGCGAACAGCGCCTTGCTGGGGTGTTTTTATCCCTGTCACGGCTGTATCGACAATGCCATCCATTCGGCCGCGGGATTGCAGCTGCGGGACGCATGCAGCCGGATAATGGCTGCGCAGGGACATGAGGAACCCACCGGTCAGGCAAAGCTGACCGAAGGCTACAACCTGCCGGCGAAATATGTCCTGCATACGGTGGGGCCGGTAGTTTGCGGGAAGCTTACGGCAAAGGACTGCCGGCTGCTTGCCGGATGTTACCGCTCCTGCCTGGAGCTGGCGAACGAAAACAGGCTTGCCAGTGTGGCGTTCTGCTGTATTTCAACGGGGGAATTCCATTTTCCAAACGAAAAAGCCGCGCAGATTGCGGTGGAAACGGTTCGGGCGTTTCTGGACCGCACCGGCAGCGGCATGAAGGTGATATTCAATGTTTTTAAAGAGGTTGACTACCGGATCTACCAGCAACTGCTCGGAACAGGCCGGCCGGCTGCGGGAACTCCTCGATAAAGCGGACGCGGTGGTGGTTGGCGCGGGCGCGGGACTTTCCGCTTCGGCGGGGCTTTCCTATTCCGGTCCGCGCTTCACAGAAAACTTTGCGGACTTCATTGAGAAATATGGGCTGCGCGATATGTATTCGGCGGGCTTTTACCCATACCGCACACTGGAGGAATATTGGGCTTACTGGAGCAGGCATATCTATCTGAACCGCTACGACCAGCCGGCGCGGGAACCATACCAGCGTCTGAGAAAGCTGCTGGAGGGCCGGGAATATTTTATCATCACCACCAACGTGGATCACAGTTTCCAGCTGGCCGGCTTTGACAAGCGGAGGCTGTTCTATACACAGGGGGATTACGGCCTGTGGCAGTGCGTGAAGCCCTGCCATCAGAAAACCTATGACAACGAGGATATGGTGCGCCGGATGGTCCGCGAACAAAAGGAGATGCGCATTCCCCAAGAACTTGTTCCGCACTGTCCGGCCTGCGGCAGGCCGATGGCAATGAACCTGCGTTGTGACGCAAGTTTCGTGCAGGATGAGGGATGGTACCATGCAAAACAGCGGTACGAGGCGTTTCTGGACCGTCACAGGGTCGGGCGCGTTCTGTACCTGGAACTGGGCGTGGGCGCGAACACCCCGGTGATCATCAAATATCCGTTCTGGCAGTTCGCCCGCAGAAATCCGGACGCGGTATATGTCTGTATCAACAATGGGGAGGCGGACGCGCCGCATGAAATCCGATTCAGGTCGCTTTGCATCAACCGGGACATCGGGGAAGTGCTGGCCAGTCTTGCGCAACCTGGATGAACCCGTGTGAAACGGTGGAGGAGGAACGGGGCCGGAAGCATGGGCCTGCGCCCAAGCCGGGATAAAACGCCGGAAATGATTGACATTCCCCAATTCTGCCCTTAAAATGAAAACAAGGAAAAAAGAGGAAGGGGTGGATCAGATGGCGAAATATCAGTGCGAAATCTGTGGATTTATCTATGACGAGGACGAGCAGGGCGTAAAATTTGACAACCTGCCGGAGGACTGGAGCTGTCCGGCCTGCGGGGTGCCGAAACGGATGTATAAAAAAATTCCGGAGGAACCGGTTGCCGCCGCACCCGCAGAGCCCGCGCGGCAGGACAATCCGCTCGCATACCCGAAGGAGTTTGCCCGCCTGAGCGACGAGCATGAGCCGCATATGGCCACCATCCATACGATGGCGCAGACCGGACAATCGGTTATCGAAGCGATGGGGACCCGTCTGCCGGTGATTGGCTGGGACCAGATCCTCCTGCTTGGCGCGCAGCTTGACCCGCCGCCGCTCGATGAGCACGCGCTGGTCAACACCCGCACCGTGATTGGAAAGCATGCCGAACAGCCGATGGTGCTGGAAACGCCGGTATACGTTTCCCACATGTCTTTCGGCGCGCTGTCCGAGGAGATGAAGGTCGCGCTCGCGAAGGGCTCGGCCATGGCAAAGACCGCGATGTGCAGCGGCGAGGGCGGCATCCTGCCGCCGGAGAGGGACGCGGCCTACAAATACATATTCGAATACGTGCCGAACCTCTACGGCGTGACCGATGAGAACCTGCGCCGTGCGGATGCGATCGAAATCAAGATCGGACAGGGCACCAAGCCCGGTATGGGCGGCCATCTGCCGGGGGAGAAGGTCACCGAACAGATCGCGGCTCTGCGCGGAAAGCCGATGGGGGAGGATATCGTGAGCCCGTCCCGGTTTGAGCGGCTGAAGAGCAAGGAGGATCTGCGTGAACTGGTTGCGGAACTGCGGGAACGTTCCGGGGGCAGGCCGATTGGCGTGAAGATCGCCGCGGGCAGGATTGAACGGGATATGGCGTTCATCGCGCATGCGAAGCCGGATTTTATGACGATCGACGGGCGCGGAGGCGCGACCGGCGCTTCCCCGAAGCTTTTAAAGGACGCGGCCAGTGTTCCGACGATCTTTGCTTTGCACCGCGCACGGAGGTATCTGGACGAGCACCACCTGGATATCGACCTTGTCATCACCGGCGGGCTGCGCGTCTCGACCGATTTTGCAAAGGCGCTGGCCATGGGCGCGGACGCGGTGGCAATCGCGACCGCGTCGCTGATGGCCGCGGCCTGCCAGCAATACCGCATCTGCAACACCGGAGCCTGTCCGATGGGAGCGGCCACCCAGGACCCGGAACTCAGAAAACGCCTGCGTGTCGATATCGGTGCACAGCGGCTGGCGAACTTCCTTACCGCGTCGACCGAGGAGCTTAAAACGCTGGCGCGCTGTCTGGGACATGACGATGTGCACAGCCTGTCGCTGGAGGATCTGGTGACGGTCAACCGCGAGATTGCGGAATATACGTTTGTCCCGCATGTATGACAGATCCGGGGCCTGCCGCGTGCTGGCGGGCCCCGTTTCTGGCCGCGTGCGGAAAATCATTTTGGGGAGGGGTGCGGGATGATGGAAACCATTCTGGAGAAAACCGGTTCGGATGAGCAGACCGTACAGCCCGGGCAGGATGCGTTCATCCCGCTTTTGCGGCAGATGCAGGAAGAAAGCGCACGGCAGACCGCCTGCCTGAAAAAACAGCTTTTTATGGCGCGGCTCTGCGCGGTGTTTACCGGGGCGGCACTGCTTGTGGTGATCGTGCTGTTTTCACTGCTGGTTCCGCGGTTGACCGGGCTGGTGGGCGCGGCCAACGACGTTGTGGGACAGGCGGGCGTTGTGCTTGCCGACCTGCAAAATGTGAGCGCTGAGCTTTCTGAAGCGGATATCGGCGGTGTGCTGAAAAATGTGGACGGACTGGTGCTGCAGAGCAGGGATGGGATCGTCAAGGCGCTTGACGACGTGGAAAAGGCGCTTTCGGTGATCGAGGGGGTGGATATCGCCACGCTCAATAAGGCGATCAAAGACCTGCATGACGTGGTGAGCCCGCTCTCCCGGATGTTCGGCGGCGGACAGTGAAAAGGACCGACGGTAAATCACGGCCGGGGCGAATTCGCTCCGGCCGTGATTTTTCCTGTAGGGAAGATGGACAAACCCCGCGGATTGTGATAAATTGGATGGGTTGGAAATGGACGGGAAAGAGGGAACTTTATGTCGACAATGTCTAATCGCAGCATTTTTACCAAAGAGCCGGTCATCATCCTGGTTGCGGTGATCTGCACCCTGCTGTGGGGGAGTGCGTTTCCATGCCTGAAAATCGGATATGAGCTGTTTGCGCTTGCAACCAACGATATTCCGGGAAAACTGGTCTTTGCGGGCGTGCGGTTCACGTTCGCCGGGCTGGTCACAATCGCGGCGGGCAGCTTGGTGAGCCGCCGCCTGCTGCTGCCCGATCGAAAAAACATTCGGGGGATTATTTTGTTGGGGTTTGTACAGACCTTTCTGGAATATTTATTCTTTTATATCGGCGTGGCCAACACCACTGGGGTGAAATCTTCGATCCTCAATTCAGTTTCCTCCTTTTTCGCGGTGATCCTTGCGCATTTTTGTTATAAGAACGACCGCATCACGCCCAAAAAGGTAGCTGGCTGCATACTTGGCTTCATCGGCGTGGTTCTGATCACGCTGAGCGGCGGCAGCTTTGGGGCGGGATTCAATTTTACAGGGGATGGATTTGTCATCATCGCGGCAATTTCCTTTTCGGTCGGATTCGTGATCAGCAAGAATGTCTCGGCCAATGGGGATTCGGTCATGATCAGCGGATGGCAGCTCATGATCGGCGGCGTCGGGCTGCTGGCGGTGGGGCTCGCGTTCGGTGGGAGCTTAAACGTGGTCACGGCGGAGGGGATTGGCCTGCTTGTCTATCTGGTGATCCTTTCAGCCCTTGCCTTTGGCGGCTGGACCATCCTGCTCAAATATAACCCGGTGGCGAAGATCAGTATTTATAACTTCCTCACGCCAGTATTCGGCGCGTTGCTTTCGGCGGTATTCCTGCATGAGATTTTCTTTACGTTTCAGAATCTCGCGGCGTTGTTTTGCGTCTGTGCCGGAATCTATGTCGTCAACCATCAAAAAGCTGTTCCATTCACGGACCGTTCATAAGATGCGTTCTTTTTGCCCAGTGGATGATGCAAAAGTGACAATTTGGTAACAAAAGGATTGAAATAGTTACAAAAGGGTTACAAAATCCGTTGACTTTTCCACTTCATTCGGGATATAATAAAAGCAAGAAACAACGTGCGGAAGGCAAAATGGAGAGTTGCTTTCCGCCGATTCCGAACCAGAAGGGGAATTCCTATGAAAAAGCTAACAGCGGCGGCGCTTGCCGTCCTGCTGGTCTGCAGCCTCGGCGCGGTCGGCGTATCCGCGCAGGGAAGCGGCGGGGTTGTCCCGGCAGCATCGGCGGACCTGATAAATGAAGACGGAGCGGTAAAGGCTTCCACGGGCGACGCGCCCTCCGGAGGCAGCCTGTCCTTTGATGTCGCGCCCAATCAGACGCTCTATCTGCGGCTGGGGCCGGCGGATTCGGGTGCCGGCCGGTCGGTGGCGCTCATTGAGGACGAGAGCGGAGAAAGCTATGTTGAAAACAACGTCACGCCGAAAGAACTGGCCAATTTAGATCTGTTCCGTTTGAAAAGCGACAAGGACGGCGCTGGAAAAGGCCTTGTCAAGGTCAGTCAGTACAATGAAAAATCCATCGGTGGCAGTGGGCGCAGTGCATGGCTGAAGATCGATATCGGGGAATCTCAGACGGATGAGGAGCTCAAAGCACGTCTTGATCTCACCTTTACGGCGCGCAGGGACCAAGAAACCGACGACGGGGATTTTTTATGGAAAAAGGGCGATTATGCGCTGCTGCGGCTGACCTTCTATATCAATAACGACTTACAGAAAGGCGACGATGTGGACGCCGACCCGGGTGATGAATTTGTCTATGATCCGGTGTCTAATGAGAAGAACATGGTGACCTGGGATCGTGTCGCAACGCTGGCTTTCACCGCGGACGATGATGCGTCGAAGTTCTATGCGAAGCTTTCGACCAAGGCGAACCCGGTCATCTACGAAACTTATGGCGATCCGGCCGGCGCAGAGTTGTTTTTCCGTGATTTTACCGGTTCGCCGGCAATTTCCGCGACTTCGCGCGCTGTGCTTACGCTGCTCTATCCGTGGCCGGAGGAGGATGACGGCGCGCCTGTCCCGGAAAAGTGCAGGATCTATTCTAAGAATGTGGATGGGGAATTGACGGATGTCAGCAGTCTGTTCTCTTATGTGGAAGAGGATGAGGACGGAAATGAGGTAAACGGCTGGCGCACCAAAATCCGGACTTTGGGATGCTATATCATCTCGGACAAGGAGCTGGACACGTCACGCAGGCCTCAAACAGAGCCCGAAACGCCGGCGCAGACCTGGCAGGCTCCGCCGGCTGTCGATGTGAATAAAAATACCAAGGTGAACCCGCCCACAGGAAAGTAATGGGAACAAAAACGCAAAATGCCGCAGACGCCCAGTCTGCGGCATTTTTTGCGTTTTCATTCGGAAAAGAAGGGATTTATTACTATTTGTATATTCTATTAAATGGAAGAAAAATTGGAATTGGACAAAAAATATTCATAATAAATTCATGTTTATGGCCGTAAATTGTCGATTTTGGTTCCATATATTACAAATTGGTTACAATATTGCCTGTAAAGATTACAAAACGGTAACAAAAACGCTTGACATTTCCAAAAGGCAAGGATATACTTGGGGTACACAAAGGGCAATGTTGGAGGACGTGCCCAAGTGTATCAAACTGTTTTTTCTTAAGGAGGAACAAACCCATGAAAAAGATTCTTTCGGGAATCCTGGCCGCGGCGATGGCGATGAGCGTCATGTCCGTGGCAGCTTTCGCGGCGGATGCCGCGGACGGCACCGTAAACTTTGCGGGCGCCTGGGACGGCAACGATGAGGCCGTCGGCCAGGTTGAAGTGACCGCCAACACCATCGAGGCGGACACCATCACGCCGAACAAGAAATTTTATGTCCCGCTCGTAAATTCCAAAGCGGCTGACGGCGATGTCGAAGCGGTCGTAAACCCGGTCTGGGACACCGACACCGACGCCACCACCAGCGACCTCAAGGATAAGGACCTCTTCAAATTTGATTACGACAAGGATACCAACAGCAAGATGATCAAAAAAATCGAGCTGCTGACCGACAAGCGCGTCAATGGCGTTCGTTACGATGCAGTCCTGTATTTCGAGCTGGCCGATTCGATGACCACTTCTGAAATCCACACCGACGGCGAAATCACCTTCACTGCGAAGCGTGATTCCAAAACGGGTGAAAACACCTTTAAAAAGGGTGATAAGGTCACCATTGATTATTCCTTCTGGATCAACAACGAGGAAAAGACCAACGACGACAATCCGGAAGCGGGCGACCGCATCTACTATAACCCCGAAGAAAACGAAACCAACACCCTGATCTGGGGCGACGACCTGGCCGCGCTGGAGTTCGAAGCGGACGATGACGCCGGCAAGTTCTATGCGCGCCTGTCCACCAGCGCCGACCGAACCATCTACTCCGAGTATGCGGATCCGGTTGACGCGGACCTGTGGTTCTATGATTTCGTCGGCAATCCGAGCATTCCGGCAACTTCCCGTGCCACCCTGGTCCTCGGCATCCCGTGGGATGAGGATGCGGACTATGTTCCGAATCCGTCCGATGCGTACATCTATGAGAAAAATTCCGACGGCACCCTGACCGATGTCACTGAGAAGTTCACCTATTCCGAGGACGAATATGAGATTCCTGGCTGGGGTATCAAGACCCGCACCCTGGGTTCCTACATCGTTTCCGACACCGAGCTTGACATCGAAGTGGATGAGGAAGAGGAATCCTCCTCCAGCGCATCCAGCTCCACTTCTTCCAACAGCGGCAAGGACATCCCGCAGACCGGTTCCAGCGACATGGTAAATGTTGCGGTTGTCGCGGCTGTCCTGTCCCTGGCTGCGGCTGGTGCGGTTGCCTTCAAAAAAGTGTCCAAATAATTGGGCCTGATCAACCTGGTTAATTTGACAAAATGAATGCCCGGCGGCTGCCTCCACAGCCGCCGGGCATTTTTCTCATGCAGTGCATAAAACAAGGCAGCCAGCTCTGGTAAAGGCTGACCGCCTATTTTTATGGATTGGTTTTCTTTTTTGAGGGTTTCTTATGGAGCTTGAGCACGATGTTTTGCTCTTCTGCCAGCGCCCGCAGGAGATCCGCAGCGCGTATGGCCTTTTCTTGCTGCGGCAGGCCGGCGGTTTCCGCGTCCAGTTGACGCAGGACCGCAGCAAGGCTCTGCGGTTCCAAAAGCTGCGCCGCAAGGCAGAAGAGGCTCTTACGCCGCCCGTCGTTATAGTTTTCCAGCAGACGGTTTAAAACGGCGATTCGATCCGCTTGTTCGGCGTGATAGACGTCCTGCCCAATCCGCCTGAATCGCTCGATGTCCCGCATTCTATTGCATTTCGAAAGGAAGGTATCATACGTGTCCGTTTGTGTGTAGCGTGCGCAGGGAAATTCTTCACACTGGAAGCAGTATGCGAAACCGCCGCGCTCCAGGCTGCATCTTGCAATGGGGCAGGACTGGTTGCCGGCTCCGCCGCCGCAGCCGGGGCAGTAGCGGTCAAGTTTCATCGGACAGAGCCCGCAGTTGAGGCCGCAGAGGGAGAACGAGAGGTCGCTGCGATCAAAATTTTTCATATGGAGCTCCTTCCCTTAAAATGATACTGTTACTGTACCATATTCCACAATACGTGGCAAGGCGGGGAGCGCGCGTATCGGTTGACTTCGCAGGTTTTTCCATGATATAATGCAGATGTGGAAGTATCTGAAATTTGGTTTTTGCATCATATTACAGGAAATCGAAAGGTCGGGTGCGCAATGAAACGGTTTGCGGCGTTTATACTGGCGGCTGTCCTGGTGATGACGCTGGGTGCGGTCGGGGTGTTCGCATTTACCTCCGATGGGACGGTCGGGCTTGGTCCCGATATCCTCGACGAGGACGGCGACACGCTCGATTACGCGGAATTTGACATCACGGACAGCTATGTCTATGGCGAGGCGGTCCCGCCCGGCAAACGGTTTTATGTCGAGCTGGTCGGTCCGGCCACGCTTGAGGGTGGGACCGAGATCGATCTGGAGGACCTCACGGACAAGGATTATTTCAATTTCCGGCTCGACAAGGACAAGAACGGCAGCCTGCTCAGTTCGGTCAAGCTGGTCACCAAACGGCTTGGCGGCGGCAGCCGCAACCATTATATCGAAGTGAAGCTCAAAGATTCGCGCATCACTGAGGAAAAACAGCTCAGCTTTGACGCCTACTTCAAGGCCCGCGGCAGCAAGGATGATCCGGACAACAACCGTGTCTGGAATTCCGGGGATATCATCAGCGTGCGGTTCGAGCTCTGGATTGAGAACCCGGAAGAGGAGACCGACGCTTCGATTGAGACGGGGGAGGGGGTTGTCTTTAACCCGACCTCCAATGAGGACAATCTGATCGCGTGGGGCTATGACGAAGACATCGCCTGCCTGGAGTTTGAAGCGGACAGCGACGCGGACAAGTTCTATGCGAAGCTCTCCACAAAGAACATCCGCAGCATCTATGAGGATTACGGCGATCCGGCCGACGCGGATCTTTACTTCCGGGATTTTGTCGGCAATCCGGCGATTGACAGCACCTCCCGCGCGAAACTGACCCTTTATAATCCCTACAGCGACTATTACGATTATGACTACCGCTACGATGTGAATCCGCGCGACTGCTTCATCTATCTGGTGGACAAGGACGGCTATCTTGAGGATGTGACCGATCGGTTCACCTATGTGCACGAGGATGAAACCGACGCGGGTATCGACGGCTGGCAGACGCGCACCCGCACGCTCGGAACCTATGTTATTTCGGACGTTGAACTCGATTTGTGGGAAGATTATGAAGGCGAGCCGCAGGACCCGGAAAATCTGCCGCCAGAGCAACAGACACCGTCCGATATGGCTCCGCCGCCGCCGAAACCGCAGAATCCGCCGCCGTCGACCGGCGCAAGCGACTTTGTCGGCGCTGCGCTTGCCGCTTTGGCGCTTTCGATGGGCGTGTATGCTTTCACGCGCACGCGCAAATAAAGAAGATTCATGCAAGTCCGCCCGCCGCGTTTTACGCGGCGGGCGTTTCCTTTTTCTGGAGGAGAG
>NZ_QSBX01000037.1:0-27715 GCF_003465835.1 Anaerotruncus sp. AF02-27 | reverse complement strand
GGTGTAACCTCCTTTCTTGAGGGTGCGCGCTCCCTTTATCCTTATTGTAAATTACCATTCGGGTCAGTGACGATATACGACGTTGGAAAATCCTTTGACGTACATTGCATGAGCGACGGTTTCACAAAGAACCGGGTCTTGCCGCTGCCGGAACCGCCGATTACAAGGATATTTTTGTTTCTTGCGTATTTCGGCTGCTTCGGGCGGCTGTTCATGGTAAGCCGTTCCGTCTGCGTTAGGGGGATATTGTTCTCAAATACCGGGTCGGTGTACGGCTTTATGTCGTCAGCCCCGCCCCAACGCGCCGAACCGTATTCTGTCCCGCGGCGGTATTTCTTCGCGTTCTTGCCTTTGGTGTAGATAATCAGCCGGACAATGACCGCCCCCGCAATGCCTAAAGCTAAGTCTGCCGGGTGGAAGCTCGGCGCGATACTGGAAAAGGCGGCGGTAAAACCGTCCCCAAGATGTAGCAGCTTTGCGCTCGCGTCCGCGCCGGGGGAGAGCCGGACAGCCGCGCCCACTTTATCAAAGAGCCAGACAAAGAGCAGATACGGGAGATTTAAGATAAGCAGCTTCTTGATTTCCGGCTTCATAGCGATACCTCCCTGTCTTTGTTCTTGACCTTTGCCCGTTCCGCGTTCTTGCCCTGTGCAGCTTCTTTGAGGGTAGAGAGCAGCTTTCGGATTGAGGGCTTTTTCTCCTGTGTCAGCTTTTTTGCGGAAAATTCCTTAAAGGCGGCGGTCAGCACGTCCGCGTCCCGCCCCTTGAAGAAAACCAGATAGCGGGGCGGGCTTTCCGTCGCGTCCTTTTTCAGCGCAAAGTCGATACCGTACTTTTTCGCCGTACTCTCAAAGGCTTTGATATTGCCCTCGGTAATCTCAATGTTGGAAACGCCCGCGTTCTGCTTCATAAGCTGCTTTAAGCTCTGCTTGCCCTGTGGCGGTTTTGCAAGCTGCTTTTTGCCCTTTGACAGTATGGCTTTCATTGCCTTTTGGAGCGTCTGCGCGGTCAGCTTCCCGGTCTTGATGTAAAGGGCTATGGTCTTTTCGTTTACTTCGTCCTGCAATTTGTCGCGTCCTCCTTTCGCGTTTCTTTATGGGGCGGCGGTCAGATACGCACCCGCAGCCCGTTCAAGTCCTCGGCTCTGATACCCACAAGATACCAGTTGTCGCCGTACTCAATCCGGGTCGGCTTCCACTTGCCCCGCACGAATACGTCAAAGCACTCGCCGCAATGCAAGCCCCCGTAGTAGCTGTTTAAGTCAAAGCGGATGTCGTAACGGTCGGTGCGCTCGTCAAATACCAATGCTCCTGTCATTTTCTGTGCCATAATAAAATCCTCCTTTTGTGGTTGTGGGTGGTTACAGGCTTTCGCCCTCGTTGCATGAATAATAGTCCGGGTCGCCGTACTGCGGCTTTTTCGGTGACAGTGCGCCGCTTGCCATGTCATGGGCGACAAGGGAAGTGTAATAATTGCCGATAGTGGACGGGGCGTTGAAAAGGGCTGCTTTCAGATATTGCTTGATGTTGCGGATTTTCGTTGTGTTCTCCCGCATACAGTCAAGCACAAAGCGGATATGCTCGCCGTCCAGTTTCATAAACTTAGATTTCACAAGCTCTGCCGGGTAGTCGTCCCCCGCAATCCGTACCCGCTTTCTGGCGGTGCATACGGTTTCAAGCATGAGGTCTACAATCTCGTCAAGCCTGTCACTGTCAAACTTCATGTCCTGTTTGAGAATGTCGTAGTCGATATTGTCCTTGATGATTTCCCGGTATATATCAACTGCGCTCTGTGCTGTCGCTTCCGTTCCTTTCCGTTCCGGCGGCGTAGCCGCTTCTCTGCAAGGAGAGGGGTTAGGGGAAAGGATAGGAATGGAATGGGTACTTTGTTCATCAGTAATTATTTTTTCTTTTTTTGGTAAGTCAGTTCTTTGTATATCTTTATTTAATTGCGTTGGATTTTCCAACGTAGGTTTTTCCAATGTTGGTTTTTCCTGTGTTGGATTATCCAATGTTGGATTTTCCAATGTTGGTAAATCCGGCGTAGGCGGCTGCGGCTGCTCGAATATCACATAGTCCGCGCCCCGCAAGCGTCCTTTCTCGTCGCGCTCCCTTGAACGGACGATATACCCGGCGCGTTCAAGCTCCTTAATGGCTTCGCGGATAGCGTCTATCTTCTCCCGGTTGATAAGGGATAAGCCTTTCAAGGTGTAGTCCCAATCTTCGGGGAGTGACAGCATTTGCGACAACAGCCCCTTTGCCTTTAGGGAAAGCTCCTTGTTGCGTAGGTGGTGGTTGCTCATTACGGTGTAGCCCTTGTTCCGTTCCACTCTGAAAACTGCCATAGTTCATAGCTCCTTTGCTTTGGATTTGTTACGCAGTAGAAGCGCGGTTTCGGGGAATAAGGTATAAATCCCTTGCCGCGCCAGATACACACCCGCAAAACCGCTTGTAGCAAGGCTTTTTCTGCCCCTACTGCGTAACAAAGGGCATGAAAAAAGCGGCGTTCCTGTTCTCCCATGTAGAGAGTAAGAAACGCCGCTTCTGCGTCGTATTCAGTTTTTAGTACAATACCCTGCTTGTCCGTCGCTCGAAAAACCTTGATTTTCCAGTGTTTTCAAAAGTATCGTTATCTAACGTCAGCTTTTGATCGTCCAGCCTTTGTGAAAATGATGGACGATGTTAGGGCCGGTGTGGTCGATTGTATTATTGTTAAGGATTTGTCTCGTTTTGGACGCGAATATATTACCATCGGTGAATACCTTGACAAAATATTCCCCGTTTTGGGCGTACGCTTTATTGCCATTAATGATGGCTATGATACCTCGAATAAACGAACGGCCAGCGAAGATCTGATTATTCCATTCAAAAATCTAATCAATGATAGTTATTGCCGCGATACTTCCTTAAAGGTGCGCGCGTTATTTGAGATGAAGCGCAGACAAGGGGAATTCATCGGATCGTTCGCAGTCTATGGCTATCGCAAGGATCCGGAAAATAAGAATAAACTGATCATTGATGAGCCCGCCGCGCAGGTGGTACAGGAAATTTTCCGCATGAAACTTTCCGGCATGAGCCAGAATAACATCGCCGACTACCTCAACGAGATGGGAATTCTGTGCCCAACCGAGTATAAAAAAGCGCAGGGTATGAAATTTTTCTGCTCTTTTGCATCGAACAAGTTTGGGCAGTGGCATGGCCCCTCTGTAACGTATATTTTGAAAAATGAAATTTATTTGGGCGTCCTGATACAAGGGGTGACCGAAACCCCGACCTATAAGGTGAAAGAGCGCATTACAAAGCCACGCGAAGAGTGGTCAATCATTCGGAACGCACATCCTCCCATTATCAATGAAAGTGATTTTGCGGCGGTACAGCGCAGTTTGTCGCTGGAAACCCGCACCGCGCCAAAAGCCAAAACCGTCTATCTCTTTAGCGGCTTGATTTCCTGCGGGGTCTGCGGAGAGCAGATAGTGCGTAAGGTGGTTCCATCAGGCAAAAAGAAGTTTTCGTATTACATATGCAACGGCAAGAAAAAAGGGAAAGGCTGTGCCAGCCACAGCATCTCCACCGCGAAAGTGGATGCAGCGATTCTTGAAGTGCTTAAGCAGCATCTTTTGGCATTGGGTGAATTAAAACAAATTGTAGCATCTCTGGATCAGGAAGACATTTTATCAGTACGAATCCAATCGCTGCAATCAAGGTTGGCGCAAAAGCAGGATGAAATTGCGACATGCCGAAATTTTAAACGATCCTTGTATGAAAATTACGTAAAGGGTATATTGGAGCGCGAGGATTTTGACAGCTACAACGCTGATTATGATGCAAAGATCCAGACTGCCGAACAACAGTGTCAATCGCTGCGAAATGAAATCGAAAAACATATGGACGGCAAACACGACAAGCTGCAATGGCTCAGGGAACTGAATTACCAAACAGATGTGGAGTGTTTTACGAGAGAGGTGGTCCTCTACTTCATTGACGCCGTTAAAATTATGGAAAATGGTGAGCTGGAAATTGCGTTTCGTTTCGCGGACGCTTATGCGGATACGTTGGCGCTGGTGGAAAAGGCGAAGAAGAATTCTCCGCGGGAGGTGGTTTGATTGGCCAGAAAAAGCAAAAAAACAATGGCGCTGGAGGCCGCCGCGCAAAGAGACCAAACGACCTGCAGGGTTGGCGGTTATGTGCGTCTTTCCGTGGAGAACAGCGGTGGAAAAACCGAAGACAGCATTGAGAATCAAAAGTCGGCCATTTTAACTTATTTAAGACAACATCCGGAATTCGAACTCTGTGAGCTTTATTGCGACAACGGGGAAACAGGAACAAATTTTGCACGTCCGGGATTTGAACGTCTGCTGGCCGACATTCAAAAAGGCAGGATCAACTGCGTACTGGTGAAAGACCTCTCGCGGTTTGGGCGAAATTATCAGGAAGTAGGCGCCTTTATTGAAAAAACCTTTCCGAAGCTGGGTGTGCGCTTTATCTCCATCTATGAGCAATTTGACTCCCTGACAGCGGAGTGGAGCGCTGAGGGCTATATCATTCCTCTGAGAAATATTTTCAATGAAATGTATGCAAAGGATATCTCCCTCAAATCCGGTTCCGCACTTAGAATCAAGCAAGCGCAGGGGGATTTTATCGGGTCGTGGGCGGCCTACGGTTATCAAAAAGATCCGCAAAACCGCCACCGTATCATTCCCGATCCACGGGCGGCTTCGGTGGTTCGGCAGATTTTTGAATGGAAAGCGCAGGGTTTGGGCAGCCAGCAGATTGTGCACCGTTTGGTGGAAGGCAAAATTCTGTCTCCCAGCGCGTACCGATATCAAATGGGGCTTCTGAAAAAACCGGAAATGGCAAAAGTCCCTTGGCGAACCAACACCATAAAGATCATTTTGCAAAATCAGGTCTACCTTGGCCATACCGTTCAGGGACGCAAACAGAGCAATCTTCAAATAGGGCAAAAACAGACGCGGATGCCGGAGGAGGAGTGGCAGATTGTTCGTAATACCCACGAGCCAATCATTGAAGAAGCGCTGTTCCATCAGGTGCAGGTGCTTATGGCAAGCCGTGCGCAAGCGTACCAGGAAAAACTGGACCATATGAAGGGACAAACACAAGACACCGTGAATGTGCTGAAAGGTTTGGTGGTTTGCGCCGCCTGCGGCGGCAAGCTGACCCGATACAAAAATTTCAACCGTACCAAGCATGGGTTTCATGTTTACTATTCCTATATCTGCCCCAGACATGGGGTGGATTGCGCTTTTACCAGTATCAGTGAAGCGACACTGATTTCCGTAGTCCAGGAAACCCTGCAAAAGCAGCTTGCACTCGCGCTGGAATGGACGACCCTTTTGGACGCCTTGCAAAAAGAAAAAAGCTGGCGTGATCCAGAGGCGCTAATTCGTGCAAGAAAACAGAAGCTGAAAAAACAGCTTGCGGAAAAAGAGTCCTATTGCAGAAAGCTGTTTGAGGGGTTAGCGTCAGGGCTGGTTGATGAAGCACAATTTCAATATATGCAAGCCATTTACAAGTCGGAAATCGCCGCATTGCAGGAGGAACTTGCATCTGTTTCGCTGGATATGCAGGCTGAAACGGAAAAACAATCCTTTACGGAAAAGATGAAAACACAGGTCAAGGCGTTTGTAAACCAGCCGCTGACCTATGAAATGGCGCGCCTATTTATCAAAGAGGTGATTGTAAGCGAGGATCGCACCGTTCAGATTATGTTTTATGGGCTGGATGAGTTTGAAGAGATCGTGCGGGAAAGGGCGACGGGCAGGAAGGGGGATGCGGCATGACGATCTGGAAGATTGGCGTTTACCTGCGTCTGTCCCTGGAGGATCGCAACAGTCGGGGCGGCCTTAAAAACGAGTCGGAGAGCATCAGCGGACAAAGAAAGTTAATAGGCTCCTTTATCAAGCAGACGCCCGCCTTCGAGCACGCCGAGCAGCATGAATTTTGTGATGATGGGTACACCGGAACAAATTTCAACCGGCCCGGGATGGAAAAGCTGATGGATATGGTTAAGGCCGGAGAAATCAACTGCATTATCGTGAAGGACTTGTCCCGCTTCGGCCGCAATTATGTGGATGTGGGAACATATTTGGAAAAGGTTTTCCCGTTTTTACGAGTGCGTTTTATTTCCGTAAACGACGCCTATGACAGCATGGATCCCCATTGTGTCGGAAGCTTGGAATCCGCCTTTAAAAATCTGCTGAACGACCTGTACAGCAAGGATTGCTCGGTTAAGGTGAAAAACGGCAAGCGCACCACCGCCATGCAGGGAAAGTTTCAAAACCCTTGGGCGCCTTATGGGTATGCCAAGTCTCAAAAGGATAAAAGCAGGTTGGTGGTTGATCCGGAAGCGGCGCAGGTGGTCAAAAGAATTTTTTCGCTGTTTTTGGAGGGACATGGAACGGTTGAAATCGCCCGGAAACTAAATCATGAATTGGTGCCCACACGATCGGTTCATAAAAAGAATCGTGGGGATTCCATGCGCTGGCAATATGCGGGAGAAAAGAACTATTGGACAGACGCGGCCGTTCGATACATCCTGATGGATGAGCGGTATATCGGCAGCGTAGTGTATGGACGGTTGAAATCCAAGGGCGTTGCCGCGCACCGAAACATAAAAGCCCCAGAAGAGGACGTCATTATCGTGCCAAATCAACATGAGAAGATTGTTTCCCCCAGCGATTTCTATAAGGTGCAGGAGATGTTCCGCCGGCAGACGCATTATGAAAAGACAGGGCGGCCTCTAACCGGAAAAATCAAATGCGGTGTCTGCGGGCACGCAATGCCGCTTCGCCCGGCCAAAGAACCGTATTTTGTCTGCGCTACAAAATGGTACGACTCAAATTTCCGGTGTTCAGAACTGCATTACCCGCAAAGCAGCCTGTACGGTCTTTTACTGGAAAGCCTCCGGCAGCAGGTAAAAGCAGCTGTGGATTTAAAGAAAGTTGTAGAGGCGAAATACAAAAATGAAGAGCCTTCGCGGCTGCGTCTAACAAAACAGATTGCTGAAACAGAAACGGCCATCTCTAGGAAAAAAGAATCGGCAAAAGCGGCTTTTGAACGGTTTGCACGCGGAAAAATGACAGAGCAGGAATTTCTGTCATTCCAGCAAGAGTACAAACAGCAGATGGCGGGGTCTATCAGTTATCTGGAGCATCTCAGGGAAAAGCTGTCAGCAGTACGGTCGCAGCAAAAGGTGCTTCACCTGCTGACACAGACGCAGCTTACCGCCATTACGGAGGAACTGACCTATGAGGCGCTGGATTACTTCATATCGGAGGTGCGCATTTACCCAAAGGGCGAAGTCGAAATTACATGGAGCTTTGGCGAGGACTTTGCGAGTGTTCTGGAGCGGCAGCGATCCAAGCCTCCAGATACAAGAATCGCTTAAAAAATAAAATGTGTTAGCCCTACTTGACACGCTACCAACGACGGCTGCACCGGACTGATCTGCATTATTCTGTAATAAAAACCGTCCGCGCACTTTGCCGCGGACGGTTTTAATTTTAGAGATCGCTGTCCACAGCCTGCCAGGGATTCACAAACACGTCGTTTACTGATATGGCAAAATGCATGTGCGGGCTGTTCGAATAGCCGGTGCTGCCAATCTCCCCAATAAGCTCCCCCTTCTCGACCAGGTCACCTGCCTGTACATGCAGCGCGGACATATGATAATACCAGCTTTTGAGGCCGCAGCCATGTTCAATCAGCACTGTGTTCCCGGTGAGCTGCAAAAAGCCTGCAAACAGGACGCGCCCATTGTTTGCCGCGGCAGCAGGGGTCCCCATTTCAGTTTCCAGGTCAATGCCATTGTGACGGGTGGGGTTTGGGTCGTCGTTTGTGTAGCGGATACAGGCAAACTGGGTGGAGAGTTCCCCTTCACACGGCAGAATGAACCTGCCCTCCCAATGAATTTCCGGATCGGACACCAGCTTGAGCGGCTCCATATTCGCATACCATTCGGAATTTGCCGTATCGCTCAAAGCGGTATCCTCCGCGATCGACTCGTCAATCTCCAGATGCTGCACTTCAAATTCCCGCTCCAGGACAGCCACCTGGGTATGAAACGAGATCCCCTCCCCGGCCACGTCGAGCGTGTAGCTGCCGGGAGATAGGGTATAGCGGATGGGCAGCAGCGCAAGCTGATCGGCGCCGTCCGGGAAAAACTGCGGTGTAAAACCAAGACTGGTTGTGGCGGTGAGCGGGACTTCCGCCGCATTCGTCACGCGCAGGACGAGAATATCCCCCTGTAAAACCTCTGTTTTGACAAGCAGTTCGGGCAGAGCAGCGGTTTTGGGCGTTTGCGGTTTGGACATAGCCGGTTCAGGTTGGGATGCGGGTGCGCTGGAAGGGGGGACACTTTGTGCGCTTTCTATGGACGCCGGCGGTTCGCTCACCGAGTATGGTTTTTCTTGCGCGTGCCGGGCGCAGCCGCAGACAAGCGCCGCGGCAAGCAACGCGGCGGCAACGATTACAATCCGATTCATAGGCGGCCTCCTTTCACAATTTGATTGTAGCGTTTTCTCAGGGGAAGTCAATCGAAAAGGCGCGAAAAAGCGGGGCGATTCTCGGCCGGCGGCCAAATGAGAACAAAAACGCTTGAAAAATCCAGAGGCAAACTGCACAAATATTCAAAAATCGAAAAAAATATCCGGATATTTACCGATACGCAAAATCTGGCGATTTTGCGTATCGGTAAATATCCGGATATTTACCGATACGCAAAATCTGGCGATTTTGCGTATAATATCTTACTGAAAACACAATATATTGCGTACAGCGGAGACAAAAACTTGTTGATGATATATCGCATGTGTAGAAAAACCGGAGATCCGATTGTATTCAAAATATATGCATGCTATTTTAAAGAAGGTTAATTCTGGAAAGTTTCGGAGAGCTTTCTGGAAAAAGTCCAAACAGGATCAAAAAAATATTCAGGAGGATGAAAGACTATGAAAAAGGTACTGGCCCTCATAATGGCAGTGGCCATGGTTATGACCATGGGCGTTGTCGCGTTTGCTGCCGAAATCGATGCTGATCTGATGGATCGCTTTAAAGCAGACGAACCTTATGTAGAGAGTGGCGACCGTGCGGATGTCGACACGGTAAAACCGGGTAAAAGTGTTTATTATTTCCTCGGTGATACCTCTGATGACAAAGCTGCGATGGTCGATGCACTGACCGATGAGGATCTGTTCAAAATCAGCCTTGACAAAGGCGATGACAATGCAAAATGGATTAGTTCCATCAAGCTTGTACAGAAAAAATTTGATGATCCGCTAATTAAGCTTTCCGATGGCACAGAAGCTGGAAAAACTGCCGGCCGCCATTGGTTCATCGAACTCAAAACAAAAGATTTTATGACCGATGATGAATATAAGGTTTCTCCCGAAGTAACCGTTACAGCAAAAGAAGACATGACTGTCAAAGGCAATGTTGTCAAAGACGGTGATAAGAGTGAATTGAAGCTGGCTTCTTTCTGGATCTCGAATATCGGCATTACTACCGATGATGAAACCTGGAGCGCCGGTACAGGCGGTGTGATTGTTAAGCCGCTTAAGAACGAAGAGAATGTGGTCGAGTGGGAAGACGAGAACGACGTACTCGCTCGCCTGACTTTCGACGCAGACTCCGATGTTTCGAAATATTTCCCGAAGCTTTCTACGAAATGGGACAATGTGAAGTACGCTGAGCTGTTCAACGATCAGGATGCTTTTGTTCGTCAGTGGGTTGGCACTCCAAGCATCTCGTCCACTTCCCGTGCGACTCTCGAATTGATAGTTCCTTATGTTGATGAGGATGATGAGCTGACTGTTGACGAAGGCTCCATCATTGTTTATGAAGAAACCGAAGATGGCGAGCTGATCGATATCACCGATAAAGGTTCGTTCGATTATAATGACGATGATGAGTACGTCTTTACCATGAAGACCCGTCAGCTGGGCACCTACATCTTTGCGGAAGCTCCGGTTACCGAAGCTGCTGACGATGAAGTCCCGGCAGATGAAGTTCCGGTTGATACCGATAAAGTCAACCCGGGCACCGGCTTCTAAAAATTGCTCTCCAAAAATCTCCGAATAGAAAAAACCATCCCGCGGCCATAGGCTGCGGGATGGTTTTTTCTATTATTTTGTCAGACGAGGGACTTCTGTATTTCACAGGCCTGCCGGAGCTTTTTAATGAATTGGTTTTCCAGCGGCGTGAAAACATGTCCTTTGCGCCAGATGAGCAGATCCTTGTTCACCAGCTTTGAGAGGGAACAGGGGCGAAGGACCAGCCCGTTTTTCTCGAGTACGTCCTCCGGAATGTGGGAAACCCACATGAAGGTGCCGGGGACACGCTGCAAAAGATCAAACTGGCTGCCGCGCTCGTAGACATAAATCCGCCGCTCGGCACAGTCAAGACCGGCGCCGTGGGCGATCTCTGAAAAGGACAGGGAAGGCACCTGGTAATCCCCATGGACAATCTCGGTGTAACCGCCAAGCTTATGATAGGGGACATCACCAAGCGCCGCGAGCGGATGCTCTTTTGACATAAGCAGGGTCATTGTGAATTCCCAGAGCGACTCATACTGCAGCTTGAGGTCTTTGAGGTAGGAAACGAAATACGGCTCGTAAAGATTCTGGATGCGGATTACGCCAAGATCGGATTCGCCGCCGGAGACGTCGTTTGCAGCAGCCATGGAATTGGTTTCCTTAAAGCGGATGTCCATCTGTTCCTTTGGGTCGAGGCCGGTGATGAATTCAGTAAAAGCGACCGATATATAGGTTGCGCGCGGCACCGAAAGGTTCAGGCGCAGAGCGCGGTCGGTTTTGGGGCTGTAGAGAGATTCCAGCTCGTCGATCTGGGAAAGGATTGTGTTGGCGTAGGAGAGGAATTCCGCGCCTTTGCGGGTGGTTTCCACGCCTCGTGCGGTGCGCTTGAAGATGGTGATGCCAATCTCCTGCTCAAGGTCCTTGATTGCACGGCTGAGGTTTGGCTGCCCCATATAGAGGTTCTGGGCGGCCCTGGTGATCGAGCCGGTTTTTTCAACCTCCGAAACATAGCGCAGGTAACTTAAATTCATCACTTCACCCCATTTGATTTTGCATATATCGTTCATATCAATTATACATTACCCGTTTGGCTTTGACAATGTTAGAATAATATCAGAAACAAAAGTTAAAAAATTAACAATAAGCTTGGATCAGTAAAATTACGGGTAAGAAAAACCCGACAGAATAAATGGAGGTACTTGATTATGGCACGTTTCACTTTACCGAGAGACATCTACTATGGTTCCGGCGCGATTGAGGAACTCAAAAACCTCAAGGGCCACAAAAAGGCGATGCTGCTCACCGGTGGCTCTTCGATGAAGAAAGCCGGCTTCCTGCAGAAAACAGAAGATGCTCTGAAAGCGGCCGGCATGGAAGTCCAGCTGTTTGAAGGCATCGAGCCGGACCCGTCGATCGAAACCGTTTACCGCGGCGCCGCTGCGATGCGCGAATTCGAACCGGATGTGATCGTTGCAATCGGCGGCGGTTCCCCAATGGATGCCGCGAAAGCCATGTGGGTGTTCTATGAGCATCCTGACAAGACCTTTGATGATATCAAAGACCCGTTCACCATCCCGCAGCTGCGCAATAAAGCGATCTTTGTCGCGATCCCGTCCACTTCGGGCACCGCTTCGGAAGTTACCGCTTTCTCGGTCATCACCGATTACTCCACCGACATCAAATATCCGCTGGCTGACTTTGAGATCACCCCGGATGTTGCGGTGCTCGACACCGATATCCCGATGACCATGCCGAAGAAGCTGACAGCTCACACCGGTATGGATGCCCTGACCCATGCGATCGAAGCTTATGTCGCCACCGCGCGCAGCGAATTTTCCGATCCGCTCGCACTCAAAGCGATTTCCGATATCTACGACTGCCTGATCGACAGCTACAACGGCGATAAGGAAGCCCGCGGCAAAATGCATATCGCACAGTGCCTGGCCGGCATGGCGTTCTCCAACGCACTGCTTGGAATTGCGCACAGCCTGGCCCACAAGACCGGCGCCGTATTCAAGATCCCGCACGGTTGCTGCAACGCAATCCTGCTGCCGGCGGTTATCCAGTATAACTCCCGCGTCTGCATGGAGCGCTATGCGCAGATCGCTCGCGCAGTCGGCCTGCCGGGCAGCACCGATAAACAGCTTGTGAACGCTCTGGTCGATTCGATCAAAGAAATGAACAAGAAGCTCGGCATCGCCCAGACCTACAAAGAGAACGGTGTTTCCGAAGCACTCTTTGAAGAGAACGCGGATAAGATCGCTGAGAATGCGGTTAAAGATCCCTGCACCGCTTCCAATCCGCGTCCGATCGACGTCGAAAATATGAAGAAGGTTCTCACCTGCGCCTATACCGGTGAAGACGTCACCTTCTGATCACTGTCTCCTTCCATACACACATACATTTTTCCGTATCGAAACAAAGCAGGAAGCCGAAAGGCTTCCTGCTTTGTTTTTTCTTGTCTCAAATCCGGCCAAGGCGGCGGTAAGCGCCTAAAAAACGCCCGGGTAAGCGATCCCGAGAAGCGCAACCAGCAGCGGCGCGGTGATGAGGATGAGCAGATTGCCCTGCACGACGGTCTTATTTGCAAAGTCGGGCTCGCAGTCGTACTTTTCGGCAAAGATGCTGTTGAGCGAACCGGACGGCATGGCGCACATCAGGGTGCAGACAATCGAAACAACCGGATCGACCTTTAGAAGCCAGAGGGCTCCGAAGACAAGCAGCGGCATCACAACAAGCCGCGCGATGGATACCGAATAGATGATCCGCTGGCTGAACACTTCATGCAGCCTGCATTCGGTCATGCCCGCGCCGATCACAAGCATTGCGAGCGGGGTGCAGGTGTTTCCCAAAAGATTGAGCCCATCGTTCAGGAAGGCGGGGAATTTGATCTGCAAAAGGCAGATGGCCACCATTGCGAAGGAGGCGAGCGCACAGGGATCAAGCATCGCCGACCGCAGCATCTTGCCGATGCCTTTCCGGGTGCCGGTCAGAAGATAGATCCCGTACGTGAACATGAACAGGTTATACATGATGTTAAAGACCGAACCGTAAAAGATGGCAATCTCTCCGACCAGCACCTGCGCGATCGGGAATCCGACAAACGAAGTGTTCGCAAAGGTGCAAAGGCAGATATAGAGCCCGCGTTTGCGCGGTTCGGGAATCAACTTATGGCCTACGACCGTGAAAATCAGGAAGGAAACCACATAGAAAACGAATGCGGCGGCCAGCACATAAACGATCGTGATTTGCTGCTCCCTGGTGAAGGGAATATTTGCGGACGCAAGGATTGCGCAGGGCAGGCAGAGGGTCAGAATCAGATTTGAAATCCCTTTGCGCATCGGCCCTCCCAGAATCCCCAGTCTGCCCATGAGGTAACCCAGCCCGATCAGCAGGATCAATACCGCGATGCGGTCCAATATGGATGCGATCAAGCATCTCCCTCCCATGTGTCAAATAACAGATTTGCAATAGCCGTAAAAAACGTTACAGGATAACTTTAACAAGGTTGGGGGATGAAGTCAAGAAAAGAAAAAAGAAACCGGGAACCCGCCGGTTGCGGGTTCCCGGTTTGTCTCATTTTGTCTGGTTTCGTCTAGCGGACCATGCAGAACTGCTTGAGCGCGAAATGCTTCTGGACAATCTCAAAAAGCCGGAAGCCATAATGCTCATACATCCCGACATTTTTCTCATTGTGGGTTTCGAGCGACAGCGCCATCCGGTGCGCGTCCGCGTACTGGATCACCGTCTGCATCAGTTTGGTGGCGATACCTTTGCCGCGCATCGAAGGGCGGACGGCAAAATAGATGATGTGCATACGGCGGTCGGTGCCAATGTCCTCGGTCCATTCCGAATTGAGGTATTCCTTGCCTTTGATGAAGTTCCAGAGCGTTTCGAGGGACGCTCCGTCGCGCAGCAGGTAAGCGCCCGATTTCAGGGCGTAATAGAGTTCCACGGCATAATACTTGATCGGGTTGTAAGGTTCGGTCTCATCCGAGACGATGATGATGCCGTTCAGATCCTTGCTGTCCGCAAAAATCTCACAGTTTTCAAACAGTTCATCCAGGTCACAGCTGAAAAGCTCCGGCAGCAGTTTTTGACGTACCTTTTTTTCCGGGATCAGCTGGCAATAGAGAGGGTCCTTGCTGAAGCATTCGGTCAGAAGGCCGTTCAGCTTTTCGATATCCCTTTTCTCCACGCGGTATAGTTGGTCGGTTTTCAAAATTTCACTCACCTTTATCAATTTACCGATTTGGATGTTCGTTGGCTTGGTGAGTAATGCTAGTTCATAATTCCACCCCTGGTTCTGTTCTGCGCCATAATATGCGCGGCTTTTTTGCCGGATGGAACTGTGACCTTGGATTGTTTTCATTGTATACCTTGCACAATTATTTTGCAAACTGGTTGTAACCCGACCGGCCGCGCGGAGTTGCAATTGCCCGGAACCTCCTGCTTGCAATTTTCCGAATGCTTTTAATTTCTCGTGTTTGCGTCGTTTTTCTCAAGATTTCACAAGTTTCTCCAATTTTCGAGCCAGGGCTTTGATAACACATTGTTCGTGGAGCAAGCTCTGCCGGTACAGTTCCTGCTGGGATGCAATCTGCTCTTTTACTGCGCGGATTTCAGCGGTAAAGTCCGCTTGGGGATCGTCCCGCTTGGACATGAGCGATCGCATTGTCCCAAACAGCGCGCAAAGTCCCGGAACCCGCCCCGCGCCCCACATGAGCCGCTCAGGCGGCTGCTGCAGGACATAATCGACAAAGTGGCGGCAGGTCTGTTCATCAAAATAGCAGGCGTACCAGTTGGTATCTACCCGGATGAGCCAACAGTCAAGCGCGCGTGCCGCGTCGCCGGCTTTGAGCGCCTCCAGAGCGCCCGCAAGCAGGGCCAGATTGCGTTGGGCATACGCGTGCGGGAAAAGCACCTCATCGTGCCATCCGAGCCGTACAAGGCCGTCCTCACAGTGCTTGAAGGCGTCGAGCAGTCTTTGGCTCAGTTCGCGCGAGCCGCGATAAAGGATTTCAGCGGTGGCATAGTCTCCGTCGTCGAGCGCGTCGGCATAGCGGTGATTGAGGCCCTGCACCAGGCTGCGGCAAAGCGCCGCCTGGGTGTCCGCCGCATCGAGCGCGGCGGACAGCAGCGCTGTTTCGGCGCTGCTGCAGGGTCCCTGGGCAAGGCTGTCCCGCAGCGCGGAAAGGCGCGGCATAAAGTCAAGAGGCGGGACGGCACAGCGGTCAAACCAAAGCAGCAGGCAGCCGTAAAGCGCATGGTGGAACCGGTAGATTTCCGGGTCGTACGCGTCGTCGTTGTCGAATTGGGAATGGTAGTGAGTTTCCATGAAGCTGCCTTCGGCAAAGTCGTTGACCAGCGAGGGAATCCCGGCAATCGACATCGAAAAATCGTCCGACCAGGTAAGCGCCGGGCTGGCGACCGAAAGCCCGTCCGGGAACAGGTGGGTGACGTCCGGGACGGCCGCGGCAAAGGACTGCAAAAACGGCTGCAGTTCCCAAACGCAGCGGATCACGTCCTGTGTGTCATGCGCATAAGCGGGCAGCTCAAAATTGATGTCGGCAATCACTTTGCCGGCCCATTCGGGATGAACCCGGAAGACCTGATTGTAGGCGCCGGTCGACCAGTCATACTTGCTGTTTGAAACGCCCCACTCCTCGGCGGCCAGCGCGCAGAAAACAAGGGTCTTTTCCGGGCGGTAGCCGCTCTTTACAACTGCCTTTGCAATGCCCATCATCAGGGCCACCGCGGCATTGTCGTCCTGGAATCCGGAGAAGTAGCTGTCATAGTGAGCGCTGACAAGTACCATCGCATCCGGATCGCGTCCGGGTATTCTCCCAACGATGTTGTAGGAGATGCCGTCAAACCCGACGACCGATTTGGCGTCAAAGGAAACGGCCGCTTCACCGCCGCGCGTCATAAGCCAGGCCTTGAGGACGCGCGCGTCCGCCTGCGAAAGCGAGAAAGCGGGCGCATCCGCGACCGAGCAGATATTCTGGGCGTTGAGCGCGGCGGAATCGACCTCGCCGTAGCCGTTCTGCTGTACGGCGATCACCGCCGCCGCTCCGCGCAGATGCGCCTGATAGACCGGATAGCTGATCCACCATTCGTCCCGCTGGTTGATATCAATGAGCACCAGCTTACCTTCCACATTGAGGCCGGAAAGTTCGCTTTCGGTACCCTTCCCGGCGTAGAGAATCGAAAAATCCTTCGGGCCGTGGGTGTTAAAATTGGTCTGGTAGCCGCCAAGCTCAAATTGGTGAGTGCCGCTTTCGTCTGTAAAGGAAAGCCGGGCGCGTTCAAATTCCCAGGTGTCAAGGGTGAATGGGTCTTTGACAACTTCCTGCAGGCCGATCCGGCGCATCTCATGAAAAAGCATCTCGCCGGTTTCAAACTCGGCCCTGGAACCGGCGGTGCGGTAGCCGAGCGCCGGATTTGACCGGAACTGCTCCATCGACTTTGCCAGCTGGTAGGAGTAATCGATATCCATTGTGGAGAGATATGCTTCTTGAGCCTGCGCAAGAGTCATATACGGTCACTTCCTGTTTCATTGAGTTGGTAGACGGCCTTTGCGTTTTCGCAGGTAGCGTCGAGCAGCTCCTGTGTGGAGACGCCTTTGATTTCGGCGAGCCGTTCGGCGGTATAGGTGATATGGGCGGAGTCACAGCGCCTGCCGCGAAACGGTTCCGGCGTCATATACGGGCAGTCGGTCTCGACCAACAGGCGGTCGAGCGGCACCGCCGCTGCCGCCTCCACTGTCTTGCGGGCGTTTTTGAAGGTCACCGCGCCTCCGAACGCGATATACATGCCGAGCCGGAGGATCTCTTTGGCCATTTCGGCGCTGCCGGAATAACAATGCAGGATGCCTTTGGGCCGGTAACGGCGCAAAAGCTCCATCGTGTCCGCGTGCGCCTCCCGGTCATGCACGACGATCGGCATGCCAAGATCGTTCGCAAGTTGGATCTGTGCCGCAAAAACCTCCTGCTGGGTGTCGCGCGGCGAGAAATCGTAGTGGTAATCAAGGCCGATTTCCCCGATGGCGACGACCTTCGGATGCTTGCTCCACGCGGCGAGCGACGCAAGATCGGCAGGGGTGAATTCGTCCGCCGCATGCGGATGGATGCCCACGGCGCAGTAGAGGTAATCGTACTGTTCGGCGAGTGCCATTCCGGTCCGGGCGGTTTTCATGTCGCTTGCGGCGTTCACCACGCCGCAGACCCCCTTCTTTGGCAATGCGGTGAGCACCTCGTGCCGGTCGGGATCGAACCGCTCGTCGTCGTAATGCGCGTGGGTGTCAAAGATGTTCTGGTACATGCAAAGACCTCCAAAAGTTGGGCCGCCGCAAAATGCATCGCGGCGGCCAAGTCTTTGGGGGATTTTTCTCTTGTAAAAATCCCCCAAACCCCTAAAATATGCTTCACAGGATCAGATTCTTGCGCGCTGCGGCGCGCGCATCAGGGCGCCGCCCTGACAACCCGCAACCTTTTGAAAAAGGTTGAAGCAAACTTTTTTCAATGATCGGTTGAGACCCAAAGACAGTCAAAACCTTTCAGCGGACGGTCGAGCCGCAGGGGACCGCGTCGTCCACGAAGATGACTTTCACGTCGTTTTCCCCCGCGTCGGCCGCGAGGATCATGCCGTTACTCTCCACACCGCGCAGCTTGGCGGGCTTGAGGTTCGCGACCACAATCACTTTTTTACCGACCAGTGCGTCCGGCTCATACCAGGGATGGATACCCGAAACAACCTGGCGGCCGGTTTCGGTCCCGTCATCGAGCTGAAGCTTGAGCAGCTTGTCCGCCTTCGGGACCGGCTCGCAGGCAACCACCTTCGCAATGCGCAGCTGAACCTTGGCGAAATCGTCGATCGCAATGAGCGACGTAACCCCCTCGGTCTGCTTCGGAGTCTCCTGCTTGGCGGGGGCGGCTTTCGGTTCCTGCTTGGGCGCGGGTTTTGCAGCCTCGAGCGCGGCGAGTTCCTTTGCAACGTCGATGCGCGGGAAGAGCCCTTCGCCCTTATGGACGGTCACATTTGCGGGCAGCAGCCCGAACGTTCCGGCGGATTCGTAGGAGGTGATGCCGTCCGCGGCTCCGATCTGTGCAAAGATCTTCGGCGCGGTGGCGGGCATAAACGGGGTGAGCAGGATACCGCAGATACGCACGCATTCGAGCAGGTTATAGAGTACCGTGGCGAGGCGGGGATTGTTGGCTTCGTCCTTTGCAAGCACCCATGGCGCGGTTTCGTCGATGTACTTGTTGGTGCGGGAGATGAGCTTAAAGACTTCGATCAGAGCGTTTTGGAATGCGTAGGATTCCATCTGCGTCTCGAAATTTTCCTTGAGCGCCTTTGCCATGCCGATGATTTCATCATCAAGCGGCTCGGCTTTGCGCTGCGCGGGGAGCGTGCCGCCGAAGTATTTTTCCGCCATCGCGACCGAGCGGGAAACAAGGTTTCCCAAATCGTTGGCGAGGTCGGCGTTGATCCGGTTGATGAGCCCTTCGTTCGAGAACAGCCCGTCCGAACCGAACGGGAATTCCCGCAACAGGAAATAGCGGATGGCGTCCACGCCGTAGCGTTCGACCAGCACGACCGGATCGACCACATTGCCTTTGGATTTGCTCATCTTGCCGCCTTCGAGCAGCAGCCAGCCATGGCCGAAAACCTTTTTCGGCAGGGGCAGGTCGAGCGCCATCAGCATGGCCGGCCAGATAATCGTGTGGAAGCGCATGATCTCCTTGCCGACAAAATGTACGTCGGCGGGCCAATATTTTTCAAAATCGTGATATTTTTCGTTGCCGTAGCCAAGCGCGGTGATGTAGTTCGAAAGCGCGTCGACCCAGACATAGACGACATGCTTCGGATCAAAGGTGACAGGCACGCCCCATTTGAAGGTGGTTCGGGAAACACAGAGATCCTCAAGGCCGGGTTTGATAAAGTTATTCACCATTTCATTCATGCGGCTTTCCGGCTCCATGAAATGGGGATTGTCCTCGTAAAGCTTGATGAGCTTCTCCTGAAAGGCGGAAAGTTTAAAGAAATAGGCTTCCTCCTCGGCGTCGACCACATCGCGTCCGCAGTCGGGACATTTGCCGTCCTGGAGCTGGCTTTCCGTCCAGAAAGATTCGCACGGGGTGCAGTATTTGCCCTTGTACGAGCCCTTATAGATATAGCCCTTGTCGTAGAGCGCCTTAAAAATCTTCTGTACGGATTCCTCGTGATAGTCGTCGGTGGTTCGGATAAAACGGTCGTTTGAAATATTTAAAAGTTTCCACAGCTCCTTGATTCCCGCCACCACGTTGTCAACATACTGCTGCGGCGTAACGCCCGCGGCCTCGGCCTTCTGTTCAATCTTCTGGCCATGTTCGTCGGTGCCGGTCAGGAACATCACGTCAAAGCCCTGCATTCGTTTGTAACGCGCCATCACGTCGGTGGCGACAGTGCAGTAGCTGTGCCCGATGTGCAGCTTGTCCGAAGGGTAATAGATCGGTGTCGTGATATAAAAGGTCTTTCCAGTTCCATCCATGTGGATTTCCTCCTCGAATGCAGTTAGTTTGGTGATAATAATATAGTATACCACAAAAAGAGCGGAATGAACAGTTCCTTCCACTCTTTTTGCCTTTTTCTTGCACTCTGCGGACGAAAGAGCTGTCCTTACAATCCCATGGTATTTTCCATTCCGCGGCGGCGTAACCGGTGGAGGCCGTACAGTTATTTTTCAGAATGCGCCAGCGCGGCGGCAACAAAGCTTGCGAAGAGCGGATGCGGGCGGTTTGGGCGGGACTTGAATTCAGGATGGAACTGTACGCCGACAAACCAGGGATGTCCGGGAATCTCGACGATTTCGACCAGTTTCTGATCCGGGGAAAGTCCGGAAATTTTCATGCCGTGTTCTTCAAAGTCCCTGCGGTAAAGATTATTGAACTCATAGCGGTGACGGTGCCGTTCATAGATGAGCTCGTCGGAATAGGACGAACGGGCGATGCTGCCTTCTGCGAGTTTGCAGGGATAAAGTCCAAGCCGCATGGTGCCGCCTTTGTCGGTGATCTCCTGCTGTTCGGCCATGATGTGGATGACCGGGTAGGGAGGCTGCACATCGAATTCAGCGGAGTTGGCGCCTTCAAAATGCAGCACATTGCGGGCGAATTCGATGACCGAAATCTGCATGCCAAGACAGATTCCGAAGTAGGGGATTTTATTGACGCGGGCATACTGTGCGGCGGCGATTTTGCCTTCGATGCCGCGGTCGCCAAAGCCGCCGGGGATGAGGATACCGCTGCATCCAGCGAGCATTTCGGCGGCATTTTCGGCAGTGACCTCCTCCGAGCTGATCAGTTTGACCTGCACTTTCGAATCGTTATAGATGCCCGCGTGTTTGAGCGATTCCGCAATGGAGATATAAGCATCCGGAAGCGCGACATATTTGCCGACCACGCCGATAGTGACAGCTCTGTAGGCGTTCTTGAGCCGTTTTACCATGTCGGACCATTCCACGAGGTCCGGTCTGCGGTTTTCGAGTCCCAGATGGTGGCATACCGCGTCCGCAAGCCCTTCCTGTTCGAGCATGAGCGGCGCTTCGTAAAGGGTCGGCAGGGTGAGGTTCTGGATGATGTCCTCCTTGCGGACATTGCAGAACAATGCGAGCTTCTGCCGCATATCCTCCGGGATTTCCATGTCCGCGCGACAGACCAGGATGTTCGGCTGGATACCCTGGCGGAGCAGTTCCTTGACACTGTGCTGGGTCGGTTTGGATTTCAGCTCGTTTGAGCCGGAGATGTACGGCACCAGCGTCACATGGATATAGATGGCGTTCTCCTTGCCCGCTTCATTGACAAACTGACGGATCGATTCAAGGAAAGGCAGGCTTTCAATATCTCCGACCGTACCGCCGATCTCGGTGATGACCACATCCGAGCCGGTGCTGCCCATCCGGTAGATCCGCTCCTTGATCTCATTGGTGATGTGCGGGATGACTTGTACGGTACCCCCAAGGTAATCCCCATGGCGCTCTTTATGAATGACCGAGCCATAAACTTTTCCGGTGGTGATATTCGAGTTGACTGAAAGGTTTTCGTCGATGAACCGCTCGTAATGCCCAAGATCGAGGTCGGTTTCAGCGCCGTCGTCGGTGACAAAAACCTCCCCGTGCTGGTACGGGCTCATGGTGCCGGGATCGACATTTATGTAAGGGTCGAATTTCTGCATGGTGACGCTGTAGCCGCGCGCTTTGAGCAGCCTTCCGAGGGATGCGGCGGTGATGCCTTTGCCGAGACCTGAGACGACGCCGCCTGTGACGAATACATACTTGGTTGCCATAATCCTAACCTCCAAACTTTAATCGGAAAAACAAAAACACCGCACATCCAAACCGTGCAACGAGTGGGGGAATCTGCTATCCGGAGTATGGGCAAAGAATCTCAAAAAGATACTTCGCCCATACTCTGGGCCTGCATTTTCCGCTTCCCCATTGAAGCGCGTTTCGCATATGCGGTGTGTATTTAGATTTTTTGTTGCGCCTTATCCAAAAGCTGGCGCTTCAGGCGCCGGGCCGGGCAGCGCGTCATTTGTGGTACAGCTTCTTGGTCTGATACTGGGGTTCGCTCGTCAGGTTAATACCGAGCTTTTTGAAGATATTGCGGTCGATCTGTGAAAGAATGACCGAGGAATGCGCCTCACAGCCACGCAGTTTGCCGAGCTGCTCCATCGCGAGCTTGGCGGTCGGGCTGGTGGCGGCGGAAATCGAAAGGGCAATGAGCGTTTCGTCGGTGTGCAGCCGCGGGTTGCGGTTGCCGAGATGGTCGACCTTGAGATGCTGGATTGGCTCGATGATAATTGGGGAGATCAGGTGGATATTGTGTCCGATGCCGCCCAGGTATTTGAGAGCATTGAGCAGAGCGGCTGAGGAAGCGCCCAACAGGGAGGAGGTCTTTCCAGTGATGAGGGTGCCGTCCGGCAGTTCGATGGCGGCGGCGGGCATGCCTGTTTCAGCGGCGCGCCCGTTGGCGGCCTGGATCACCGGACGGTCAGCCGCGCTGATCCCAGCCTGGTTCATCAGCAGTTCCAGCCGGTAAGCGCTGCCTTCTTCCGCAAGGCCCATGCGCTGGTCGCAAAGCGCCTGATAGTACCGGCGGATGATCTCCTGCCGGCAAGCCGCGCAAACCGCGTCGTCATCGACAATGCACATCCCGGCCATATTGACGCCCATATCGGTGGGGGATTTATAGGGGCTCTCGCCTGCGATCCGGGTGAGGATGGCGTTTAAAACCGGGAAGATTTCCACATCGCGGTTATAGTTGACGGTGGTCTTTCCATACGCCTCCAGATGGAACGGGTCGATCATGTTCATATCGCCCAGATCGGCGGTCGCGGCCTCGTAAGCGAGGTTGACCGGATGCTTGAGCGGCAGGTTCCAGATCGGGAAGGTTTCAAACTTGGAATAGCCCGCTTTGACCCCGCGTTTATATTCATGGTAGAGCTGGGAGAGACAGACTGCCATCTTGCCGCTGCCGGGGCCGGGCGCGGTGACGACCACCAGCGGATGGGTCGTCTCGATATACTCATTCTTGCCGTAGCCGTCGTCGCTGACAATGAGCGGGATGTTGGACGGATATCCGGCGATCGGATAGTGCAGATAGACCTTCACGCCGAGATGCTCGAGCCGGCGCTTGAAGGCTTCGGCGGCGGGCTGTCCGGCAAACTGCGCGATAACCACGCTGCCGACAAAAAGGCCGATGGCGCGGAACGCGTCGATAAGGCGCAGAACGTCCACATCGTAAGTGATGCCAAGATCGCCGCGCACCTTGTTTTTTTCAATGTCGGAGGCATTGATGACGATGACGATTTCGGCACTGTCCTTCATCTGAAGCAGCATCTTCATCTTGCTGTCCGGCGCGAAACCGGGCAACACGCGGGAGGCATGGAAATCGTCGAAAAGTTTCCCGCCGAATTCGAGATAAAGCTTGTTGCCGGAAGCGGAAATCCGCTGGCGGATGTGCTCCGATTGAAGCTTCAGATATTTTTCGTTGTCAAAACCGACCCTGTGCACACGCTCCGCCTCCCGCAATGATTGCCGTCCGGAAAAAGATAACCCCCGTCCGGCAGCATTTCAAATCCTTTAACACATTTTTTTATTCTACCTGTTTTTGGCTAGAATTGCAATATGGAAAGTGTTGAAAGTTTGGGAAGAATGGCAAAAAGTTTTTATATCCGGCGAAAACAGCCGCGCATCCGATGGAAAACGGACGCGCGGCCAGAATTTGTTCCGGGAATCTTCAGCGCAGCGGCGGAACGGCGGCGTCGCACAGCGCAATACGCAGCGTGGAAAAACGATCGGACAGATATTCCGCCGCAGTGCTTTCAACCGCCTCCGGCGCCGACGGGTCATCCTTGGCGTCGATGGTGAAAAGGACGGTGGTTCCTTTATTTTCCTCGCTGATCAAAGTGATGGTGCCGCCCAGCGCGGCGACACAGGACTTGGCGATGGCAAGCCCCAAGCCGTTGCCGGTGAAAGGCTGGCCGGACGGGTCGAAGGAGTAATACGGTTGGAACACGTGCGGCTGCACCTTCGCGGGGATGCCGCGCCCGCGGTCCACGATTGAAACGCTCACATAACTGCGGATTTTGCGGACCTTGACTTCGATCACATTGTCCGGACGGGTATACCGCATGGAATTGGAGAGGATATTGTGGATCGCCATCGAAAGCTTGGCAAGGTCGCAGGAGATGACAAGCGGTTCGGTTGGGATGGAAAAGGTCAGAGGGATGCCGGCGCTTTCCGAAATCCGGGCGGCAGCCTCAAAGAGTTCGCGCAGATAGCCGAAAATCTCAACGCGGCGGGGAAGGGAGGGCCAAAGCCCCTGGGAAAGCCGGGTATAAGTGGTCATCCAGTCGCAGGCGCGCAGGATCAAATAGGCATTTTGATTGATCGATTGCAGGTATTCGAGGCTTTTGCCCCGCTGCTGTTCATCCTGCTGCTCGGCGTTTTGCCGCAGCAGGGAAAGCGATGAGAAAATCGCGGTGAGCGGAACACGGTACTGCGAGCCGAACGCGGAAAGCGCGAGCGCCGTGCCTTCCGGATGCAGGCCGGTGCCCTGGCGGGTGAAGAAAGAGGGCTGTACCAGATAGCGGGCATGGCCCGATTGGTCGGGCAGAGGAAGGACCGTCACCGAACGCTGCAGAAACATGGCGTCATTGACGGTGGAAAATACGCCGTGGGCGTCAATTTCCCCTCTGATCTGATCGAAATCATACCCGTCCAGCAGGACATGAACCCCGTCCGGCAGGCTGAGACAGGGCTGCGAAGTGCGGGCGGCCTCGCTGCTCCAGATGATGTTGAAATTCTCATCGGTGAAAACATAAGGAAGGCCGGCTGTGGATGCCATTTGAACCAGCCGGTCAAGAAACTGATCGTTTTGCAGACTCGTATCCATCGTACTTCCCCTTCAAACGGATTGATATAAATTATCTTTTGGAGGATTTGCCGGGTTATGTGCTAGGAACGACAGCCTAATACTGGAAAGGGCAGGAACTGTTTTCGACAGAATTCGACATTAGATAGTCTCATTATTATAGTATAAAGATTGGTTGTTTTCAATAAAAACCCATGTATAAAAAATGGTGGATTGAGAAAAATAAAGAAAATCGTTTATTCTTTGACAAAATTGTTGTAGTTTTCCTGAAAGTGTATTAAAATAGGAGCATATCAAAATATAGGAGGTCGTATTCCAATGGCAATTAAAGTTGGTATCAACGGTTTTGGCCGCATCGGACGGCTTGTATTCCGCGCTGGTTTGGATAACCCGAACATCGAATTTGTCGGCGTCAATGACCCGTTCATGACTCCGGATTATTGCGCTTACATGCTGCGTTATGACACTGTGCACGGCCAGTACAAAGGTGAAATCAGCTACACCGACGATGCGATCGTCGTAAACGGCAAGACAGTCAAATTCTACGCGGAGAAAGACCCGGCCTGCATCCCGTGGGGCCAGTGTGGCGCTGATTATGTGGTTGAGTCCACCGGCGTTTTCACCACCATGGAAAAGGCGGAGGCGCATCTGAAAGCAGGCGCCAAGAAAGTCATCATTTCCGCGCCTTCCAAGGACGCCCCGATGTTTGTCATGGGCGTTAACCAGGAGACCTACAAAAAAGAGATGAACATCGTCTCCAACGCCTCCTGCACCACCAACTGCCTGGCGCCTCTGGCGAAAGTCATCAACGACGAGTTTGGCATTGTCGATGGCCTGATGACCACCGTCCATTCCACCACCGGCACCCAGAAGACGGTTGACGGCCCGTCCAAGAAGGACTGGAGAGGCGGCCGCGCCGCTTCCGGCAACATCATTCCGTCCTCCACTGGCGCCGCGAAAGCGGTCGGCAAGGTCATTCCGGAACTCAACGGCAAGCTCACCGGCATGGCGTTCCGCGTTCCGACTCTGGACGTTTCGGTTGTCGACCTGACCGTCAACCTGGCCAAACCCGCTTCCTATGAAGAGATCTGCGCCGCCATCAAGAAGGCTTCCGAGGGTTCCCTGAAGGGTATCTTGGAATATGTCAACGAGGATGTCGTTTCCTCCGACTTCATCGGCGATGCGCATACCTCCATCTTCGACGAGAAAGCCGGCATCGCGCTGACCGACAAGTTTGTCAAGCTGGTTTCCTGGTATGACAACGAGTGGGGCTATTCCAACAAGGTCCTGATGCTCATCCAGCACATGGCTTCCGTTGACGCGAAATAAGAACAGCTTATAGAGCGGATTTACGGCATATTTGCACTGGCTTCCTTTATCGTTTTTGCACCGGCTAGTGGGCTTTTCTTACTGCTGTTGTAACAACGATTCGGAAAATAACCAGAATTAAAAACACCCATTCTCTTGGATTTTGATAAGAGGATGGGTGTTTTTATGTGTCAAAACCGTCTGGAAGAACTTGCTCAAGAATTCTGTTTTTCATGTCGCTGTAAGCGCTGCTTGGAACGTGCCATATCCAATTATCAAAAGCTTTTTGGATACCTGCTGCGCTTTTTGCAAGAGAGCTATAACGCCACAACGCTGGAGGAAGCGCGGCCTGTTTACATTCAAAAGTTTTTTTGGAAAAACTGGAATCAGGCAGAAAGCCACCGGTTGTGAGTGATTTAAAAATATATAAAAAAGACAGTACTACGCAAATGGTAGTACTGTCTTTATAACAGAACTTATTTTTCAAATGTGATTTTGAATAATGGTTATTATTATAATTATAGAGCCTACTAGAAATATTAACCCATACAGAATATAGAGTCTCCTTTTTTTTTAGGATCTTCAAACATTTGGATATACTTATAACGTTCAATTGCAATCATAACTATAATTGTAACATATATAAGTATATCTGTAACCATTAAACGAGCCTCCAATAAACTCAATAATTTTCTATCGGTGAAGCATGCGTTTGTTCAGATGTCTTACTTTAAATCAAGTGCTTTTCGCACTTTTGCCCATATCCCATAATGATACTGGATACCATTTAGCGAGTTGTCGCCATTTCTAAGATTATCGCAAAAATAATAGGTAGCCTTTCCACCGTATTCAATTTTCCATTCTATCATATAGGTTGGGATTGCCTCTGTACGCTCAATTACAAGACAAATTGGCGAGTGCGGTGTAATCTGTTCAAAGGTATGAATGGTTTTATATTTAAGCGCATCATTGATTTCTTCAAACTTCACTTTTTTCAGTTTGGCTTTTCGAATGATTGTATTTTGTGGAATAAACAAATTTTGTGTGCAATATTCGCCAGTGGCCTCCCATGGAGTGACGGGATAATATTGTGGGTACATACCTATCCGATTTTCCAAATCCTCTGTTAAAGGCAGTTCTTCAATTTTTATATTGTCTACCCATTCTTCTCCGCCAAGAAATATCCATACAATTCTGATGATCGTTATGACAATACTTATCATACCAATTGCTGCAAGAAGATTATTAAGCGTATCCCATATATTTGGTTCTAACATGTGCATCGCATCCTAAGTATCCTAATTAAATATCATATTAGCATGATTGCCATCCCAAAGATGGATGTGAGTGATGGCATCTGTACCGGGGCCAATCGTTTTGCTGTGCCGCAGACCATCAGGACGGTAGGCGTAGGTGGTCGGCTTCTTATCTGCAAGAATGCGGATCAACTGGTTAAATCCATTATAGTCTTTTAGCGTGCGTGTGACAACATCTCCGCTGAAAACATTTTTTGCGAAGCCGACTTTGAGAGCCGCTCCGTCCCACAAGGACGGGGTGGCTTTGATTTCTCAAGAGGAGCTTGCCGAGCGCGTACACATGAGCAGGGGACATCTGAGCCATATCGAAGCTCCAAACATGGTGTCATCCTTTTCGATTTCTATTCTATTTGACATCTGCGAAGCGCTTAAAATCCAACTAAAAAATCGCTTCACAGGATCAGATTTCCGCTCGCTGCGGCGAGCGGTTCAGAGCTCCACTCTGAAAACCCGCAAACTTTCGGGAAAGTTTGATCAAAGCTTTCGGTTTTGCTGTGCTGCGAACCTCGGAAGAAGGGGGTACACGGGGGACTGCGAGCTGCAGCGAGCGTTTCGAGCGCAACCGCCATCGGCGGCTCTTAGTGTGAGATGGCCGCCGGCCTTCCGCCCGTGGCGCGCGACGGCGAGCG
>NZ_QSBX01000036.1:0-28987 GCF_003465835.1 Anaerotruncus sp. AF02-27 | reverse complement strand
ATTGGGGAGGTTGGCGCACTGCCGGGTTTTGCAATGAGCCGGTAATACTGCCCGAGATACAGCCACTGCGAGGCGATCCCGGTAAAGGTGCAGTCGATCTTTCCGTTGCCGCCCTTGAGCGTCAGGTTAAGCCCCTGTGGGGGGATCGTCTTTGTACTGATCCCGCCCGCGCCTAGCTCCTCGCCGTAGATCACGCTACCACCTCCACCGGCGTTAATGTCAGCTGCGCCGTGATGTTACTCTCTGGGATCGCTCCAAATGCTTTTGCCGTCGCGGTTCCATTGTTGTTGTCAATCCGTAAGGTTACGCCCGCGTCCATAAGGGCAAGCTGTGTGTCGTCGTCCACGCTGATCCCAATGCGCACATCGTTCACAATGGAGCTATGCGTTACCGCCTGCGTCCACATCTCGCGGGTGCTGTCCTTGACCCATGAGGCCACGGGGAGGGTTACGGTGATGAGGTCGGACTTCCCGCCCCCGCTACTATAATACGCTTTGTTCTCTGTAACGCTGATCAAAAGCTCTATGGCCGCGCCTGCCGGAATCCCTTCAGCTTTCACCGGAGAATTTGGAGATGTATAAATCGGATAATTTAAAATTTCCGTTCCATTCGCTTGCCCAATAATTGATATTGTGGCATTATCCGGGCATTCCGCTGGTAAAATTAAAAGCAAATTGAATACCGCAGGGAGGTTCCCGGAAGCAACCCCAAGCAAATCAGGGACTACTGCTGTATAGGTTGCCCCACTCAACGTGACGCTTGCGGCCCGTAATGTTCCAGATTTTAAGGATATGGATTTTTGGAACGCGGAGCTAAGTACCGACGGGTCTGCGTCCGATGCATCAAACCCAGCCCCCGCTACCACCGCACCAACCGCCACTGCTGCGGCCGCTCCTTGCTTTAACGCTTTATTTACCAGCGCCGCCCGCGCGATTTCTCCGGGTACATTACCCGATTGCCTCCCAGCATCCGCTTGATACTGTGCATTAGTGAGGGTATTGTCGGTATTAACCGCAAAGGGATAAAACGAGTTTGTTCCAGCCATTTTGTACCTCCTACTGCCAATAGCCGGTATCCCAACCGGCATAATAATCGCCCTCTATATCCCATGCAAAAATAGGCTGCGACGGATCGACAAAAAGGTAATCCATTTGTACGCCGGACGGCCGCGGAATAATCAGGCCCGCAAGGATCATATCTTTTTCTGTTTCCGTGATGTTTCCTATGATCACCGCCTGCACGTGCATATTCTGCTGATCTTTTAGTCTTAGGCGGATGTCAGGGAAAAGAGTTTCCCAAAGGTTATAGATATCATATGGTTTTCCTGTCCAGTGGTTTCTCAGGATTGCCGCATAAATCAGGAGCAAAAATGTTTTGTCGTCCAGCGTTGCGCCATTTAGTATCCGACTCGCACCAACGATATCCCCTATGATGTCGAGCTGAGCTCCCTGCGCTTCCTCCAAAACAAACTTTGCGGCCATCTCGTTCATGCAGGTTTCAGAATCTTCCAATGGAGCGAGGTTTGCTTGTAGGAGCGCAATATAGTTTGGCCGCGTCCGATGCTCAGATGTGATCAAATCCAAATACGGTTTTATCGCCATACGAGCCCTCCTATTGTGTTATAACTATGGTCACATTATCCGCCAAGCATGAGGCCGCCTCGGTAATTGCAATTGCGATATCGACCGTTGACAGGCTCGAGGCAGCTTTCCCGATTTTTACGGATGATACCGTAAATGTTGGAGTGGTGAGTGATGGCATTGCCGATAATGCCGCGCCAATCAGCGATGAGGCATAAACGTCGTCCCCGATTTCCAGAGATTCAATGTATTCTACGATAGCGTTTATGATAACATTATCATTTGAGTATCCTTGCAGCCTTTTAACCGTAACCTCAACAAAAATTGGTACTTCTGTAGGGCGGTCGAATTTGATGTTGCAAGTTTCTCCGTATTTATCAATTACAGGTACTGTTACATCTCCATTGGTTCCACATCCTGGGGACTTGTGGAGAAAAATTTGCAAAGCAATATCATATTCTTTTCCCCCATCTACAACCGCCGTGATGCTGTGCGGAGGCAATCCGTTTTCATCTTCACTGTCAGTATAGTTCTCATAGACCCGGCGGCGCTTTACCCCATCTATCGCGGCAATTGCGCCCTCTATGCTCGTTACAATGGCTTGTCCCGGATTGGCAACGCTGATTTTCTGCCGGGCGCGTAATTGAGCGTCGGTTTCAGCCTCTTTTCCCAGCGTCGCCGCCGCGTCATTCGTAACTGAGGTCCATCCCCGCGCCGGTGTCACAATCTGAGTGATTGTTCCGGCAGGCGCGGCCACGGCTCCAAGCTGTTTGCAAGTTGCTAAAACATCCACCGTTCCTTCGTTTCCAATCGTCACTGTGCCCGGTAAGGCCCATTGGATATTGTTTGCATCAGCAACAACCCCTCCTATGATCTGCGCTCCAGCGGTTCCGGTTAGTGTAACGGTCGCCGTTGATGCGGTTGCAGAGAGGGGCTTTATGCCATTGAGCCGGACAAGCCCCGCCAGAGCAGACCCAACAGCAAAAGCCGGAGACCGGCTATTATACGCAAGCACAATTCCCTGTATCACGTCATAGGCTTTGGCTGCAAAAGCGCTGATAAATTGATAGTCCTGCGAATCATTATCCAAATATATGTCCTGCCCATAAATGAGCTTTGCCTGCTGGACTAAATCCTCTAAGATATCAGCATAGGTCGGGATATGTAACCCCGCCGCATCGATATATGGCGCAAAGTATGCCAATCAAACCCCTCCTTCAACAGAGACTGTTTCCCCGTCCGTTGTAATTACTGTGGCCGAAAACGTGTACTTTCGGTTTTCGTAGCTGCTTTCGTATTCTTCCACAGATGCAATTCCTTGAGTTCCTTCGATTCTCTCAATGATTATTCGGTCGACATCTTGCAGTTCTTCGTTTGTGGCCCGACCTCCCAAAATATCCTCAAAGAGAGGCAAGCCATCCTCCTGATCCTCCCACCACTCCGCGAGAAACAACATGATTCGAGTTTTGACCGCTTGCGCAATGGCTGCCACACCTGAGATATAATCGAGCGAGCCGTTGCCAAACGAATAATCGCCAGTCTCTGTAAGTTTACGATATCTCATGGTATCTCCGTCCCCTTTGCTTTGACGCTTGACCCATTTAGTTCGATGGTCGTTCCATTGATTTTTACGGTTTGTGCATCTATGTCGATCTCGTTATCTTTGATCGTGATAGACGCTCCACCGCGGAGTGATTTCAACTGCGCGCCATCGGACAAAAAGCCTGTAATCCGGTTCGGTTGACTCCATGTACCAAGGATTGCAAAAGCATCCGAAAGGTCGTGACGGCGCTTTTCTTCCTGCCCTTGCACGCCTCCGCTCGAAAACCAGGCATTGATGCAGTTGTCAGCAAATACAACCAGACATTCATCCCCGGCTTTTACCGGCATAGTGAGGGCAAATCCCCCGGCGCGCGGCAAGCAGATCGGAACATCTAACAGTACCGGCAACGGGGTTTCAGTGCTGGTCCCATCCTGGTTTTTTACCCGCTCTCGGATTGACGGCTGTACGGATACCGTTTGTGCCGATGCATTAAAGGCTGTTACAATCCCCGGTACTGCAACTCGGATTGTATTGGATATCTTTTCAGCCAGCGCGCGGTATGCCTCCGCTTCTCCGCCAAGCTGTGCGGTAGTCGGTATCATAGCGTCCCTCCTAATACCAAGGCTGTGCATTTGCAGTCCCAATCATGGCCGGGAATCCGCCAGATTGTGAGATTGTCTCGATGTCGGTGTACCAGTTTTGTCCGCGAGTGTCTCCGGTATGTGTAACCTTGATAATCCGGTAAAGCCCATTTGAATCCAATGGACGGTTATATTGACCGATTTGTGCGCGGGCTTGTTGCACATATTCGCTAGATATCCTTACCAGACTATTTATTTTCAAGCGGGGATTTAACAAACTTTTTGCATTCACCCCATATTGCGTTTGACTCGGTGTCCCGATAAGGCCAGAGGTTGGAGTGAGATTCACAACCTCACCGGGCGGCAAGTCTGACGCGCGGATTAAATTCACTTTGCCGTCGTCAATGTACATTAATGCTCCGTCTGTCTGCGCCATCTGCCGGTAGTAGTCCCCGGCAAGTCCAAACATAACCTTCCCGCGGGAGAGCCCGTTGTTTCCAAATTCGGGCGAAATATTGCCAGTTTGTGCCGGGGCCGTTACCTTGCTGATGCTGTCCTGTACGATCTGCCGCCGCGTTGCCCCGGCTGCATACGATCCGCAGATCATACCCGCCGACATAAAGTTTGCACCGTCAAGCCCTACCAGAGTGAGCTTAAAATCCACCTGATTTTCTCGCTCGGAGAGGGTTTGCAAAATCTGTCCGTCAAAGATCACACCGTATTGTGGGCCTTCATAACCCGCCTCCACGATTACGCGGTCATTTTGTGCTATGATTGTGTTTTGCAGTTCGGGAGTGAGGTTGAAAATTGATACTTCGCACAGATTTGGTTGTGCGTTCATGGTTCTCTCGATTTTAAAAGTGCATCTGAGTTCGGAAACCTCAAAGGCCGCGCCGGATGAAGCGGCGACAAAAACGCGGTATCTGCGAGGATATAGGCTATTATTTGTAGATGCCATCTGTATCCCCCCAAACCAGCACAAAATCCGAGCCTAAATTCGTATCATCCGGGCGGCCGGTTACGGTCTGCCCAGACGGAACGATAAATGCGCTTCCGATTTCGAACGCCTCGAATTGCTCTAGCAGATTTGCCGATGGGTAATCTCCCGTTACCAGTGGTACAGTTGCCAGAATCGGATTGCGCTCATTGTCGTATATGTCCAAAACCCAATATTCGGCTACTGTGTTATACCGTAACTCAAAAATTAGGCTGATGTTTTTATCGTCCACTGGCAGAGTGATTGCAAAAGTTTGATTGGGATCTGTTGTCAGTGGGATTTCACGAAACGCCATATGGATCACCGTCCTAAAAAAGCTGATGCGAGGCTCCCTAATTGTTTTAGCACAGATTGTTTCGCCTCTACCGGTTGCGGAGTGCCTCTGTTCGTTGATCCAGTCACTTGTGGCCGGGCGGAAACCTTTACAATGCTGATAGTGGCGACGGGAACCTCCTGAAAGGTTATCGTCGCGTCCAGGGCGTTTTGGGTTTTAAAATCGTCCGGTGCAGATATGGACTGAATCAGCATATTTTTATAGGTATGGAGTTTCGTCACTACCGTTACCGGCTGCCGGTTCGCCTGCATGGTCAGCATCAATTTAAAAGCATTAACCGACCTGCTCGAACCTCCGCCATAGCTTGCGCCATTCAGCGCCGAATCACTTACGCCGATTTGCAGCGTGAGCTTTTTCGGCTTTAGGTAAGAGTGATCCACGAGCGCCGATCCGCTTTGTACTGGATGAGAGGTCATTTCCAGCTCGGAGGTATGATCGGCTCGCACAATCGCATCAAAAGAATAACCCCCAACTGATGTGCGCATATAGACACGTTCTTTTTTCGCCATGATCTGCCTCCATTAACTATAAGGCGAGGACAGCGCCCCACTATAAAATTGATTGCTTTTTAGTGCATTGGCCGCCGCTGTTCCAGTTCCAACCGGATCGTTCCCATAAATGTACTGTGTAATTGGCGCGTTAATGTTCCGGTTGTTTGTGACGTTACTCGCCTTTGCTGTTTCTTTTGCTCCATTGAAACCAAAGAACCCGCCGATTTTATCCCCCCAGCTACTCAGCGTATTTGATATTTGTTCTTTTGACGGGATAAAGCTCTTTGCTTTTGCTATGGCCTCATCAACATCAATTCCAAAGGCTCCAGAAATCATTCCCTTTGCAGAATCTACAAGGGCGGTTTCGATATTTTCCGGGTTAAATCCATCCGATATCAGGTTGAGGACGCTTTTAATCGCTTTAGCGACCGCCTCTATGCGCATCGCTACATTCCCAACGATTTTTTCGATCCCTTTAAAAACGAGTTCCACGGCATCCATTCCAGTGGCTTCTTTCAAAAAATCGTTTACGGCTCCCGCGGCATCTACCAATTTTCGAAAGATTTCTCCCAGGGATTCTCCTATGCTTTGTAAGGATTCCTGTATGGTGGAATTTTCGAATAGATCTATGATACGTTCCATGGCGGCCGCGGGTTTTGACCAGTCGAACATGCTTTCTCCGCCTTGCTGCCATGTCAAGAAATCTTCATAGAGCAGTAGTGCCGTCGAAAGTAGTCCAACAAACAGTCCCAATGGTCCAGTTTTAAAGGCGGCCGCGATTGCGGCGACTCCTGCCGCCACTAAAAGGAGTTCCGGGGGTAAACCTTTTAAAAACTTCATGATTCCTTGCCCGGATCGGCTCAAAAACGTTATCCCCGCCGAGAGCAATCGGAAAAACCACGAAAAGACCTGCGCAACAACCTTTGTGCCCTCTGGGAGTTTGAGTTGCAGGGAATCGTTAAACTCTTTGAGGGATTTTTTGATATTGGCAAGTGGTGTCTCTATGTATTTCAAAAAATAGTATGATACCCATTGACCCGCATATTGCAGTGTGACTTTGGTTCGAGAGAATTCAAACAGCACGTCACGGACCCGCTTCATTTGATCTGAAAATTCAGCGGGAGGCCGAAGATTCAGCGCCTCCCGGCGCAACTGCTGGAATCTCTGGCGCTGCTCGGCGCTCCACCAAAGATCATTGAGCGTAATTCCCAGCGCAGAGAGCGTCTTATTCATAGCCTCCGCATTGTCTTTGGTGGTCCACATCGAGCGCGCCAGACGTTCATTTTGGACATCGGCTTTCGCCGCGCTTACGACATACCCCAATATCGCCGTATTGACGGCTACAATTGCAGTTGAGACAACGCCGACAGCTTTTCCAAACTGGCCAACCATTCCCGCTTTTTGCGACACATCATCGAGCATTTTTTTGGCCTTTTGTGCTCCCGCATCATCTATTTTCCACCCCAGGGAAACTAGATACTCTTTGATTATGTTCGTCACTGTCTCACTTCCTGTTCTGCCGCTTCCTGAGCGCGTTCTTCATTTTCGTTTTGTACTGCGATAATTTCAAGACAATCCCAAAGATCGTTAATGTTGTATGTCCCATCCCATAGCTCGTGCTGTTGCCAGCGGCCGGCAATTACCGGCGCGTAAAGTGTGGCATTTAGATTTCGGTATTCGGCGGGCTCATACCGAAGGCACCGCCGACGAGTGGCAACAGCTTCTCGGCGAAAAAATCCTTAAAATTAAACTTGATAGATTCGGCTGCAAGGGTCATCATTGCTCCCACGTTGGTTTCCATTCCCGGAACCGCGGGGCTGCCGTTATCGTTGATGACGTTAATCCACCCTGAATCCATGCGTACTTTAGTGCAACTCAACACATCTTTAAGCAGACTCGTAAACTGCGATTTGCTCATGGGCGCGGCGGCAATTGCCGCCGCGCTTCGGTCCGGCATAATTTCGGCAGTTAAAGAGCCAATCAGCGGAGGGAGCGCCGTGTTCATAAGCTGATAACCGATATACATTGCGGTATAGGCATCTAGCCAATAAATCCGGTACTCCTTACCGTCCATTACAAACGGCTCATATTCGCGCCGCTCTTTGATTGCATCCATGTTATTCCTCCCTTAAATCGGTTCTCGGTTTATTTTAGCCGCCATTAGCGCCCATGCGACATTCTGTGCCTGCTGTCCATAAGTCTCGTCGGGGATCTTCTGAGGCGAAACTCCTTTGCAAGTCGTCTGGAGATTCTGCGCCTTAATTGTAATAGTGAGACGCGCCCATTCCGAAGCTCTCGAAACCCTAATGTAGTTTGCAAGCTTGCTCAAATACCGATGGATTTCTCCCATTTGAGAGGTGTTGATCGTTATGGTTCCGTTGCTCGCCTCAATTTTCGTGGGAGTCACAACTCCGTCGTTTGACAACAGATGAGCAGTCATGTCGTTCGCGTATGATATCGCAATATCCCCGAGCCCCTCTCCGTTGCAAATGAGCTGCCCCACGGCAGGGTGCGAAAGGACGCACGAAATATCTGCAAAGCTATAAGTATCCGTCAATGTACTCCCTCCTTAAATCGATACATTCAGCGAGATTGCAACCGACTCAATTGCTCCGGCCGGTGTGATTGCAATATAGATTTTCGGTGCTTTTCTTGCCGCGCGGTCTGCGTCGCTCTGGTCGATCAGTGGTTCGGTCATAACCAGATATCCTGTCGGGAGCGCATCTCCCTTGCTCAATGACACAAACGGGCCTCCGCGCCAGATTCCGGGCGCAATGTATCCAGTGGTTACGGCATCTTCAAGCGGATCATTAATCGCGCCTACAAGTGCGGTTACTCCCGGTTCCGTCTGGGGAATTTTCGGCCAAAGCTGCAATGTGTCCATAACATTGCGTTTGATTCCGTTTACAAGCATGTCCAGATTTATGATATCGTCAAAATACCTCCCGGCCGCGGTCAGTCCCGGCTCAAAGAGATCAAAGTAAACGCCGCGGTTTACCTGTACGTTTCCGTTGTTCCCTTCGATTGCGTTTACCTGGGCCGCCGTGAGTGGTTCGGATTGCAGGTTGATAATTGTTTTGTTTCGCAGAGTGTAGGCGCTTCCCGGATCGCCTGTATTGGCCCCCATGGCGTAACCCATCACCCCGCAGGCCGCATGATCGTTTTTCGTCGAATAGACTCCCAGAGTGCGGGTATATCCCGCGTCTTTGAGCGTTGCAAAGATATTTCCCTCTGCCGCAGTCAAAACGTCTGCGTCTTTGGTAGTAAAAAACAGCACGCTTTCTGGAGAAATCGCCTCGATATACGGCGCTACGGCAACAATATCGGCCTTTTCTGCGCCTACAATATAGCAGGCATACCACTCGCTGTTCGCTTCACGGCAGGCCGTCACGGCTTGCAGGGCCGTTTCTTCCGCGCCCTTTACCCCGATCGCCACTTTCGTAGGAGATGGATTCTGCGCAAAATAGATGCTTGCGGCCAGATATTCCGCGTCTGTGGTTTTAAAGCCCGCCTCCAGCATTTCCGCCAAAGAAGTATATGTAACCACCCGGTCACTGGTGTTGATGATTGAGGACGATCCAATAATCAAACCCAAGTTAAAGCCGCTGCGTACTGCCGCAACAGGCGTGAGGATAACGTTTATTTGGATTACCGGATCAAGAGATAACGTTGCCAAAATTAAAACCCCTTTCGATTTAAGATTTTATTTGGATTTCTCCGAGTGACTCGATCGTTCCGATCCGTTCGGAATAGCTCGAAATCACATTAAAATTGATCGAATAGTCGGCCCGTTCCCACCATTGTCCGTCTCGAGCTTCCGGTATCCTTACGGGCTCGTTTCCGGCGATTATCAATCCGATACCGCTACGCATCAGGAATTCCCTCGCTGCGGGCATCTGTATACGGTTTCTTACCGTCTGCGCATCCTCGTTGGCGTTCGGGCCATAAAACACAAAATTGGCGCTCATGACACGCAGGCCGGTTTCTGTGTATTCCGCCGTTCCGTCCCCGTTGGGAATCCATGTAGTATCACGCTGCCGGGTGATTGGATCTGACGATGGCGTAACGGTAACAAAGGCGATATCCTCCGAGTTTTCAAACTCTGGCGCATCCAGCCATCCGGTACATACCCTTCTGCTGGTGCTTTCATCGTCTGGTAAACCTAGGCACTTTAAAACTGCCTGCCGGAGAATTTCTTCGAGCTGTCCAACTGATTTATTCATTGTCCGCCTGCCTTTCGAACGCATAGCGCTTTGTAATATCCAAAGTCGTGCCAATCTTCCACGCGCATCACTCTATATCTGGCTCCGCTCCATTCGATTTCATCTGAAAGTCCCGGATCGTTCCCGGCTCGAGTGGTATGGATAACAGAGTTGGAGTAGACCGCAACCTCGGCCTGTATCTGATTTCCCTGCGGGGTCATAATCGTATCTTTTTCCCCGGCAGGCTGTACAGATCCAATGATGGTGAGTTGTTCAGGCGGGTTTGATATGAATTTACCTTTATCCCACTTTCCGCTGCTCCGGTAAAGCGATATGTTTTGTGCAAATGCGGGATCTATCACCAAGTTTGCAACGTTAAGCACCGCGCTCCCCCTTCTTTCTGATTACGTAAGAAATTGATTGTTTCATTGCTCCTTTATCAACCAGCGGGGCGGCGCTTCCCTTTTTCTCGATTGTGGCGGCGGCGTTCGGCGGCCAGCCGTTATCTTCCTCAAAATAGTTCTTTGCGTTTGATTCTGCGTCCATTCCGATCTTTTCTAAATGAGATTGTACATCCTCCCCCTCCAGTGCGGCGGCTGTCGCGGTTTCGAGATCCTCTTTTATTTCGTCTATATGTTTTTCTATAGACGGCTCTAAAAACGGGCGCGGCGGAGAGTGCCAGAGCGGAGATCCATGCTCCTGCACATAGGCTTTTAGAACCATAGGATAGGGCTTTCCCGCATCAATGTCCGGCTGCATTTCTTTGCGCATTGATAGGCGGCGCACGCCGTTGGTATGGATATAGGCTAACTGAGCATTGGTGATATCCTCTTTCCCCGGCCCCGTCTTTTCTCTGGCGCTTTTGTCCTCCGGTATCCCGACGAGTACATCGGTTTCGGCCAGCTCCCTAAGAGCTGCCATTACCTTTTCAAGATCGATGTCCCCATCCTTTACGATTACGCCGATATCTACCATATAACCGCTCCTCCCATGCCAACCAATTTTGCCATCGTTGCGAATTGCTGTCCATATGCGGTGAGTTTCCATGCGGCCCATCCATCGAGGTCAGCCGCCGCGGTGCTATAGTCAATCGATTGGGATACTCCTCCAACCGATTTGGAGGTGGTAAGTCCGCGGGCTTCTCCCGCGTTTATAACCTGCACGGCGGTAGCTCCCTCTGGAGTAGAGGTTTGTAAATACAGCGTGAGAAAATGAGCGACAAACATGCACATTCCGATTTTCCAGGAACCCATCCAGCGCGCGGCAGATAGAGAAGCGCTTGCAAGGCCGATATACATTTCGATAACCACATCGGGGATTATGCCTTTAAACTGTGGATAAAAGGCATACAGATCGGCGGCGGCGAACGCAGGGTTTGATCCCTGTGGCATATTGGCCGCATCCGATATGATTCTTTTTTCCCATCCATCCATAGCCACAGGGATCACGCTCCTTTACTGTTCTTTGGGGCCGAGGCTTTCGCCATCGCGCTCCTCGTCAAAGATTTCACCGGTAAGGCAGGCAAGGATGTCCGCCTTTTTCTTGCAGCCCTCCAAGTCAACGCCTCGTTTTTCCGCGAGCTTTTCCAACTCAGCAACCGTCATGCGGGCGTATTCTTTTTCGGGCTGTTGCTCTGTTTTGGATTCTTCCCGTCGGGACTCAATCAGTGTAATTTTCCCGGCCGCGAGTCCCGCCCGAAAAGTCGGGCACACGGCGAATTCATCGGGAACCGAGGTGATTTCAAAACAGCGAATGATTCTCTTTTCTCCAGTAGGAGAGGTGAGCTCATAAGTTTGCTTTGTGTATAGCTTCATCCGTTACACCCCATCCGCATACCGCACCGTCTGCGGATATTTGAATTTGACCTCCGAGAACTGGCCCGCATAACTCGTGAGGTATGCAAGCTTTCCAGCGTCTACCGAAGTCATGACGCGGCCAAGCGGCATGGTGATATCAAAGTCAATCTTGCTTTCGTCATTGCGGTATACCACGAGCCGGTTTGCGCTGCTCGCTCCGGCACCTTTGCACTGGCGGCACGGGACGAATTCAAGGTCTACCTGCTGCGCCGCCGCAAGGCAATTGCGCTTAATATAGGACAGGATGCTTTCTGTTCCCGCTTCGGTTACGGGCGTAGTTGCGATATATCCAAAGTTGACCGGATCGACCAAAATGTGATTTGCCATTGCGGAGGTGTCATATCCCACGGCCTCCCACTGCGCTGCAAGAACCGCGTTCACGTCTGCGAGAATTTCAACCGGAGTTTTATCTTTCCAAGTGGTTTTGGTGGATGCTCCGGCCGCGACGGTGGATGTAACCACATTCGGATTGTTTACCAGTCCGTGGGTGTTGATTTTGCTAAGCCCGTAGTATGTACTCTTGTCGAGCAACTTGTTCCAGTTAAGTTTGATCCCGTTATCGTAAATCTCATTGATACTGCGCGGGATCTGGCGGAGAGCCTCCTGGTCCAGATAACCAATTTGCATGTTCATAGCAAAGGTTACAGTTTTCCAGAGGTCTTTTGTGAGGTCTGCCTGCGCGGTAGCAATGTCGGTTGCTCCGTTGTAGATCAACGACTCCTCATCTGCTCCGGTGGTTCCATAGCTTACGGCATAGGCCGAAACCAGATTTACAAATCCGCCGCCTGTTTTGGCGACGATATCACGCATCCACGTAACGGAGGTGAGGGGCTCCATCAGGGCTGTATCGACCTTTTCAAGCTCTCCCACGAGGAACGCAAGGCCGCCAGCGGTTGCCGCGTCCATCTGCGGCAACGCAAAGCGCGCGCCCATTTTCCCGGAACGAATCAGGCTGTCCATTGTCTGGACTCGTTCTTTGGTGGGTTTGGTAAATTCAATGATTTTGCTCATTTGTCATTCCTCCCTTACGCATTAACCGGGTACAGGATGCGAATTTCGGATACCCCATTCTCATCCTTGCCGTTGATATTCCAGCGGACATTTGTAAGCAATACAGAGTTTGCGCCATCTGCGGTTGCTTCCAGGCCACCAACCACGCCTCCGGTTACACTTTCATTTGCGGTAATTCGCAGATAAACGTTACCGTTTACCGTGGGATCGCCTACATTGCAGACGGCCGAAACCGCGCCCATCGTTACGATCGTTGCAATCTCATTCGCTGCGTATTTTTCGACCGGCTCTCCGATTACGGTTGACTGTTTGACATTGCGGGAGGCGATCCCGAGGAATTTGGCCGCGGTGTCTGAGGCTCCCATAACTACGACGTTTCCATCGGAATCATATTTCACTGGCGATCCGAACGGGATATTCCCGCCCGCCACGCGGGAAACCGCAAGATATACATTTTGCCGGGAGAAGGTTCCCGGATACCCGTTGTTGAGATTTATTCCAATCGTCTGTCCAGGCATTTAAAACACTCCTTTACTTTTTCGCATAATGCGGATTGAATTTGTTTCGAATTTCGATACCGATTTTTGACTCGTCGGCCGGAGCCGCATCATTGGTTGCGGCTTTGCGCATCTCCTCATTGATTTTTGCCATTGCAGGCTTTTCGGGGGCCGCCATCATCTGCCGCAGAGATTTTGCAAAGCTGTCTTTCGCCGCTTTGCGTTCTTTGTCGTCTTTGATGCTGTCAAGAACCGGGCGAACGGATTTGATCAGTGCGGTTGCAGCGTCGCGGCTAAGCTGTGCGGACTGGTTTTCCTCCCCGGCATCTACAATGACAGTTTCCTCGCTTTCCGGCGAATCTCCCTCCTCGTCCCCAGACTTGATTTCCTCCGCGAGTTCGTCGAGCACGTCCTTTTCGCCGGGATTTTCGAGGGCCGCGAGTCGGTCGGACAGTTTTTTAATTTCCGCCATGAGGGCCGCGTTTGGGTCCGGCGCATTCTCGGGAGGCGGCGTCTCCTCGTCTTTCTCCGGTTTGTTGCATTCCGCAATCTCGTCGATCACTTCCGCGACCGCATCCGGGTCTGCATCCTTTGCGGCAATCCCGAGAATTTTGGAATACCATTTTGCTTTGTGTGACATAGTTTTAATCTCCTTTCGGTTTTTATTTTGGGGTGCTGCGTCTTTTATCGAAACCCTGGGACCCGCCCGCCCAGCCGGTACGACTGCGACGTGATTACCCCGGATATTTCGCTGATAATAGCGACCTTCCGTTTCTTCGATATCGTGATAATATCCGCTACTGATTTCCCGTTTGCCGTTTTGAATTTCTTCATTGAGCGTGCGGTCATAAACAATGAGATCGGCCAGAAGAAGGTCGGCTTCATCTCCTTGCCCTCTGCGGACATTCAGGACAACGCCTTTTAACAACACGCTCGCGTTGTCGGCATTGACCATATCTGCGGGATGCTCGTCTGTTACGATCTTTCCCTCAAAACTGGCGATTGCTTCCGGCGCGAAAACTTCCTCCTCCGGCCGGTACAGGATTACGGGATCGTTTCCCGTCAATCCTAATTCGGAGGGCAAGTATTCCTGTTCTCCCACGCGGGCAATTGGGACGTTGAGATAGATTGTGTAATCCTCCACGGTCTTTATCTGGTTTGGGCTTATGCGCGTGCCATAAAAAGCTGTACGGCGGGGAGTTGTTTCCCGGTCGTATGATTTTATGGCGCGCTCCCTGTAATCGCTCATGCGGCCATACCTCCAATCTGTCTAAACTGCGCGAGCGTCATTGTCTGGATGCTGCCGTTATAGTAGACCTTGCGCGGCCAGCTAACCCGGTTAATATTTGTAACCGGCTGCGGGTAGCATCGGCAATTCCAAATTTCTCCCGGCGCGTAGTTGCCAACCGTCCTTTCTCCGGCAAGGGCTTCCGGGCTCGGCGGATCGCTCCATTGGCAAAGGACTCCATTCATAAGGCGGTGTGCACGACGGGTTCGAACATCGTTTGTCGAATGCCAAATATACCACGTTATCCCGAGACTCTCAGCGCGGGACCGAATAAGTGCCGTATGCGTTTTAGCCGCTTCGGTGCGCGCTACAAGCTTCGCGCGTTTTGCCGTAGTTTCCGGGAAGTATTTGAGAATTTCTTTTTCGATTGTTTCCGGCCGCGATCCCTCGATCGTCATGCGCGAAATGATACCGTCCACGTTTTGGCGTATTTCCTGGGGCAACGACGATATGAGCTGTGCGTTGCGCGTGATCTGCCACTCGATTTCATTTTTAAGGCGGCCGTCGATTTCCGAGCGGGTCGCGTTATATATCTGTTGGCCTTTGGACATCTCCCGCGCAGCATCCCTCCATGTTTTAGCGCTCCAGCTCAACGTATTTGTCACCATCTTAGCCGCTACCGCGCGGGCAAATAGACGAAAGGTTTCGGATTGTCCGAATGCTTCCAGTGCTGTGAGCGCCGCGGCAAGGCTCCCGGCTGCTGCAATTTGAGGCTGAAAAGCCAGTATCCCAGCTTCGATTGCTTTTCGGTAGCCGTCCTCTATGCGGGCGGGCGGTTCCCATGGATTGATTAGAGCCATTAGACATCACTCTCCGGTTTTTCGACGGCGGGAAGCGGCGCGGTCGGCAGTCCTCCTAAAATATCGGCAAACTGCGACATATCCTCATTTCGGTCTCCTATGTACTCATCTGTCGTGTGTTCGATGTCCTCATCTGTAATGTTTGAGAATATCCCTGTAGTGTCTGCCTGCTGCCGCAATTCCTTTGCCGCCGCTTTTTGTGAGATGAGGTTTGCATTATAGGCGGATGCAACGGCCTCCGTGTAAGCTTTGGCAAGTTCGGCGGCCTCTTTGGGGCTTACGGTTTTTGGCGAATTGAATTTGTAATTCAGATCGTCCGGGACGGCTCCAAATGTACTCATGCAGATAACCGGGAGCAGCTTGTCCAATACCGGCCTTAGAGTGGTTTCCTGCTCCTGCGTGATCATGTCATAGTAATTTTGCAGGTCACTTTCTCCGGTTGAGTTCATTCCGGCCGGTGATCGGCCATATAGTTTTGTTACCGGTATGTGGGCGGCTCCGGCGACATCCAGCATAAACTCCTCATAAATATCTGCCAGCCCCGAAAAAGTATAGGTTTGCGAGGAAACCGTCTCGTCTCTCCCGAGCAAAAGTTGTGAGAAATTGTTTAATAACTGATTTTGTGCCTCGAGGGATTGCAATATCCGCTGGTACGCCTGATTGTTTGTGGCGGCCAGCGGCGGCAGATCCGCCATTGTACGCACGATCAAATTTGCGCGGAATATGAGTCCCGCAATATTGGCACTGCTGTTATCCCGCTTCAAGATTTCTTCAATCGGTCTTTCAAGCACCGACATTCCCCAATAACTTTCCGCGATTTCCTCGATGGGCGGAAGTTTAACCCCCACAAACCTCACAATGCGGCTATGATGTACACTGACTCCGTTTAGCCCTATTCCGGTAAGCGAATAATATTTTGGCATCCCAAATTCCGGGGATGTTATGTCGTCAACCAATTCTGCGGATGGAGTCGCCCCCATCCATCGATCCAATATGCGCAAGCCGCGGTAATCGTCCATTTGTACATTTTCCAGTTCCAGCGGCTCCGAAAGATTTGCAAGATCAGTATCCGAGGCGAGCGTTATGATCCCAATTGCGCCGCCGTATAGCCTTCCCCACTTGAGGCCCTCCAACAACTGCGCGCGGGTCCTCGTTTGGCGAACCCGGCGCTCGAAATCATCAATATCCTCTGGCCGCATCTTGCTCTGTAAAGTGATCCAGTTTTTGAGCATATCTTCTGCCGGTATATCTACAATGCCAGCGGCAATCCAATGGCTGCGATAAAGAGAATTGAGGAGGGTAAAATCAAAATCCATGCGGGTGAGCGGGTACTTTGTGGCATTTGTCAAGTTTGGCATCCCCACGCCCTGCCGGGTGAGCGAATTTTGGAAAGCATCAAGCGCCGGAATGCTTCCCGCGACAACCACCGGCTCCCCGATTCTTCCCGCGGCCGCTCGCTGTTTTCCTCGCTTGCTCATACTCCCCACCTTCTTTCATAAATCGTGTTGATAAAATATCTAAGTGCATCCATTGCATGATCATTGGCCTTTACCGGCTTGTCGACCGGAGATTTTTCATCCCATACATAGGACTGGAATTCTCCGATGGTCGATTTACATTTCCGGCTTACTTTCAGGCGACCGGTCTGCAATGCCGTTCCTACGCGTCGGATTCCGTCCAATACCTCATTATCTGCATCTCTGACCGCAAACCGCCCATGATGCCGAATGCACTCTTTAAACGATGCGGCCGATGGATCGATAATAATCATTTCTGGCTCAACAAGAAACTCTCCGATTTCCTGCCCCTGTTCCCAGGTTGCGCGCCGCGATAATACAAATGATTCTAGATCTCTGTAATATTCCTCATCTGTTTTCATCTTTCCGCCGTTTTCTTCGGCCCTGCTGTTGTAGTAATACTCCCGGTCCAGATGTATTGCTCCATTTGGCTCGATCAAAAAATCCAGAAAAACGCATGGATTGATTGTCCCGTAATCGCAAGCGATAATGCGTGTTGTACTCCGCGTAACTGCTCCCGGCGACAGCTCGTCATAGCAATGGATCTCTGGATCAAACATGCTGTAGATAACGCCCTCGGCCGCCACCCAATTTCCGCGGATAAATCGCTCGTAAAATGCGCCGCTGTATAGGTTTTGATATCTCTGTTTTGTCTTGTCAGACAGCGATGGGTTATCGTCCATTGTAAAGTGGAGATAAAGCGCGCGGCGCATTTGATGCTTTTTTATCCACTCGATATAAAACCAGTGCTGCGGGTTGTTCGGGTTACAGTTAAACCAAAAACGTGAACCTTCCACCGAACAGCGAGCCAGCGCTTGCTCCACGAACGATCGCGGCATCAGCGCAACCTCATCAAGCAGTACCCCCGCAAGGGTTATGCCCTGGATAAGCGCCGCGCTCCCCTCGTCTTTTCCACCGAATATGTAAAACCGGTTAGAGTGTCCCGCAAAGTTTACTTGTATATAATTTTTGCTTTTTATCTGCTTAAATCCCATGAGCGTGCCAATCGCATTGATTAACGGCACAATTACATTTCGATTGCAACTTTCGACCGTTTTTCCGCAGATTGCGAAGTTTTCCTCGTCAAAATTCTGCATAGCCCACAGCATAAATGACACAGACATCGACAACGTTTTTCCTGATCGAATCGCGCCATCCGCAATGATCGCATCATAGTTCCGTTTTGCTATCGGATGCGCCCACCACGTCAGTATCTTCAGTTGTTTTCTGCTGAACGTCGAGAACCTCATCTGCAAAAATCTCCTTTGCCGCGTTTCCAATCGCCTCAGAAAGCCCGTTATCATCTGCCTGCTGCATTGGCTGCCCGTTCACAAGCCCATAAATTCTTGCCATCAATTCGAGCGCCCGTACTTTATCATGTAATTTCATTTCGATCCCGAAATTACCCTGTTTTATTGCGGATATTGCGCCAATTCGAGCGCGGGGAATATCCTCCGTGTTTTTGATTTGGACGAGATCGCTTTTTACCGTCAGGTAATCCGTTATGTCTGCGAATCCTATTTTGGCAAGCTCACGGAGAATGTCTTTCGCGGTAACAATCCCCTCATCATGGGCCGCTCTTGCGACCTCCTCTCGAACCTCAAAATACCTTTCCTGAATCTTATCTTGTTTCCAGAGCAAGCACGCCTTTGTGTCGACGGTTGCATCCTTCCATTTTCGGCTTTGCTTAAAGGCTTTCCGATACGCGGCGCGCTGCGAATCCCCGGCAACCAGTGCGGCAACAAATTTTTCCTCCCGTGCATTTAACATCTCATCACATCCATGATCCACTCACGGTAAAAATCAAACAGTGCCTGATTATTCTCAAAGCTAAATTGTTCCATTTTCGGATTTTCATTTAAGTTGGAGGAGGTTTCCAGGACATATTTCCCGGCTTCGGTATCCATCAATATGATTTTGCTATGATTGGTTGTCGCTTTATATTCCCATCCGTTGTTGCGGCATACCGCCTCAAAATCCTCGTAATATCGGTATACCTTTCCTTTTTTTCCGTCATTGGCCATAATTCCGCCGACGATAAAAAAACATCGATCCAGCTTTCCATATTTTTTCAGTCGATCTAAGCATTCTAATTCTTTTCTTCCGACACGCAAGGTTGTTGCCGCCATTTCGTTGATTTTTGTGCGGTCGGCAACAAATTTTACAAATGATATGGACGAAAACCCTCCGGTGGATACAAATTTGTAGCATTCATCTACATTGGGCAATTTGTCCATATATCTCGACAATTCTTTGACAGAATAAATAATATTAAATACCCTTCTTTTGGGGATTCTGGTTTTTATCATGTTGTCGCCTCCAATTCGCTTCCTCCGATCTCTATTTATATGACCGGCAGACTATTAGGTCCCGCGGTCTGCCAGCGCGGGAGGAGGAAAGAGTAAGGAAAAAGGATAGGCAGATTCCTCTACCTATCCGCAGTATAAATCATTTTGCGTTCTGATTTTCGGTACACTTTTTTTCGAGTTTTACGGTGTATCCAAGCTTTTCGAGTGCGGCGACGACGCTATAATCAAGGTTAAACGTACATCCGCATCGCAAACTCTGTATCCTACTGACATTAAGCCCGGTTATCCTTCTTATTTTTCTAACAGGATTTTTGTTCATGACTTCCGCCACATCGTCAAATATCAATTGATCGCCTCCCCGCTACTTGTTGTTGGTTGGTGCGGACCTGTAACGCCCGCTACTTGTTGTTGGTTTGTGCGGACCTGTAACGCCCGCTACTTGTTGTTGGTTGGTGCGGACCTGTAACGCCCGCTACTTGTTGTTGGTTGTGCGGACCTGTAACGCCCGCTACTTGTTGTTGGTTGTGCGGACCTGTAACGCCCGCTATCTAAATTCATGTGGCAACAGTCTCTATCTCCTCGAGATACTTTATCGCCTGTTCCCGTGCATCTTGTAACACTGCACCGGGCATTGTACTGCCGCTCTTTCGATTTTCAAACCACTTGATTGCTTCACTGGTTGTCATGTTTCTTACCGTCCTTTCGCTCACCACAACTGCAATGTCCATCTTTTGGCATAATAACTGCCCTGTGATTCCGTGTTAACCGGATGGTGCAATTGACATGCGTTTCTGCCTGTCCTGGATATTCGTAACCTCCGTCCGCTGAGGCAAATTTGCACTCCGCGCACCTACACCCGCCCACGGCGTGGATGGGGTCTATGGTGGGCGATTTGGAAAGCGCAACATACACGACAGATGGGAGGTCCTGATGTTCTTTGCAAAAGTTTTCAGCATCAATCAGCCGCATTTTCTTCGCCTCCGTCCATTCGAGCGCCGCATTTGGGACAATAATTACAATTTGGTTTTGCGATGGTTTTAACTGGATAGCCACATTTGGAGCAATGCCATAATGTGCCTCCGTCGTCATCTTCCGGATCAATCCACCGCCCATGCACCACCGGCGCGACATCAGCGGCGGGAGCATCACCAATCTTTACGCATTCGCCGGAAACCTTGCATTGCAAATAGATGCTGCCATCCCGCACAAATGCTTGCATTTCCCCCTTGTTGACAGCTTGCTTTATGCCGACGATATCTATGTATTCAGCCATCAGTGATCCTCCTTTGGTGGTTCGGGTAAAGGCATCCAGTGGGTGATGTTTAGAGCGTGCCTGCTCCATTCCCAGGGCGCATATGTACTTGTATCGGTTTTGGGGTCCCAATTCATTGTCCACCTTTGTCTGAATAGTGTTCTCACTCCGTATTTGCCGCTTGTAGAACAGACAAGCACTTTTATCATCAGTCTGTCTGTATCTATGGGCAAATCATCTTCCGGAAGCCTATCCTTTACGCTGATCCACTCCATCTATTTCACCTCCCGCAATATCTCTCTCAGGTCTACGCACTCGCCGGGTTTGATCCATGAGAGCAAATCACCGTTGATATCGTAAAAATCATCATCTGAGTACCATCCGATCTTGAGTCTTTCCGGTTTTTCTTTGTATGCCGCAAAATCTCCGTCATCGTCACGCGCAACCCACGGCGTGCCCTCCGCTACTCTCCCGCGCATGATTGCGATATCCTGCTCGGTGTAGCGCGGGCGGTTCTTTGTCTCGATATATGTATTGCAGAGATCCATCACAAATTCGTAAAACATTTCTGGGGTCATTGCCTGTATCTTTTCAATCACTGATTTTTGATAATCTTTCATGGCATTTCCTCTCTCTCAGCTGCGCCGGGCGGTTTGGTTTCGGTTTATGGCGTTTCATCTTTCTCCCATCCTTTGCGCATGTCGTATTCGTACAAAGTCTCATAGACTTTGCGCTTTGCTGCAATCGTGGAGGATATTTCGCTTTCCTTCACTTTTTTATCAGCATAGGGATGGTATATCCCTGATAAAACATTTTCACGATTTCATCTGCTCGGAGAATTACCGGTGTTCTTTCGTATTTCTTGGTTCTTGCCATGTCTTATCTCCTTTCTTGCGGCATAACCTCAATCTCTGTTCGCGGATGGTCTTTATCATATCCGCCGCGCAGAATAAGCTCGATATGCCCGAAACTGTCGTCCTCTATGATTCCCGCCGCCGTCAGCCCGTCCAGAATCATCTTGCCGGAATAATTATCAGGGTCGCGCCGTCCTCTGGTCGGGAAGAAATAGGTCAGCTTCACAACCGCGCGGGAAATTGGCTTTTCCGGGCGCGGGATACACGTCCAGTAAATTAGTTCGGCCCATTCTTTTTTGGCTTTCTGGTACTCCCGGAAGTTCGTTCGCCCTATGTACCGGTTATTGCTCGGCGGGATGCGGTCTATGACGTACTTCATTCCGGCACTCCATGCAGCATCCGGTGTCTCCAGCTATCACATTTTCACCAATATCCATAAGCGCCCGAATGCGCCGCAATGTAATGCCGCAAACGTTTTTTGTCTCTCCTGTAAATTCGTATTTCATGTCCTTTTCTTTCTCCCTGCTACGCCGGGCGGTTTGGTTTTAAAACCTAATTTGCGCTTTAACCGCCTCCAGGCGCTCCAGTGCTTTTTCGTAATAATCCCGGTCGATCTCAAATCCGATGTACTCAAATCCCATGTTGTGACAGGCTATCAGGCTGGATGCACTGCCTGCGTGAGTGTCGAGGATCTTGTCGCCGGATTTTGCATATTTGGCTAATAGCCACTCGTAGAGCTTCACAGGCTTTTGCGTGGGATGGAACGTATCTCCGTCTCTTTGCAATTCAATTCGATTTATTACAACAACTCGCGTCGGACAGTTAAACGATGTATATGCAAGCTCGCAATCGCTCATTGTCAATCCGTGCTGCCCTTTGTCCCAAACCACCCAGCCCTTTGTGCCGCAGTTCAACATGGGGACGAAATAGTTTCCGCCGAAAATTATTTGATTTACGGAAACCCGTTCCAACTCCCTGAAATACTCCGGCGGCGGCATTTCCCTGTCCCAGCCTTTCCGGGCATGATACTTTCGGTTGTGCTTTGGGTTGTTATGTATACTCTGCCGCTGTCCGTCATGACCAATTCCATAGGGCGGATCTACAATCGCCAGTTCAAAATATTTGTCCGGGAATTCCCGCATCCCATCCATGCAATCCATGTTGTAAAGTTGATTTAGTTCCAGCGTTTTTATCACCTCGATTTCGGTTTATGGCGTTTCATCCCCGCTATTTGTTATCCGTCTGGGCGCTTTTGCTATCCGCCATCCCGTAAAAGCGCCAAAACCCCTGTTGCCCGGTTGCTGGTATCGGTTTTGCGAATTGTATGGGGTTGGCGAGCTTGCAGGCATACCGGCCGTCTGAGATATCGACAAACGCGCGCTCCAAATCCGTGAGACGATCCCGCATCTGATCCACCGGGATACAATCGACAATTTCAACGGTTCCCAGGATCTCCCCATGCGGTAGAGATTGCATCCACTCTCTGGTATAAAGGCCTCGTTTCATATATTCCGCAACATCTCTGCACTTGTTGATTTCCCGGACAAAGCGCCACATCTCGGCAGCAGGGCAGGCTCTTGCTGCATGGATTGCAATGCGGCCGCGGATTCTCACCGGGCGCGGAGTAGTCTCCCACCATTTGAGGCCGTTAAAGATCGCCCAGGCATACGGCGGGTATATGGTGCGGGCCGGGATAAAGTCGGTGATGTTTGACATTTAGGGATTCCTCCTATTCGATTTCCTGTTCCCATTCCGAGCTATCCGCGCGCTTGATTTTGAGGATATCCTTTGCGGACCGGGAGATTTTGACCTTGATACCGTCAGTAACCTCGATAGTCGCGCCGCGCATCTTGCGGTCGTATACCATCATGGCGGTTTGCAGGATGTGGGCGCGAGTATCCTCCTTGATGGTTATTTTTCCATATCCCGGAGCCTGCTCTCCAAACATCTCGTCGATGGCATCCTCCGCTTGCTCCTGTGCGGTGAGGCGTTTTTCTATGCGCTCCCGCTCGCGTCGCAAGTCCGCTGCGTATGATTTTGCGTCCAGGCACTCGCACTGGCGGGGGGCAATCTCATCGAGATCTTTTTGCAGACTATAACCGGCGTCCGGCATGTCCTTAACCTGTCCGCAAAACCGGCACACTCCATACCGCTTATGCGGGATCTTGTCTATCTCCTCCCATATACCCGCTATCTGCGGTATAATCTGCTCCACAGTCAGCTCATTGTATGGGATGGGATAATTCGGCACGAGATCGGCGGCGGCACGGGCGGCCGCAAGGCTTATTACATTATCCATTGCGGCGGCCTCCTCTCTGGGTGCGTGACCGCGGGCGGCGGCTCTTTGTGCGGTCTTTGCCCGGCTGTGCGTGATCTCTTGACAGGCGGGTCCAATAACGGTATGACGACTCGTTTTTACTCCTCGACATGGTGCGGTCCTCCTTTGATATTTAGATAGCTCATAATGACCTTCGCGGCCTCATCCCATCCAAAGCAGATGGCGGCGCGGTATCCCTGATTATTCAGGGCGGAGATCCATCTCTTTTGATCTTCCGACGCGCGGCCGTTTATACGCTTGAGCTCGATATACAGACCGTGATATATTGCGTTTGGGACTGGCAGGCAGATGTCCGGCACGCCTTTTCGCAATCCCTCTGCAACGAGGCGGCCGCCCGTAGCCTTTGAGCGCTTGCCCTCATTGGGGATATGGTGCAAAAGTGCGAGCTCCGGGTGCTGTCCCTCCATCCATTGCGCCCATAAAAAGAGTTGTTGCTGCTCCTCGCTTTCGGTGGGAATCGGCATTGTGGGGGAGGCGGCTTTGGGGCGGCGGCGCGGCGGCGGATCTAGCGGCGGCTCCGGTATATGGTTAATAAGGCCGGATGACATCCCTTTTGCAGAGGCGGATCGCCCACTACTGCTTTGGGGCGCTAACGGTTGATTCGTCACGGTTACATCGATGGTCTGAGATTTGGATTTAAAGCAACTTGTGCTTTCTTCCGGCCGCGGCTCCGGTGGTGTGGCCTGCTGTCCGGGCGGCGCGATCCGATCCTTTTCCGGGATCTGTGTGCGGCGCGGCTTGTAGGGTTTTCGGTATATCACGATCTTTCCTCCCCGCTATTGTTTTTCGGCTTTCCATTTTGCCAGCGGCGGCAAAATGGTTCTGTTATACCTCTGGTATTACTGGCAGTATTTCGATGTCTTTTCCGGTATACAGACAGTATTCCATTTCGAGACGTGCGCCGGGGCTCTCCTGCCAGTCCGGCAAAAACATAACCTTGTCGGCCGTATCGATCATTGCAAAGCAAATCCGGGCATAGTCCGCTTTTGATAATCCGGCCGGTAGGAGCGCGGGGTTGATGGGGACATCGTATTGATACACAATTGATAGATGTGCGGCATTAAATTTGCTTTTGTAATTTGGATCGCCTGTGATCTTGCCCGCTATGTATATTTTCATAAGGTCACGCTCCTAAAATAATCTCGTTTGCGCTTTAACCGCCTCCAGGCGCTCCAGCGCTTTTTCGTAATAATCCCGATCGATCTCAAAGCCGATATAATCAAATCCCATGTTGTGGCAGGCAATCAGGCTGGACGCGCTGCCTGCGTGAGTGTCGAGGATCTTGTCTCCGGGTTTTGCGTATTTGGATAATAGCCACTCGTAGCGCGCTACCGGCTTTTGCGTGGGATGGATTCTACAATCGTCTTTTTTGCCCTGCGGCGGATACTCAAACACTTTAGATATCGTTCCAAGCCCCTCCGATATGTAGGCAACTTCCGCCATCGACATGGTAAATTTCTCGGATATCGTTTGTTTTTTCCAGACAACGAATCCTTTGTATTCTGGTAATTTAAAATTGTTTGCGCCCCATATGATTTGATTTTGACTTATGCGAAACAACTCATCAAAATATTTTGCGTCTGGCTTTTTTCCGAAAGTTTTCATTGTCCCGTGTTTCCGCATATCTTTTGTGGGGCAATTCTCCGATTCATCTCTATAGGGCGGATCTACAATCGCCAGTTCAAAATATTTGTCCGGGAATTCCCGCATCCCATCCATGCAATCCATGTTGTAAAGTTGATTTAGTTCCAGCGTTTTTATCACCTCGATTTTTTGATTTTTATATGGTCCTTTTTCTTGGCTTGTTTGGCGGCGCAATGCGGATCATGCTGTATCTCTGCCAGACAAGCCCGGTAAATGGATTGACTCCAGTTTCGACCGAATCAGTCTCGATGATGTAACCTTTTTTGGGTACTGGGGCGGATCTCCATTTCTGCGCGTTTATCTTTTTGGTTTTTGGCTTTGGGTGGATGAGGTTTTTGCTTTCGCAGAATCTTTTTCGGTATGCGCTCTCGCCGCTGCGGAATGTTTTTGATGTCTCTTTGATGAGGTACTCGGCCAGCTTTTTATATTGCCCGCTGCCGTCCAGCGGGTGGAAGCTTGCCCGGAGGTGGGACGGCTCCTTTTTCCAAAGGCGGGATATGATACGCGGATCGCAATGCTGGACAATGAGATGATGGTGGATGGTCGATCTCAAATGCTCCGTGACGTGTATGTATTTCAGTTCCTGGCCCTCCGCCTTAAAGACGGCCCGCAAGCCGCGGAGGAAGTTTTCGATCTGCTTGCGGGCTTCTAAGGGTCCGGGTGCTCGCCGGGCTTGTATTTGAGGACAACGTGGTAGTCGTCCTCCCCAAAATTGGCGTTTAGGATGCGGCGCAGATTGTTGGCCGCGTTTCGCTCGTTGATGGCAAACATCTGATCCGGCGTGGGTTTTTGTTTCGGAGCGCGAGGGCCAAAGGTTTCCCTCGGCCTGCCGAGCGTCTGCCGCTTTTCGACCTCGATCACTGCCCCGGTTTTGTAGGTCTGCATGTAGTATCCCATTGTTGGCCTCCTGTCGGTAAGATAATAGATTGATTCCGTCGCAAGGCCGCTCACAATGCGGCCTTGCAGGGATTGCACAATTGACAGTCCGGCCGCTCACGTGGTATAATAAATGCAATGAGAGCGGCCAGCTCTCGGAGTAAGCGAAACGGTTTAACGCAACTTTGGACAGTGGGCGTTAAACCGTTTTTTGTTGTGCTTTTTGGCCTCCTCGATCCTCGGCATAGGTGCAGCGCGTAAGGCTGGTTGTCATGTCGAGATGTTCGCACGGCGGGTTAAAGCAATGCGTCATACAGATACTTGCACCGGCTCTGTGGCATTGCACGGCCGGGCGTAACTTCTGCCCGCATACCGGGCAAATCGTGTTTGTATACGGCTTAAATTCCAGGCGGCCGTGGATCGATTCCCCGATCCATGCGCGGCAATCCAGGCAAAGAGTATCCCCTTCCGCGGGCGGGTGCTCGCCGCAACGCGGACAGCAATCCTCCGGGGCGGCCGGTTCGTACAGCGCCGCCGCGCGGCGGCGCTCCTCCTGGGGGGTGAGGATGTCCGCAAGCCCGGCAATGATCCGGCGCTGCGCAAATGTGGCCTCATCGATAATCTCCCCAACCGCTTGCGCCTGTGCGCCGTTAAGTTTGATCTTGTGGTCAAAATACAGCTGTCCGCCGTCCTGGTCCGTCCGGCACCCGGTCAATATGTAGCACTCTCCTCCAGACCCCACGGCATAGGCCAGCGATCCAAAAACATCGAGGATCTTCACGGGATTTTGTCCCCCATTCTTTGCACAAATTTCCCGTAGCTCTCGATTCGGTCATTTGGATGCAGGCGGTTATATGCGTGGCGGGCCTCCTCTACCTCTGCTATGGTCATTTCCCGCAAGGATTTTTGATCCTGCGGGGGTTGTTTTTTCTTCGCCATGATCTTCCTTTCCCCGCGGCCCGGCGCGCGGCCTGCAAGCGCGGATAGCTGTCAATGATGTGGAGCCGTGCCGCCAATCCTAAAATGACGAGCTGGGCGGCTACGTGCGCAATATGTAGGCTCACCATACGCCGGTCCTCCGAAAAGTACGTGCAATGGACTGGCTGACATGTGCCGCCGCGTCCGTATTGATTTTGCGGCGGCGGTCATAGATCTCGTGATACTGCTTGTTACGGCGCTCCCGGTAGCGCCATCCCGCGCATGTCTCGCAACACGAGCGATCCCGTGTATGATCCGGGCAGTTTTTGCAGGTTTTGAATTTAACCGGCTTTTCGACGGTGCACAGCACGAGCGCTCCTCCTCTTGATCCACGGTATAAGATCCTCATTTATTGCGGCGGCCATCACCATACATCCAAATGGGATTATCAGGCGAGGCCCCCAAAACAGGTAAAACGCGCAAAGCTCATACAGGTTGTCCATTCTTCGCGTCTCCTTTCGCTTCCCGGTCGTAATTTACGATGTCCGCCGCGTCCGCTGCGCAATCCGCAAACGGGCAGGTCCCGCAGTGCTCGTGTAGATAGCATCCATCCCCAATGGATAAAGGGTGTGTACAGCGTCTATCTACTAACTGCCGCGTCCTTTTGGATTTCCGCGGCTTGTTTGGACGTACCCGGTGTCGGTATTTGCTGCGGCACGCGGCGGAGCAAAATCTTTTGTCTCGGCGGCCTGGTGTAAATACGGTTTCGCACACGGCGCATTTTCGCGGCGGGTACGCAACCTTTTGATAGGCCATTTGACGCGCCTCCTTATGCCTTGATTCCTTGCCGCTTCAGTTCATGCTCCGGCGCGCGGGCAGGCTTTTTGAGATAGTCACATGCGGAGCAGTATGCAAGGTCATGCGGCGCGCGGCCTGTCTGTACTTTGATGTAATGCGCCTGAGCTGCGGCGCGGGTCCATAATTTGCGCATGATGATCTGTCCTTTCTGATTTTTTCAAATTCCTTCGGTTTTTTCGGCCCATTTGATAAATTCCCCTTTGGGGATTCTCAGGCGTTTTTCGGTCCATTTTTCCGTGGGAAACGGCAACTGTACCTTTGCCTTTCCCGTAGCCGCGACTCGGATTATTTGCGCATCTATTCCGATGTAGGCGGCCGCATCCGCCGCCGATATGTAAGGTCCAGGGATCTCCCGGATCTGGTCCAGCGTTTTTCGCATTTGCGGGCCTCCTTTCGCCGCGGATTTGTGGGCGCTATTATTGCTTGTCCTCCTTGACTATGGTAATATTCGGTAAAGGAGGTGATAATTTTGCCAGTCGATTTTTCTCAAGTTGAAATTCTCGAAATTTATGGATGCTATCGCAACAAATTGTCTAAGTTGGAAACCCATCGAAATTCTGATCAAAACCCTATCAAAGTTTCCTCCTCTGAAATTCGCCTTTACTCTGGGATAATAAATAAGCTAGAGTCTGCATATCCTTGGCTTTCCTCAGTTTATCGCTGACTTATCCTCGAAATCTCGAATGTCTTGTTCTGATAAAAAGCCCGCTTCCCGTGCTTGCTTTATACGCTCATCGATGCTGATATACGGCTCTATCGTCACAAAAAAGAGCTTTCCGCCAATCTCAATGATTTTGAAGTAATTTCCCGTTTTCCTAGCGTTGATTCGCCAAAACAGTTTATCTAACATTGTTGTTCCCCCTTCCGCCCGCACGCGATTTTTCATTACGAGCAAAGGATCGTCGAAGGTTTTTGATACCAGTGGTAATTTTCATCCTTGCGTTGATCTCGAGTCTTGCGGGGTGGGTTGCGCTCATCCTCGGATTATTATCAACAGGATAAGCGGAATACTCGAGGATAAAAAAGCAGCCAATGAGATTCCCAATGGTAAATTGGGATGCCTTTCATAAAAAAGGTCGCTATCCCGTTTCGGATCAATAATTAGACTTTCCCTGATTTTCTTCCACATTTTGTTTCTCCTCTCTGGCCGCCCGCTACACGCGGGCGGTTTTTTATTGCTTGTCCTCCTGTTACAATATATTTGCCTCGGAAGAGTGGCAGCCAGCTACGAGCCGAGGCAT